>NZ_BAAHXV010000020.1:0-85230 GCF_054657895.1 Desulfatiferula olefinivorans | reverse complement strand
TTTTTGTTTTCGACCGTCTTGACCTTGTTCTTTGTTCCCGTGCTGTCCTTTGTTGTCGAAACGTCAAAAAAGGTAAGACAAACACAACTAGCGGCCCTGGGGAAACACACGTCCGTCCGTCTCCCGACCATGGTGGAGACGCGCGTCCGTACGCCTCTACATCATTTTCGGGTGCGGGTGCGGGTTGATTTTATGTGTGATTCGTTTCTCACCCAGGCCATCATTCCTGTAATGATCACCCACTGTATAATGTATCCTTTGCCCAGCCATCAATATTGGTTTCAATATATTGTCTGATATTCAGATATTCGTTTTCGCTGCGGATAATATGATCATGAAACCGGGTCTGCCAGATTGCCTGTCCCGGGGTTCCCCGGAATGTATTGATTCGTTTTGTAACCGATGATTTGAAACCGGCAACAAACGACGAAATCGATTTGGGGGATCGATACGCCACGCCATGATGTGACGTTGGAACATATTGTAGAGACGCACGGTTGTGCGTCTCCCGGCCACGCAGAGGCGCACCGCCACGCAGAGACGCACGGCCGTGTAGAGACGCACGGCCGTGTAGAGACGCACGGCCGTGCGTCTCTACACCGGAATCACCGGCATCGGCATGCATGATCCGCACAAGACCATGGATATGATTCGGCATGATGACATAGGCATCACAAAATAATTCCTGACGGATTTCAAATGATTTTTTCCATTCATCCAAGGCAATGGCACCCATTTCAGACAATACCATGTCATGGCCGTTGATATCTCCGAACAGATAACGGCGTCCTTCTGTGCAGATGGTTATAAAATATGCTCCCTGCCTGGCATAATCCCATCCCGTTAATCGCGCGGAGGGGACACGGTATGTGTTTTTGTATTTACCCGGTTTATCGAACATTTCCATTTCCTTCGGTGTTTATTGCCGTCGGATTCATTCCCATTTATTTCACGGCACCGCAATGCGTAGAGACGCACGGCCGTGCGTCTCCCGGCCGTGCGTCTCTACGAACCGGAATGAATCCCCAGTTTTTTTATCTCCGTCTCGGTCAGATGACGCCACCGGCCGGGTTTGAGGGTGCCGAGGCGGATGTGGGCGATGCGGATGCGTTTGAGGGTGACGACGGTGTTGCCGCGGGCTTCGACCATGCGGCGGATCTGGCGGTTTTTTCCTTCCTTGAGGATGATGGTAAAGGCGTTGCGGTCAAGGCGGGTGACAATGCAGGGGCGGGTGACGAACTCGGGCAGGGTCATGCCCGCGGCCATGGCCCGGAGGTCTTCGTCGCTCAGGGTGTTTTTCACGGTGACCCGGTATTCCTTTTCGTGTTCGAAGGAGGGGTGGGACAGAAGGTGGTGAATCCTGCCGTCGTTGGTCAGAAGAATCAGGCCTTCGGAATCCTTGTCCAGACGGCCAACCGGGTAAAGCCGTTGGGGCAGGTCGATGAAATCGAGCACGATGGGGTCATGGCGCTTCCGGCAGGAACTTTCCACGTTCACGGGTTTGTGGAGGGCGAGGTAAACGGTCTCTTCTTTGATGCGGACCACCCGGCCCCGCACGGCCACCGTGTCCTTTGCCGCATCCACCTGGGTGCCGGGGGTGGTCACCACGGCCCCGTTGACCCGGACGTCCCCCCGGGCGATCAGCTCTTCCCCTTTTCGCCGTGAACACACCCCGGCGGCGGAAAGAAATTTCTGTAAACGCATCATCGTCATCGTATCGGTCCTCTGCCCCTTTTTCGCCACTCTTTAGCAGAACCCGGCCAAAATATCCACCATGCCCTGTTCATTTTTGTCATGTTCCTGCCGATATAGATATTCGGACTTGTCATTTTTACGGCAACCGTCTATAGATGTTCACAATATTAATGTTTAACGAACAGGATGTGACCCATGCTATCCATGTCATCCGGCATCACCTGCCCCAAATGCAGCGGCGAGCTTTTTCTTCGCCGAACCTGAAAGAGCGTCTTTCTGACCTGCAGGTCCTGCAAGTCCCGATACACCAGCGACGATTTCGCCCATCTGATCAACGACTACCTGGAAGATCAGCTGGCCAACGTGTCCTGCAACCGTCTGTGACGAACTGCATCCCCTGATTCATGCCCACGCATTTCAAACTCATCATCGAATACGACGGAAGCGCCTTCCACGGCTGGCAGATTCAACCGGACCTTCCCACCATCCAGGACGAGATCCAGCGCGTGCTTCGCACCATGACCCAAAAGGACATCATCGTTCACGGGTCGGGGCGGACCGATGCGGGGGTCCACGCCCTGGGCCAGGTGGCCCATTTTTCCTGCGACACCCGGATCAGCGCCAACCAATTCCGGCTGGCCCTCAACCAGATGCTGCCCGGCGGCATCGTGATCCGCGAATGCCGGACGGTGGACGCGTCCTTTCACGCCAGGTTCAGCGCCAAAGGCAAAACCTACCGCTACCTTATTCTCAATGACCCCGTTCCCCGGGCCGTCGGGCGGCATTACCACTGGCACATTCACCG
Source organism: Desulfatiferula olefinivorans (assembly GCF_054657895.1). NCBI lineage: Bacteria > Pseudomonadati > Thermodesulfobacteriota > Desulfobacteria > Desulfobacterales > Desulfobacteraceae > Desulfatiferula > Desulfatiferula olefinivorans. The sequence continues at coordinate 82,730 of NZ_BAAHXV010000020.1, read as the reverse complement.
CCCCCTCGATGTTCCCGCCATGCAGGCGGCGGCCGACCACCTGGTGGGGGAAATGGATTACAAATCCTTCGAAGGCACGGGAAGCCCCCGGGAAAGCACGGTCCGGCGCATCAGCCGGGCCTCTGTGCTGCGGGACAGCGAATGGGTGACGGTGGAGGTCAGCGGCAACGGGTTTTTGAAATTTATGGTGCGGAACATCGTGGGCACCCTGGTCGACGCGGGTCTTGGCAAGCTGAGCCCTGACGAGTTCAGGGACGTGATTGCGGCCAGGGACCGGAAACGGGCCGGCGCCACGGCACCGCCCCAGGGACTGTTTCTGCTCAAGGTGGATTACGACCCGCACTGAAAGGATCACGCGCCATGGCTTTTTCCCCCTACAACGCCGTTGTGTTCGACCTGGACGGCACCCTTCTGGACACCCTGTTCGAACTGGGGGATCTGTGCAACCGGGTCCTTGACAGACACGGGTTTCCCACCCACCCGATCGACCGCTACCGCCATCTGGTGGGCGACGGGGCTGAAGTGCTGATCAAACGGGCCTTGGGCGAGGCGGCCGAGCCGGGCACCGTCCGCCGATGCCTTGAGGACTACCTCTCCCTTTACCGGGACGTCTGCGGTGAATATGCCCGGCCCTATCCCGGCATCACCGATCTGCTCGACGCTCTGACCGCCCGCGGCCTGCCCCTTGCGGTCTTGTCCAACAAGCCCCATGACCTGACCCTTAAAAACATCGCGATGTTCTTTCCGGACATCCCCTTCCACCCTGTGCTCGGCCAGCGGGACACGGTCCCCAAAAAGCCCGATCCCAGGGGGGCCCTGGAGATCGCAGAGCGCTTGGGGATCGATCCCGGCCGCATCCTGTACCTGGGCGACACCGCCGTGGACATGACAACCGCCCTGTCGGCCGGCATGCTTCCGGTGGGCGTTCTCTGGGGGTTCCGGGACGAGGCCGAACTGCGACGCAGCGGGGCGGCGTTTCTTCTATCGCACCCGCGTGAGCTTCTGTCGCTGATCGACAACAGGCCCTCCTGATTCACGGCTTTGCATTGTTTTCCTGTGAACGCGATCGTCGTTTTAGACATTTGTCGGGTTTCGTCCCTCAACCCGATCTACGAGGGTCGGGCGTTTCGGGGGAGCGGTGTGCACGGGAGAAACTATTTGAATGGTAGGTCAAACATCAAGGACGCTTTTTCCCCGGGCTTTGCCCGGTCACCCATTTTCATTTTCCTCTGTGCCTTTATGTCTCCGTGAGAAAACCAAAAACCCGTTTGTCAAACTTTTCAAAAGTTTGCCCCCGGAGGGTCGTTTAAGACAGAGGGCGCACGCCGTGCGCCCCTACGTGATGGGCGAGGCCTCATCCATCAGGCCCATCAGGAATTTTTCAGACGTTCAATCTGCCGGTTGTAGGTGGCGATGACGGCACGGCGGTCGAGCATGCCGAGGAGGACGCCGTGATCTTCGTCCTTGACCACGGGGAGGCTGTCGATGTTCCGGGTGGTGAATTTCTGGAGCACGGTGTTCAGGTCTTCGGTGGGGGTGGTGACGATGATGTCCGTGGTGGCCAGATCCATCATGACGATCAGGGGTTCGATTTCCTTTGAAAAAATCACCGACCTTATATCTGTTGAGGAAAAGATGCCCACCAGGCGTTCGTGTTCATCCGTGACCGGGAAGTAATGCTGCTTGGTTTCCGAAAAGAACACCTTGAACTTGGAAAAGGGCATGTCCTTGGGGACACAGGTGGCGGGCCGGATCAGGACGTTAAGGTCCCGGACCTTGATTTTCTGGAGGATATCCACCATAAATTCCCCGGCGTGGGCCGCCGAATCCACCTTGCTTTTCACCTGGTTTTCAAAAATCGTCCATTTCTGGGACAAAAGGTAGGCCACGGAGCAGACCAGCAGACTGGGCAGCAGCAGCCGATAGGAATTGGTCATCTCGCTGACGAAGATGATGGTGGAAATCGGCGTGTTGGACACGGCGGTGAAAAACCCGGCCATGCCCACGATGACAAAGGCCGACGGTTCGGTGACCACCTGGGGCATCACCGTGTTGAACAGCTTGCCCACAGCCCCGCCCAACGCGCCGCCGATGACGATGGACGGACCGAAGACGCCGCCGCTGCCCCCGGAGCCGATGGAAAAGGAGGTGGTCAGGATTTTTCCGAAGGCCAGGGCCAGAAGGGCCACGATGCCGACCTCACAGTTCAGGGCTTTTTGCACCGCACCATAGCCGAAGGCCAGGGGCGAGACGTGAAGCAGTGCCCCGCAGAAAAAAAAACCGATGATTCCCGTGAAAAGTCCGCCCAGGGCCGGTTTGAGGGCGCTCGGCATGGGGAGTTTCTTGAAAAGACGGGTGATGCCGTAAAAGACCTTGATATAAAGGATGCCGGTCAGAACCAGCACCAGGGCCAGCACCAGATAGGGCCCGAGTTCCAGGGGGTTCTGGAACACAAAATTCGGGGCGTGGAACAGGGAGCCCCAGCCGTAGACCAGACAGAACACGCAATAGGCGATGACCGACGCGATCCCGGCGGGGATGATCACCTCCGATTCAAATTCGGGATCACGGTACAGCACCTCGGCGGCGAACAGGGCCCCGGCCAGGGGAGCCCGGAAGATACTGCCGACCCCGGCGCCGACCCCGGCGGCCATCATGATGCGCCGTTCCCGGTCCGACACCTTGAGCCGGGTGGCCAGAAACGAACCGAACCCCGCCCCGATCTGGGCGATGGGGCCTTCACGGCCGCCGGAACCGCCGCTGGTCAGGGTCACGGCAGAGGCCAGGGTTTTCACGAAGGGCACCCGTCCCCGGATCACCCCGTTCTTGTTGTGGTAGGCGTCGATGGCCGCATCGGTGCCGTGGCCTTCGGCTTCGGGAGCGAAGGTGTAGACCAGAAGACCGCTGATCAGGCCGCCCAAAGCGGGAAGAAGCATCAGGATATACGGATTGAAGGGCGTGTTCGACGGCGGGATCAGGCGATGCTCACCGGCGGGGGGATCGGGACGAAAACCGGCCAGAAGATCCATGAACACATGCATGCCCAGTTCGCAGAGGTAGTGAAACGCCACGGAACCCAGCCCGGCCACCAGCCCGATCAGGACAAAATAGGACATCCATTTGCCCACGTCGACCAGATCCGACGTGCTTCGTTTTGCGTTTTCACCGGACCGTTTTCTTCGGAAAAACAACCGTCTGTCCCTCCCCTGCATTCGAGTCGTGAGCCCGCGAGCCGCGGATGTCGGGGTGCATGAAAAAAAGGTTCCCGGCACCGTGCCGGCGCCGGGAACCCACCTTTCAGGACAGGTCTTTCACACCCTGAAGCACCGTGTCGAACAGAACCTCGACATCGTCAAGATCAAGGCAGGAGAACGCCACGCGCAGGTCCCGCTCGCCCAGGGCGATCAGACCCACACCGTAGTTGTCAAGCAGATGAACCCTCAAGGTTTCCGCATCCACGTTCTTGAGGCGGATACACATGAAGTACCCGGAATTGAAGGGGTAAACGTCCCAGGCATCCTTGTATTTGGGGTTTTTCAGCACCTCTTTGACCCGATTGGCCCGGGCTTTGAGGGTGTTGAACTTTTCCTCTTTTTCCGCCTGGTAGCGGGGATCTTTCATGGATTTGAGCACGATGGTCTGGCCCAGGTGCGAGCAGTTGGAGATGTTGCCGCGCACGCATCCGGCGGTTTTCTTTTCCAGGGCCTCGTAGACGGGAACGGGATTTCCGGCGATTTTCGTGCCGTAGGTGATGAAGCCCACCCGCAGCCCCCAGACGTAATTTTCTTTGGTGGCGCCGTCGAGTTTGACGGCCAGAAGGTTTTCATGGCGGTCGCACAGCTGGGTGAAAATCGATTCCTTCATGGCATCGTCTTCGAAAAAAAGCCCGAAATAGGCGTCGTCGGTCACCGCGATCACCTTGGTGCCGCCCTCGGCGACCCGGGTGAGAATATCGGCGATCTTCCGGCCTTCGTCATGGGTGGCCGTGTAACCGGTGGGGTTCTGGGGAAAGTTCAAAAGGACGATGATCTTGTCCCGCTTGGAAGCCTCTTCCCGGACCTTGGCTTCGAAAGCCTCGAGGTTGTAGCCGCCCTGATCGGAAAACAGCTTGTATTTGCTGATCACGACGCCGTTTCTGACGCTTAAGATCATGTTGTAGTTGCCCCACATCATGTCCGGCAGAATCACCACATCGCCCGGATTGGCCCACACATCAGCCACCACGCTGATGGCGTGGGTGATGCCGCAGGTCACCACGGGCAGGCTGGTGGTCTTGCCGGCAAGGGACGGATTCTTTTCGTACTGGGCGTCCTTCCAGGCCTGGCGCAGGGCCGGGATCCCGAACGACGGGGCGTAGGTCAGGGATTCCTCGGGGGGAATGGACCCCATGTCGATGGCATCCATCACCGAGGGAAGAAACATGATTTTCCCTTCTTCCTTGGCGATCCCGATGGTGGCGTTGAGTTTATGGGCCTTCTGCTTGGCCTCGGCGGACTGGCTCAGAATCCCCTTGGGGAAAAACAGATTTTGCCCCACACTGGAAAGCATCTCGAAGGTTTTGGGGTTACCGGCGAGGATGTCGTCATTCAGTTGTTTGGCCAATTCGTTCATATGTGTCTCCTTGTGTCGTTTATCTGGCCATAACGCCCGAAAGGCCCGGCCAGGGATCCAAAATTAATTAACGATTCGACGCTTTGCCGTGAGGAACGGCCATACGGCAGAGGCACAGTAAAAAAAACCCCCGTTCTTATGGAACAGGGGTCAAAAATCAGGTCTACCAACCGGACAACGGCACAGACTTCAGGCCTGGGCGTTGTGCCCATCCTGAAAAGGCGCCGACACGGTCGCCCCTTATTTGTGTCCGCGTTTGGACGCCTTGATGGGGTTGATCTTCTGTTTTTCCTCAACCTTCACGTTGCTCACGTGGGTGGCCAGGTTGCAGTTGCCCAGACGCCATTTGGCTGCGGGGTCGGGCTGGGACTGGCAGTACTGTCGCGACGCATATTCGATAATCCGTGCACACCCCTCACACTGGGGAACGATGGGCTTGCAGACATTGCCTTCATAGGAACAGCCGTCCTTGGTCATGAACGGACATTCGACACCATTTCTTACCGTAGTACAAAGCATCTGACACACTCCTCTATCAGGTATGGATAATGAGCCTGATTATATAAACAATATGATCATGCTGTAAAAAATTAACCTGATACTTATAATAGAATTGTTTGATCGTTGTCAAACCCAAAATACCCTGACCGACCGCTTTGTGGGATTTTATCTTGATTTTTATGCCGGGACCTGAAAAATTAAGCCGACATGACGGTCCCGTATCGGGACCCATGACGGACAACCCCCAATTGCAAGGAAACGCGCCCATGATTCTCGACCAGGCCGCCGAGGTTCTCACGCTTGAAGCAAACGCCATTTTAGACCTGATTCCCCGCCTGGACGAGAGGTTCGTCCGCCTGGCCGAACAGATCGCGGCCTGCAAGGGCCGGGTCGTGTTCGCCGGAATCGGAAAATCCGGTCTGATCGGCCGCAAAATTGCCGCCACCATGAACAGCACCGGAACCCGGGCCTTTTTCCTTCATCCTGTGGAAGCCATGCACGGCGATCTGGGCATGCTCGGCCCGGAGGACATTTTCATCGCCCTGTCCAACAGCGGGGAAACCGAAGAGCTGAACATCCTCCTGCCCAGCGTCCGGGAGGCGGGCTGCCCCATCGTCGCCTTCACGGGACGACCCCAATCGACCCTGGCCAGTCAGGCAGACCTTTTCATCGACGTGGGCGTTGCAAAGGAGGCCTGCCCTCTGGGCCTGGCACCCACCTCGAGCACCACGGCCCTCCTGGCCATGGGCGATGCCCTTTCCGTGGTGCTGATCAATCTCAAGCAGTTCAAGTCCACCGATTTCCGGAAATTCCACCCCGGCGGCCGCCTGGGTCAGCGCCTGTCGTGCACCGTGGACGAGCTGATGATCGCCTCGGACAAAACCCCCCTGGTCTGCGAAACCGCCACGGTGGCCGAGGCCCTTTCCGTGATGGACCGCCTGCGGCTGGGCATCGTCCTCGTTTCGGGACCGGCCCTAACCCTCAAAGGCGTCCTGACCGACGGCGACGTCCGGCACCTTTCGGCCCGCAAGGCCCTGGATCACGCCCTTCCCGTCACCGGCGTGATGACCCAAAATCCCAAACGCATTGCCGCAGGCAGCCCGGTCTACGACGCCCTGAACCTGATGGAAGCCCACCAGATCACCGTGCTGCCCGTCACGGATCAGGACAACGTGATCCTGGGCGTCCTGCACCTCCACGACATTCTGGGCAAGGGCCAGTTCAAATACACCGGCAATCCGACGGCCACAGTGTAGCGTTTGACGGCTTCGTAAAACGTCCGATTTAGCGCTAAAGCTTCACTTCGTGTCTGCGTTGTGCGTCATCCCTGGAAATCGCTACCAGAGCCCCAGCGGTGTCAGGCTTTCGTAGCCGTCGTCGGTGACGACGATGGTTTCCTCGAACTGGGCGGACAGAGACCCGTCGGCGGTGACGGCGGTCCACTGGTCGTCGAGGATGTAGAGGCGGGCTCCGCCGAGGTTGATCATGGGTTCCACGGTAAAGACCATGCCGGGTACCATGGGAATGCCCTTGTGACGCTTGCCGAAGTGGGGCACCTGGGGGGCTTCGTGGAAGTCCAGGCCCACCCCGTGGCCGATGAATTCCCGGACCACCGAGCAGCCTTCGGCTTCGGCCAGGGTCTGGATGGCCCAGCCGATATCGCCGATGGTATTGCCCGGCTTGACCATGTCAAGACCGGCCTTGAGGCATTCACGGGCCACGCCCACGATTTTTTTTGCGTCGGGACCGGGCGTCCCCACGAACAGGGTCTGGTTGGCGTCGGCATAGTAGCCGTCAAGGATCGAGGTGATGTCGATGTTGACGATGTCGCCGTCTTCAAGAATCTGGTCCCCGGGAATGCCGTGGCAGATCACGTCGTTGACGGATACGCAGACGCTTTTGGGATAGCCTTTGTAGTTGAGGGGAGCGGGCACGGCGCCGCGGCTGACGGTAAAGTCGTGGACAAAGGCGTTGATCTCATCGGTGCTGATGCCCGGCCTGATCATTTCCGCCGCGCGCTTGTGAGTTTCAACCACAAGGGCCCCGGCTTTTCGGATCCCTTCGATGTCCCTGTCCTTTTTCAGACGGATGTCGTATTTTTTCCGGTAGTAGGCGTCCAGATTCACGGGTATGGGAGTCTCCCTGCCTTCACAGCATTTCTTGTATTTCAATCCGCTGCCGCAGGGGCACAGATCGTTCCGGCCAACTTTAATGCTCACTTTTTTCATGGGTTTGACGTTGCCGCCCTTTCACACCACGGTTCCGCCGGACGCTCCCGACGCGATGAAAAAAAGGGGGGATTGCGCTTCCCGGCTTGAAGAATCCTGGAATTCGATGTATCGTCATGGTCAAAAAAACGGGGTGATTATAACAAGTGCCCCGATTAAATCAAACACATTTCAGGGGAAAAAATGAAACGAACACCAATCATCGGCGTCATGGGCGGGGGGAACGCGGACTTCGACACCCTGGCCAAGGCTGAAACGCTCGGGGGACTCATCGCGGAAAAGGGCTGGGTTCTGCTCAACGGCGGACGGTGCACCGGCATCATGGAGGCCACGGCCAAAGGGGCCTTTGAAAAGGGCGGCATCACCGTGGGAATCCTGCCGGACAGCGGGACCGAAGGAGCCTCCCAGTACATTCGCATTCCCATCGTCACCGGCATGGGCCACGCCCGAAACACCATCAACATCCTGTCCAGCGACGTGGTGGTGGCCTGCCCCGGCGGCGCCGGAACCCTGTCGGAAATCGCCCTGTCCGTCAAATGCGGAAAACCCCTGATCCTGTTCGGTTTTGACTCAGGCTCCGACCTGGCGGTCCTGATGACCAACCAGGGCATGGTCATCGCCCAAAGCCCCGAGGAGGTCATCGAAAAGATTGAGGGGCTGATCGGTGGATAGACAGATCATCTATGCCGGAGACCCTCTGTGCGCATGGTGTTACGGCTTCGGCGAGGTGTTCGAAACGGTCCGGGAAACTTTTGGGGACCGGGTGCGTTTTTCCATGATCATGGGGGGTCTCCGGGTTGACGCGTCCATTCCGGTCTGCGAAAAAATCAAAACCCTGCTCCGCGACAACTGGTCTGCGGTGGTCCGGCGCACCGGCCGGACCATCGCCCTTGACCGCATCGACGAGCTGCCCGACGGGGACTACAATTCCGAGCCGCCCTGCAGGGCCGTGGTCGCCGTCCGAACCGTGGACCCGGACCTGGCCTTTGACTACTATGCCGCACTTCACCGGGCCTTTTACCTGTCCATGAAAAACATCAACGATCCCGACTGCCTGGCCGACGAGGCCCAAACCCTGGGGATCGGCCCCAAAACCTTTTTCGATCTGTTTCACGCCGAGGCCGTCATCGAAGAAACCCGGCGGGATTTTGGTAACGCCCGGCAGGCGGGGGTTCTCGGTTACCCGGCCCTGATTCTCAAGGATTCAAACCAATGCCGGGTCCTCAACCAGGGCTACCAGCCCCTGGACCGGATCCTCACCGGCATCGACGCCTGGCTCACCGGCGGCGTCCTGTCCCCGTTCTAGAACGACTGTCCCCCATCACCCGAAGACCAGCATGGTGGCGGTCTGATTGATGTGACCGATGAAAGCTTCACCGTAGGTGCTGAACCCAACGGTGGGGATGTGTTTGAACACGTCGGCGTAGGCCTGACTCTGCCCCCGTTTTTCAAGATCAAGGGTCCGAAGGATGCAGTTGAAATTGATAATGCCGCGAATCGTCCCCATGTCCCTTTCTTTTTCACGGAGGGCCGCTTGCGTTTCCCGGACGATGTCCGTGGACTCCAGCACGGCCAGCTCCATGCCTTCCATCATGTTGCAATAAAACACCACATGGCCGTCTTTGATCTGCTGGGGGCTCCGGACAAAGGGGACACCGCCCGCCAGAAGCCCCAGGGGGTTGACCATAAAACGGTCTTCGAGGCCCGTGACGGTTTCGCCCAGGGCGTCGGCGTAAGCCTGGGCCGCCGGCTTGCCGTCGAATTCCAGAACTTCACGTTCCGCAGGGTTGGACCTTGTGACCGTCAGGGTCTTTTCAGTGACCGTGAAACTCTGGGTTTTGATGAACCCGAAGGGCAAGGACGGTTTCATGAGGGCCAGAACCGCCGCGTGTTCATAGGTCTTCCCCTGGGCCGAAACAAAGGTTTTCTGAAATTTCAGGTCATCCCCGGCCGAACCGCCGATAAAGGTGACGTTGGTCAGGTCTCCGATTTTGTCCATCAGGGCTTCCTCGGCCCGGCTGAGACCGTCCATCAAAATCAGCCCCACGTAGCGTTCATGGTCCATGACGCCCATGGACCGGCCGAAATGTTTTTCGAAGCCGTCAAAGGCCCGGGCCACATCGATCGTCCGGTCGATGTGCTCAAGCACCTCGATATGCATGTCCGCGATGGCGTCTTCGTGAAAGGCCATCGCCACCACGGCGTTTTTCAGCATCTTCCCGCTGATGATCTCCCCGGACGTGGAACAGCCCAGGCAGAACGCCTTCGGAAAGGCCTGGGCGAGCCCCGAGGCCAGCGCGGCATGGTCATACGACGACGATGCGAAATAAATCAGGGTATGCACGGCGCCATCCCCCACCTGACGTTTCAAGTCGCTTGCCGCATCGGACGGTGAGGATAAGGTGGAACAGGCGGTTTGAATCAGTTGCATGGGATACCTCCATCAAGACATGAATGGTTGAATAAACGTTATGGGTCAGATTACAATGCCCATTTCCGATGCGATCTGCCGAAGTTTGGTGATCACCTCCGGGTCATCCGGCGAGGTCGCCGTGAACTGATCCGGGTTCAACCCCTTGAGAATAAACTTGGTTTTGGTGGTCATCACCAGGGTGGGGTTGCCTTGGGTTTTCTTTTCGATAATCTTGTCCATCATCTGCTTGATTTTTCCTGCCATAATCTCCTCCGTGCCGGAAGGGCGTGACGGCGAAAAGCCGATTTTTGAAACGAAAAAGCGAAAAACCTGATTGATGTCATATGACGGGTGGATGGGGCAAACGGCAAAACACGTCTAAAAAGATAAAAGATTTTGACCGTTCCTGTCAATTGCCTTTTCTACGCCTTTTTACAGATCGGCTTTACACGCTGTAAAAAGGCGCCGCCTCACCGTTGAAGAAAAAACAAAACCCGAAACCTCAATCGCCCCGTCAACCCGCCCCTCACGACACCGGCCGCCCTTTCTCCGATCCGGCATGAAAATTGATATACGAGATGCCCGGAAAAAGGAGTCTCTGTCATGAAACACCGTCTGTTTTTCGTTCTTGTCTTTCTGATCATCCGCCCGCCCCTGGCCGCTGTGGCCGAAACACTCGAAGACGCCTGGATCGACGCTCTGGCCCACGATGGACGGATCCAATCCGCCGAGGCCACGGTCATGGCGGCCCATGAAGACCTTCTGGCGGCCCGGGCCCTTCGTTATCCCTCGCTGAACGCCCGAGCGGCCTTCACCGTGTTCGACAAGGGACCCGCCACCTCGGTCAGCCTGCCCCTGCTTCCGACCCTGACCTTTCCCCTGCTCGAGGACGATCGGGTTCTGGCCTCCCGGCTGAGTGTCTCGGTGCCCGTGATAACCTTCGGAAAAATCTCGGGAACCGTCAAGGCATCGGCTTCGGCCGAACGCGCGACCCGGGCCGACGCCGCCCGAACCGTTCAGGATATCAAACTCCAGGTGGCCGAGGCCTATGTGGCGGTGCTTCGTGCGCGGGACGCCCTGGCCGTGACCCGGAGCAACGTGGCCGCCCTTTCGGCCCATGGCGAGGATACCCGAAGGGCCTTCGATCAGGGGCTGGTGCCCGAAAACGATGTGCTGGCCGTCACGGTGGCCCTGGCCCAGGCCCTACAGCTCGAACTCCGGGCAAAAAACGCCGTGGATCTTTCAAGCGCCGCCTACAACCGCCTGCTGGGACGGCCCCTCACCGAAGAGCCTGTCCTTGCCGACCTTCTGCCCGGACCCGATCATCCGGACGAGGCGGCCTGCCAGACCCTGATCGACCGGGCCCTTTCCCTCCGTCCGGAACTCAGGGGCCTGTCCGACCAGGCAGAGGCCTTTGCCCACAAGGCCGGCAGTATCCGGGCCTCGGCCCTGCCCCAGGTTATGATCGGCGGAAGCCTCTGCCGTATGGACCAGACCCTGCTCGACGACGACACCTTCTGGATGGGAACGGTGGGGCTGTCCTGGGATTTGTTTGACGGGGGCGTCATCCGCCATCGTGCCCGATCCGAGGACCGCAAGCGCCTGGCCGCCGAGCATCGGCTCCGCGACGCCCGAAGCCTGATCAGCCTCCAGGTCCGTCAGGCCTTTCTTGACCTCAGGGAGGCAAGACTGCGTATCACCGTCACCGAAGGGGCCCTGGATCAGTCCGAGGAAAACCTGGCCATCACGAAAAACCGCTACGCCCGGGACATCGGCAGCAACACCGAGGTCCTTGACGCCGAAACCGCCCGGCTCACCAGCCGGATCAATCACACCAGCGCGGTCTATGACGCCGTCCTGGCCGACCTGAGACTGAAACGGGCCACGGGCGAACTATAAGGGGGGTTCCATGACGATCCACGTCGACAAACGCTATCTTATCCTGATCATCGCCGCTCTGGTCACCGGGATTCTGGTCTACATCGGCATCACCATCATCGTCCGGGACAGTGCCCTGCCCCCGGGTCTGATTCTGGCCAACGGGCGTATCGAAGGCGACACCCATGTGGTGGCCACACGGATGCCCGGACGCATCGGCGCCATGATGGCCCGGGAGGGCGATCGGGTGGCCTCGGGTCAGATCCTGGCCCGGCTCGATGATCCTCAGCTTGCGGCCAAAGCCGACCAGGCCCGGGCCGCAGCCGCCGCCGCGACGGCCCGGTATGAAGCGGCCGAAGCGGCCCTGGCGCTGTTGAAAAACGAAGTCAAAATCCAGATCGCCCAGGCCGACGCCGGGACGGCCCATGCACAGGCGTCTCTTGACAAGGCCCTGGCCGCCGAACGTCAGGCGGCCAGGGACGCCGGGCGTTTTTCTTCTCTCGCCGGCGACGGTTCCATCGGCAGGCAGGCCGGGGAAAAGGCCGAACTGGCGTGGACGGCGGCCCGGCATGACCTTTCCATCGCCCGGGCGGCCTTGGTCGTGGCCGAAAAAAACCGCGAACAGGCCGCCTTGGGAGACAGACGGATCACCGCCAGGCAGGCCGAGGTTCGGGCCACCCTGGCCCAGCGTGACCAGGCCCGGGCCGTGCTTGACGAAATGAACCGCCTGATCGACGATCTGACCATCAACGCTCCGGCCAAAGGGATCATCACCACACGGATTTCCCATCCCGGCGACGTGGTGGCTCCCGGCACGCCCCTTTACACCCTGGTGGATCTGGATGATCTGTATCTCAAAGTCTATGTGGCTGAAAAGGACATCGGATCGGTCCGTCTGGATCTTCCGGCCCGAATCTACGTGGACGCCCTGCCCGACCGGCCCTTTGACGGCAGGGTGCGCTTCATCGCCCACCAGGCCGAATTCACGCCCAAGGAGGTCCAAACCCCGGATGAACGGGTCAAGCTGGTCTATGCCGTCAAAATCTATCTGGACGACAACCCCGACCACGCCGTCTCCCCCGGCATTCCCGCCGACGCCCTGATTCGCTGGGACGAGGCCGTGCCCTGGGTCCGGCCCCGATGGTGATCGTCATGAATGATCATCCTGAAAGCGCCCCGCTGATCGAGGTCAGCCATTTTCAAAAAGCCTACGGGCGGACCCCGGCGGTTCGGGACATGGATCTCGTGGTCCGCCCCGGGGAGATTTACGGCCTGATCGGCCCGGACGGCGCCGGAAAAAGCAGTCTGATGAAAGCCATAGCCGGGGTGCTGACCTATGACGCCGGCCTGATCCGTGTGTTCGGCCTTCCGGTCGACTCGGAGCGGTCCGCCGAAAAAATCAAACCCCGCATCGGATTCATGCCCCAGGGCCTGGGGCTGAACCTTTATCCCGAGCTGTCCGTCGATGAAAACATCGATTTTTTCGCCCGGCTGCGTCTGGTGCCGGAGGACGATCTTGCACGCCGCAAGGACCGCCTTCTTACCATGACGCGCCTTGATCCCTTCCGGGACCGCCCCATGAAAAACCTGTCCGGCGGCATGAAACAGAAACTGGGCCTGATCTGCAGCCTGATCCACGAACCCGATCTGATCATCCTGGACGAGCCCACCACCGGGGTGGACCCCGTGTCCCGCCGGGATTTCTGGGCCATTCTCACCTTTCTCCTCCGGCAGCGGGGCATGACGGCTCTCGTTTCCACCGCCTACATGGAAGAGGCCACACGGTTCCACCGGGTGTCGTTGATGCACGAGGGACGGACCCTTTCCCAGGGCGACCCGGATCAGGTCACGGCCCGGGCGCCGGGCATCATGGCCTCCCTGACCGCCGAACCGCCCATGGCGGCGCTGGCCCGCCTCACCCGTCGCTACGGTCAGGTGGAAACCCTGGGCAACCGTTTCCGGGTCTTTCTGGACAACCAGAACGAAACGACCGCCCCCGAGCACCTCACCCAAACCCTGTCGGGCCTTGACGTCCGGGACATCCACACGATGGAGCCGGAACTGGAGGATGTGTTCGTCCATCTGATCCAGCCGCCGTCTGCGGCACCAAAAAACAAAAACGAAAGCCTGCCCGATCCGGCCTTGCGGTCTTGCGGAACCGTGACAAAAACTCCGGACGGATACGCCATCGAAGCCCTTGATCTGGTTCGGGATTTTGGAGGCTTCCGGGCCGTGGACCGGGTGAGTTTTTCCCTGGCCTACGGAGAGATTTTCGGTCTTCTGGGCGCCAACGGGGCCGGAAAGACCACGGTGATCAAAATGCTGACCGGCATCCTCAGCCCCTCGTCGGGCCGGGGCATGGTGGCCGGAGCGGACATGGGCCGGGCCGGACAGGAGATCCGTCGGCGCATCGGTTACATGTCCCAGGCCTTTTCCCTGTACACGGATCTGACGGTCATGGAAAACATCCGGCTGTATGCGGGCATCTACGGCCTGGACCGAAAAACCGCCGCCGAACGGGCCCGCTGGGTTCTTGACATGGCCGAACTGGCCGGGCACGAAAAGGCCCTGGCCGGAAGCCTGCCCATGGGCATGCGCCAACGGCTGGCCCTGGGCTGCGCCCTGGTTCACCGGCCCCAGGTGCTGTTTCTCGACGAACCCACCTCCGGCGTGGATCCCCTGGGACGGCGTCGCCTGTGGGACACCTTTTACCGCCTGGCCCGGGAAGACAAGGTGGCGATCCTCGTCACCACCCATTACATGAGCGAGGCCGAGCACTGCGATCACCTGGCCCTGATGTTTGACGGCCGTCTGGTGGCCGACGCCGGCCCGTCCGCCATGAAGCGGGATCTTGAGATTTCGGCCGGATCACTTTTGGCGATCGGTACGGATCAGCCCTACGCCGCCATGGACCTGCTCGAAGCCGGCGGGATAGAGGGCGCCGCCCTTTACGGGAAAAAGATCCATCTTCTGTCCCATGACACGGAGGCCCTCATCGAGAAGATTAAAGGACTCTTCAAAACAAAAGGCCTTCGGATGACCTCGGCCGCGCGGCGGCCCCTGTCCATGGAGGATGTGTTCGTGAACCGGGTGCTGGCGTTGGAAAAGGAGAAAAAAGCATGAATCTGAGGCGGATCCGGGCGGTGGCCCACAAGGAATGGCTGGAAATCATGCGGGACCGGGTGTTCTTCGCCCTGGCCTTCGTGGTGCCCGTGGTGATGATGCTGCTTCTGGGCTACGGCCTGTCACTGGATGTGGAACACATCCCCTTTACCATTGTGGACCATGACAAAAGCGCCCTGAGCCGGGACTACGGTTACCGGTTCATCGGTTCGCGGTATTTCGATTTCATGGGGTATTGCGGCAGGGAACGGCAGCTGGACACCCTGATCGCCAAGGGGCGGATCCGGGCCGCCGTCGTCATTCCCCCCGGCTTCGAAAAGACCCTGACCGAAGGACGGGCCGTGGCCGTCCAGACCCTGATCGACGGCACCTTCCCCTTCCGGGCTCAGACCACCAAAGGGTATGTGATCGCCATCAACAGTGCCGCCGGCCGGGACATTCCGGCAGAGAGTCTCGCCCGCCGAAAGGGGCTTGCACGGTCCCGGGTCGAGGCCCGCCTCACGCCGGTCACCCTGGAAACCCGTTACCTTTTCAACCAGAGCGTGAAAAGCATCTGGTCCCTTTCCCCCAAGCTGATCATGCTGGTATTGATGACCTCGCCGCCCTTTCTCACGGCTCTCGGCATCGTCCGGGAAAAGGAAACGGGGTCGATCTACAACATCTACGTGTCCACGGTCAGCCGGTCCGAATTTCTCCTGGGCAAGCTTTTTCCCTACATCACCCTGTCGTCGGTCAACGCCCTTGTCCTGTTCATCCTGGCCACCCGGATCTTCGGCGCGCCGTTCAAGGGAGACCCCCTGGCCTTTATCCTTGCCACCTTCGTCTATGTGATCTGCACCACCGGCATCGGGCTTCTGGCCTCGGTCTTCGTCCGGACCCAGACCGCCGCCATGATCGTCACCTCCATCACCACCCTGGTGCCTGCGGTGCTGTACTCGGGGGTTCTTGTTCCCATCGCGTCCCTTGAAACCAGCGCCAAATGCCTGGCCCATCTGCTCCCTGCCATGTATTACACAAACATCGTCTCGGCGAGTTTCATGAAGGGGGCCGGATTGTCCCTGTTCTGGAAGGATCTTTTGATCCTTTCGGTCTACGCGGCGGGCCTGATGGCCCTGGGGCATTTTTTCTTTCACAAGAGGACACGCACATGAACGGAACAGGCCTGTCGATTTTTTTTAGGCGTCTCCGGGTGATGACCGGCAAGGAGTTTCTCCAGCTGGCCAGGGATCTGATTCTGTCCGCCTTCATCGTCTACGCTTTCACGGCGGACATCTACATCGCCGGGGCCGGGGTGAGCATGCAGCTCAAAGACGCCGCCCTGTTCGTACTGGACCAGGACCGCAGCGCCGCCTCAAGGGAACTGATCGGACGGTTCCGGCCCCCGGAGTTCCGGTTCCACGGCCTGCTCGATCACCCGGGCGAGGCCGCCCGAAAGCTCGATCACGGGGAGGCCATGGCGGTGCTCGACATTCCGCCTGATTTCGAAAAGAACCTCATCGCCGGGCGCCCCGCCGCCGTCCAGATTCAGGTGGACACCACCAATTCGGTCCTGGGATTCCTCGCGGCCGGATACGCCCGTCAGATCACCGAAGGCTTCGGCCTGGAAACCGCCCTGGGCCGTGAGGGCCTAAGCCGGGGAAACCTGCCGGTGATCCTCGACCGGCACCGGGTCTGGTACAACCCCAACCAGAACGACACCTGGTTCATGACCCTCTCGGAGCTTATGACCATCGTGACCCTGTTCTCCATTCTGCTGCCCGCCGCCGCCATGGTCCGGGAAAAAGAACGGGGCACCGTGGAGCAGCTGCTGGTCTCCCCCCTGTCCCCCGTCGAGATCATGCTGCCCAAGATTCTTTCCATGACCGTAGTGATCCTCGTCGGTTGCGGCATCAGTATCCTGTTCATCATCAAAGGGCTTTTCCACGTCCCCCTCACGGGCAGCCTCGCCTTGTTCTTCGCCGTCACGGCCCTTTACGTGTTCACCACGGCGGGCCTGGGTCTTCTGATCGCCACCCTGGCCCGGAACCTGGCCCAGGTGGGCATGATCACCGTACTGGTCTTCATCCCCATGCTGTTTTTGTCCGGCGCCTGGACCCCGCCGGAAGCCATGCCCGTCTGGATGCGCGCCGTCATGGCCGTCTCCCCCCTGCACTACTACATCGACACCGGGTTCGGCATTCTGCTCAAAGGCGCGGGTCTTGCCCTGCTCTGGCCGCAGATCCTCGCCATCGCCGCCCTGGGAAGCCTGATCTTCACCGTTGGGCTGGCCCGCTTCCGCAGCCAGTTTGGATGATGGGGAATCTTAACGGAAACGTCAGTGCCGTCCGCCCGGCTTTCCGTCGAGAACCTCACGGATTTTGAGGGCCAGGTCGTTGCGGGAGAAGGGTTTCTGGATGAACGAAACGCCGTCGTCGAGCACCCCGTGGTCGGCGATGACGTCGGCGGTGTAGCCGGACATGAACAGGACCGACAAACCGGGGAAGATGTTTGACAGGCGGTCGGCCAGTTCCCTGCCGTTCATGCCGGGCATGATCACATCGGTAATCAGAAGATCCACGGTGTCCGAAGCATGTGAAAACCGCTCAAGGGCCTCACGGGGGCCTGAGGCGGTCAGCACCGTGTAGCCCAGCTTCCGCAGAATCAGCGTGGCCATGGTCAGGATGGCCCGTTCGTCTTCGACCAGAAGAACGGTTTCAGAACCGCGGGCCCTGGGAAGATCGACGGGGGTCGGGCCCTCCGTTTCCGGAAGGTGCCCGCCGTGGGCCGGAAGATAGATGCTGAACACCGTGCCCGATCCTTTTTCGCTGTCTACCGTGATAAAGCCCTTGTTCTGACGGACGATGCCGTACACCGTGGACAGGCCCAGGCCCGTTCCCTTGCCCAGAGCCTTGGTGGTGAAAAAAGGCTCGAACAGCCGCTCCAGGGTGTCCTTATCCATGCCCTGACCGTCATCCCGCACGATGATCGCCACATAGTCGCCCGGAATCGCGCCGGGATGATCCCCCGGGGGCATCTCGGCCATCGATACACTGCGGGTTTCGATGGTGATCGTTCCGGTGCCGTCGATGGCGTCCCGGGCGTTGACACAGAGGTTGGCCAGGATCTGGTCGATCTGGCCGGGATCCATCCGCAGGGGCCGGAGCCTGTTCCCGGGCATCCAGACCAGGCGGATGTTTTCCCCGATGAGTCTGCCCAGCATCCGGATCATGCCCTCGATGGCCCGGTTGAGATCGATGATTTTGGGAGCGATGGTCTGTTTGCTGGCAAAGGCCAGAAGCTGCCGGGTGATGTCGGCGGAACGGCGGCCCGCCGACATGATTTCCAAAAGATCGTTTCGCAGGGGGTCATCGGGGGACAGACTGTCCAGCGCCAGTTCGGCATGACCCAGGATCACCCCCAGCATGTTGTTGAAATCGTGGGCCACCCCGCCGGCAAGCCGTCCCACGGATTCCATTTTCTGGGCCTGGCGGAGCTGGTCTTCCAGGGCCACGCGGTCGGTGATATCCAGATTGATGACGATGGCCCCGTCCACATCGCCCCTCTCGTCCAGCACCGGGGCCGTGTAGTTTAAGATGACGCGTTTCCTGCCGTCGAAGGCTTCAATCTCCAGAAGCTCGTCGACGATGGTGACCCCGTGACGGATGGTTTTGGAAAGGGCCCAGTCCTCCGCTTCGACCTTCTGCCGGGAGGGCAGGCGCACGGCCTTGAAAACCCCGTATTCTTCCAGCGCGACATGGGGTTCGGCGCCCCAGATTTTCACCCCCATGGGATTGCCCCGGATCAGCCGGCCGTCCTTGTCCGCAAACCACAGGCCGATGGGCAGAACCTCGAAGATTTTCTGAAGCCTGTTCTCACTCCGGCGCAGGGCTTCCTCGGCCCGTTTCCGGTCGCTGATGTCCACCACGCTGCCGAAAAAATACAGGGGCTTGTGGTCCGCGTCCCGCACCGCCGAGGCGTCGAGGATGCCGAAAATCTCCTTGCCGTTTCTATGGATAAAGGTTTTTTCCATGCGGTAGTGATCAATCGCCCCCTCGGCCAGAAGGCGCTGCTTTTTCAGGTTTTCCTCCAGAATCTCGGGCGCGGTGATGTCCCTGAGATGCCTGCCCGCGATCTCCGCCTGGCTGTATCCGAGCATCCGGCAGTACGCCTCGTTGGCGTGCTCGATCCGGAAATCCAGGGAAACCTTGGCCACGCCCACGCCCATGTGCTGGTAAATCCGGCGGAAGCGTTCCTCGCTTTCCCTCAGCGCATCTTCCCGCTGCTTGCGCTCGCTGATGTCGGTGGCGATGCTCAAAACGGCGGGCCGCCCGTCCCAGGTAATCAGCTTGGCCATAATCTCAAGGGGAAAGATCGATCGGTCCTTGCGGTAATGACGGACCTCGAAACGGGCCTCGCCCTGTTCGCTGATCTGCCGGAAACGTTCGTCCAGAAGTTCTTCGCTCTCCGGAACGTCCAGATCATGGAGGTTGACGGCCAGAAAGTCCCGTTCGTCCTCGTAGCCGTGAATCTGCCAGGTTTCCCGGTTGGCGAACACAAACCGTCCGGAGGTGTCGTGGATGGTGATGCAGGCCGGGGCGGCGTCGAGCATCTGGCCCAAGAGGGCGATGCGTTCTTCCCGCTGCTTTCGCTCGGTCAGATCCCGGCAGAAACAGACCAGCCGTCCGGCGCCCTCCTCGTCCAGCCAGGAGGCGGAAACCTCCACGGGCCAGGTGCTGCCGTCCTTGCGCCGGTGACAGACCTCGAACAGTTCGGAGCCGTTTTCGACAATGCGCCGGACCCGGGCCAGGATCTCCGACGAGACTTCGTCGGCGTCCAGGTCGGCGATGGTCATGCCGATCAGCTCGGTAAGATCATAGCCCGACATGGCGCCGTAGGCCTCATTGGCGTCGATGATCACCCCCTGGTCGTCGATCACGATAAACCCGTCGGCCGAGGTCCGGAGTATGGTGTCCAGATAGCGGGCGCCTGCCAGGACGGCCGCTTCGCTGTCTTTGAGTTTCCGGGCGTCGGAAAGACGGTGAAGGGCGAAGGCCAGGTCCCCGGCCAGATCGCGAAACAGACCCTGTTCCTCGTCGCTTCGCGCGTAATCCGGTGACACACACACCGAGAGAATGCCGAAGATGCTTCCGTCATGCTCCAGCCGGGTGCTGAACCCGCTGCGCTCCGAATAGGTCCCGGACAGGGGACAATCCGGGCATTGCACGTCCGGATTGTCGACGACGACCAGCACCCCCGAATCAAGCGTATGGTCCATACATCGGGTGAACCGGCCCTCTTGAAGGGCACGGGCCATGGGGGAAAATTTTCCCCCGAACCCGGCGGAGGCCGAGGCCGTTACCGTCCGGGCGTCACTGTCCAAAAGGGCGATCCAGGCGTTATCATATCCCAGGGATTGAATCAGAACGCGGCAGACCCGCTCGATCAGCCGCAGGGGATCGTCTTCGGCGGCCAGCAGCTGGTGAACCCTTCGGATGGTCAAAAGGATGTTTTTGATGTGTTCTGCCTGGGCTT
The DNA here is from genome assembly GCF_054657895.1 of Desulfatiferula olefinivorans. NCBI lineage: Bacteria > Pseudomonadati > Thermodesulfobacteriota > Desulfobacteria > Desulfobacterales > Desulfobacteraceae > Desulfatiferula > Desulfatiferula olefinivorans. The sequence goes on along the minus strand of NZ_BAAHXV010000020.1, from coordinate 62,465 downwards.
CGGCCCGGGCCAGCCGGACCACCAAGTGTCCCTCGGTGCCGGCGATGGTGTCCACCTGACCGCTCTGAAGCGCCGCAAGGGCGCTCTCGGCGTGAGCCAGTCGGCGTTCGAGTTCCTCGTAGGACGGCTTGGAGCCCATGGGCATGGTCTTCCTTACACGATCAAATCGTTCAGTGTGGTCACATCATCCAGGTTTCCGTAAATCAATCGCTCCGGCTGCGGTTTCAAGCGCTGGAGGGCCGGCGTGAGAAACACATTCTGCTCGATCATTACCTCGGGTTGTACCAGAACATCGATGATCTCCAGGTCACAGCGAAGTTTCGGGGTCTCATCGAGAAAACGCCGGAGATTTTCCCTGGCGCGCATGGAGTTCCGGGCATCGCCCGCGACAAAAAGACGCAGCACCACCTGTTTTTCACGGGTATCATGGGTCGTCAGGGCATCAGTCATCGCCACCTTCTCCTTTGAGGAAGTCGATCCCCCGATCACTGATGGTGAACTCATGGATCCGGTTGGAATGGGCCCGCCCCCGTGATTTCAGAACGGCCAGTTTTCGAACGAACCGGCCCGCCTCCTCCTGATTGCGCAGCACGATCACCGTGTCGATGACCGAGGAAAGGTCGATGCCGGAGATCTCGTCTGCGGCATCGCGGCTGCCCACGAGGTTGGTCAGAAGGGCGGTGATGCCTTTTTGCTTGCAGTGATCGATCAGGCGAAGCAGGTAATCGAAGGCCGCGTGCCGAGAGCCCATGCGCCGGCAGGCGGAGATGGCGTCGACCACCAAATGCCTCGGCTCAAAGGTCTCGATCAGGCCAAAGGCCTCGATCAGATGCTCCTCGATGCCCTGGGATTCGGGCATGGCCGACGCAAACTCAAGACGGCCCGACGCCATGGCCGCGTCAAGGTCGATACCCGGGCTGATCATGCAGGAGACCAGGGCGTCCCAGGACTCCTCGAAGTTCAGGTAAAGCAGGCGCTCCCCCTGAGCGATGACGGCCCGGGCAAACGAGCAGACAAAGGTGGTCTTGCCGGTGCCCGAACTGCCCGAGATCAGGGTGCAGGAATTCCGTCGGTACCCGCCGCCCAGAAGATCATCCAGACCGGGAATCCCGCTGGGCAGGTTTTCACCCAGGGCCCGGTGACGGAGGCTGGCCCGGGTAACCGGGATGATCCAGACCCCGTTTTTCGAGATGCTGAACGGATACTCGTTCCGGCTGAAATCGGACCCCCGGTATTTGACGATGCGCAGTCGACGGGTGGAAATCTGTTCGACGACCCGCTGGTCCAGATGAACCACGCAGTCGGCCATGTACTCCAGAAAGTCGTACGGATGAATTGATTCGCGCCGGGTGTCTCCCTTGACGCTCATCAGGCAGGTCAGGCCCCTGTCCTGGAGCCATGTGTACACGGCATGAATCTGGGCCCGCTCCTTGGACAGGTTGTCGAGAAGGCGAAGGAACACGTCGGGGGCGTCGATAAACAGGCATTCCGCCCCGAGCGCCTCGACCCTGGCGGACAACAGGCCCAGGATTCCCTTCAGGTCGAAATCACCGGACAGCACCGCTTCGGGCTGAATGCGGGCCGGAATGATCGACAGAAGGTTCCGCTGTTCCAACTCAGCCAGGTCCCAGCCGAAACAGGCGGCATAACGGCGCAGGGCCGTATCTTTTTCCTCGAAGGTCAGAAGCACCCCGGGCCGGCCCGAACGCCCTCCCCGGTAAAGAAACTCAAGGCCCAGCATGGTCTTTCCCGTGCCGGGGCCCCCGGCAAGCAGGGTCATGGCGCCCTTGGGGACCCCTCCGTTCAGGATCATGTCGAGGCCGGGGATATGAGTAGGGACCTTGGGCTCGGTCCACCGTTGATCCGGCGGGCCGGATTGTTTTGTTTCACACATTGGTCGACTCCCTAAAGCTGACCCGTTGCGGCTAAAACCCGGAAGGTTTTCGCCCCGGCGAATCAGGATCGGCGATCGTTCGTTTTGTTTTCCATCGACAGCGCCGCAGGGTGCTGCCGGGTTTTCCGGGAATAAGAAGGTGTCCGTCGAATCCGGACGAATTGTTTTTCAATTTAATAGCACGGATGCTTTCGGCAGAAAAGGCCATTTTTTCCGGTCGACCGGGCAAACCCATCTGTCATGGGCATGTTTCCGTTCCGGCTATCAAAGGAGAAAAGCCGGAGATGCCTTCGCATGTCACACGGTGCCGCGCATCGACATCCGGAGCATCACCGTGGAACATGCGATTGCCCCGGCACCGGCGAAATTATGTCTTGCCAGGCAACACCTCAAATGGTATAGAGCGCCTTTTACGGTATCGCGCCCATCGTTTCCGGCCTGATTCGTTCCGCAACCCGATACTCCGAAAGGAATACGTCGGTCCGGGGAACCCCTCATGGGCAAGCCCCGGTCAGGACGGACACCCCCGCGGCGCCTACCCTTCCGACATGGACCCCCACCTGGGCCAACCCGTCTCCGCCCGCCTCACGCGTCGTTGATGTGAGGAGACCGCCTCTGTCCCTGCTCCCCGGCGACGCTGCCCAGTAAACGGATCGGGATGTGTGTTACGATATGCGACGTGTTTCACGATATGTTCTGCCGATACTTTTCACGGCCGCCGTCATGCTCGGCGCACCCCTCGCCCGGGCCGGAAACAACGGCACCAGCGCCCTTGATCTTGACGCCTGTGTGCAGATCGCCCTTACCAACAACCGGAATCGGGCCATTTCCGCCCTTTCCGTCGAACTGGCCGAAATTCAATACAAACAGGCCCTGTCATCATACTTTCCGGATTTTATCCTGAACGCCTCCATGGTCCGGTTTGACGAAAAACCCCGGTTCGCCTTTTCCGCACCGGGCCTGGGCGATCTCACCGTGGACCTGACGGACCGGGATATCCGGTCCGCCTCGGTGGACATGACCTGGCCCCTGCTCGCAGGCGGCCGAAAGCAGGCTGTCCGGAAAGCGTCCATCGGCATCGACATCTCCCGTGAAAACGCCCGGCGCACGGATCTTGAGATACTCTGCGACGTCAAGCGCCTGTTTTACGGCGTGGTGCTGGCCCGTCGGATTCAGGCCGTCGGCCGGGACATGCTGGCCCATTTCGAAACGCTCCTTCGGATCACGGAAGCCTTTTACACCGACGGGTCGCTCACGGTCGACAAAAGCGACTACCTGCGCATCAAGACCATCACCGCCGGATTCCGGGCCTATGTATCCTCTCTGGACAGCAACCTCGATCTGGCCGAGGCCGGTTTGACCAACACCCTGGGACTGGGAAACGACAGAGAAATCACGGCGGCCGGCACCGACCTGCCTTTCGAACCGCTCGACGCGGACCCTGCGGTTCTGATCAGCGAGGCTTACGTGTTCAACCCGGACCATACGGCCATCGCCGCCGAAATCGACCTTCATACGCTGACCGTGGATGAACGGAAAGGCGCAAGGCTGCCCACCGTATTTGTGGGAGGCCGGCTGTTCGCCATGGACACCGACGGCCGCGACGGGCTGATGACCGACAGCAACCGGGACGGCTATTCCCTGGGCCTTTACCTGCGCCTGCCCCTGTTCGAGGGCTTTCTCACCCGGAACCGAATCGCTGCGGCCCGGACGGGCCTGGCCGCGGCCGAACAGAAAAAACTCCTGTTCAAGGAAGGTCTGGCCCTCAGGATCAGGCAGACCCTGATCCTCATCGACCGCCATGCCCGCGAAATCCTCGATATCACGGAGGCGGTCCAAAGTGCCGAAGAGAACCGGATCCTCTGCATGAAGGCCTATGACCGTCAGGTCATCGACCTGGACAAGGTCACCGAGACGCTGATCCTCGAAACCTACGTCAAAATCCGTCACGTCAGCGCCCTCTACCATCACATCGAATCACGGGCCGCCCTCGACACCATCATCGGAAAAGCCCTTGACAAAACGGAGGAGGCCTCATGACGACACACCGCAGACCCGGTGTTTTCCGTGCCTTGTTTTTCCGGACAGCGGCCGCCCTGGCCATGCTGACGGTCGCCGTTTCCGTCCTTCGGCCTTGTCCGGCTGCCTGCAACCCGGCCGACCGACCGGCAATCCATGTCAACGTCGGCTATGTGATCGATTCGTTCACCGGCGTGTCCATCGAAGACGCCAAGATCGCCATCCGTCTGATCTTCGAATCGCGGTTCAAGGAAAAATATCCGGAGCACAAAGGCAACGTGACGCTTTACCCGGACATCGACTCGGCCATTTTGGCCATCCGTGCGGGTCGGATTCAGGGCCTCGGGGTCACCACCCTCGACTACCTGACGACCCGTCATGAAAACAGGCTGATACCGGTCCGGGCCGCCACCCTCGGGGACTCGGCCATCACCCGCTTCGTCCTGCTGACCCGAAAGGATCGTTTCACCTCCCTTGACGATCTGCGGGACACGGCCATGCTGCTCGAAACCGCCGGCCACGGGAAGGTGTCCGCCATGTGGCTGGACACCCTGCTTCTCGAGCGGTCCCTGCCCGGCGGCCGTGATTTTTTCGCATCGCTGTCCACCGTGAAAAAAGAATCCCAGGCCATACTCAAGGTCTTTTTCGGCAAGGCCGACGCCTGTGTCGTCCAGGCCTCGACCTTCGCGGTGATGACCGAACTCAATCCCCAGATCGGAGCCCGGCTCACGACCCTGATCGAGTCTCCCGACTTTCTGATCGGCCTGTTCGCCATCGTCGACGGCATCGATGCGGCCACCCGGGAATTGATGCTTGCGCTCATCGACGGTCTGCCCGGCGATCCCGAGGGCCGGAAAATATTGTCCATGTTCCGGGTCAACGGGGTGTCTCCCTACCGGGCCGAATCCATCGCCACCATCGAGGCCCTTTACCGGTCCCACCGGACCCTTTCGGGACACGGGGAGTAAGGCGGCCATGGGAACGACCCGCCCCCCCATCGATGATCCGCCGCCCCGAAAACGTTTCTTTTTTCGTTTTTTCACCCTGAGCGGGCTGATCGCGGTCCTGACGGTGATCGTCTTCGGGCTGTCGGTGATCCCGGCCCAGAAACGGAAAATCATCGCCGGGCTGACCCGGTACGCACGACTGATCCATTCGGCCCTGTCACCTGTCATTTCCACCGCCATTGTCCTCGAAGATTACGGTGACGCCATTGAAAACAGCCTGGGGGTCATCGACGAGAATCCCCTGGTTCTGTATGTCATCTTCGGCCGAAAGGACGGTTCGGCCATCGTCAACCAAAAAAACGCCTGGCACCAGACATCCGGGGCAAACCATTCGGAGCTTTCCCCCGGGCCGGTCCTGATCGCCCGCAGTCCCGTCGCGGAGAGGGAGGTGTTCCATACGTCCTACCCGGTGACGTTCTCAGGCATGGGATGGGGCTACATCCACATCGGTCTGTCCACGGACGAATACCGCCGGGACCTTAAAACCCTCTACGCCCGGACCTTCTGGATCGCCCTGGCCTCGGTGACGGCCAGCCTTGTGGTCTCGTTCATTCTTGCCCGGCGCATGGCGCGGCCCATCGGCCTTCTGGCCCGGACCACCCATCAGATCGGCGAAGGAGATCTGTCGGTCCGGTCGGGCATCCGCACCGGCGACGAACTCGAAGTGCTCAGCCGGGCCATCGATCACATGGCCGAGGCCCTTGAGCAGTCCCGCGACGAAATCCGGAAGAAACACGACATCCTGCTCGACACCGCCCACCGGGCGGGCATGGCCGAAACGGCCATCGATGTCCTTCACAATGTGGGCAACATCCTGAACAGCATCAATGTGATCATCACGACGGCGTCACGGCGGGTCTTCGAGTCCCGGGTCTCTCACATCGGCCGGATCGCCCGGGAGATGGAGGAAAACCGGGACCGGCTGAGCGACTATCTGACCCGGGAAGGCCGAGGCGAAAAGATGGCGGCCTTTCTCACGGCCCTGTCCGGCCATCTTGACGAAGAAAACCAGGCCCTGGTCCGGGACATGGAGGCCCTGTCCCGGCATGTGGCCCATATCACCGACATCGTCACCTGCCAGCAGCGTTACAGCAAGTCCGAAGACCTCGCGGATCGTGTCCCGGTCGACGAACTGATCCGCACGGCCGTCCAGTTCTGCGGCGACGCCCTGTCCCGGCATCACATCCGGCTGGATTACGAACCCTGTGACCTGCCGGGGCTCCGTCTTTCCCGGCACAAGGTCATTCAGATTCTCACCAACCTGATCAACAACGCCATCGATTCCCTACGCGAAACAAGGGGCCGCGAGCGGGTCATCGGCCTTTCGGTCCGACAGACCGCAGACGGGTTTCTGGTCATCCATGTCAGCGACAACGGCATCGGCGTTCCTCCGGAACACAAGCTCCGGATTTTCAACCACGGCTTCACCACCAAGAAACAGGGGCACGGGTTCGGCCTTCACAGTTGCGCCCTGTTCGCCCAGGACATGCAGGGCAGCCTTTCCGTCTTCAGCGGCGGAAACGATCAGGGCGCCCTGTTCGAACTCAAACTTCCCATCGAACCCGAGACAGGCCGGCCATGATACACCAGAGCAGCGCTCCCAGACCCATTCTGATCATCGACGACAACCCCGACATCCATCAGGATTTCCTGAAAATCCTCAGTCCGAACCGAAACGCCTACGCCGCCATCGATCACCTGGCCTCCGATTATTTCGACATGACGCCGCCGGGCCCCGAGTCCGTCCCGGCGCCGCCCTACCGCCTGTCTTTCGCCCTCCAGGGCCAAGACGGCCTATCCATGATCCGCAAGGCCCGAGAAGACGGATCACCCTTCATGCTGGCCTTCGTGGACATGCGCATGCCCCCGGGCATGGACGGCCTTGCGACCATCAGGTACATCCTCCGGGACGACCCCTTTGTCCAGGTGGTGCTGTGCACGGCCTACGCGGACTATTCCTTCCAGGACATCACCCGGGAACTCGGTCCCACGCCGAACGTTCTGATTCTCAAGAAGCCGTTCGACACCTGCGAGGTCGAACAGCTGGCCTCGGCCCTGACGGAAAAATGGCTGGTCACCCGGGCGAGCCTGATCAAGGAAGAGGAATTAAATGCCCTGGTCACGGAGCGCACCCGTTCCCTGAGCCTTACCAACGAGGCCCTGGCCCTGGAAATCAACGAACGCCGCCGGGCCGAAAACAGCATCCGTATCCTGACCCGGGAAAACCTTCGCATCCAGGAAAAGGAACGGCAGCGCATTGCCTGCGATCTTCACGACAGCGTGGCCCAGGACCTGGCCGCCCTGCTGATCCGGCAGGAAATTCTTCTGGACAACCTCGCGGCGGAAAAAACCGGCGACGCGGAAGCCGACGTCCGGCAATCGATCCGGATCCTTCGCAGCACCATCGACAACGTCCGGAGCATCTCATACAATCTCCGGCCGCCCAGCCTCAACGAATTCGGCATTGTCCACGCCATGGGACTTTTATGCGACACTTTTTTCAATGACGGCTCGGTCCACGTGTCGTTCTACACCTCGGGCATGAAAAACCGGCGTTTCGACGATACCACGGAAATCAATCTGTACCGGATCTTCCAGGAGGCCATGAACAACGTCAGGAACCATGCCCGGCCCGCAAACGTGGTGGTCAGCCTGGTGGCCACCCCCGATCATATCACCCTGTCGATCAAGGACGACGGGGTGGGGTTCGATGTCGATGAGCGCCTGCCCAACGCCGTCCTTGACAGACGCATGGGCCTCAAGGGCATCGAGGAACGGGTCCATCTGATCGGAGGACGGCTGGACATCCACTCGGTCCCCGGAACGGGCACCGAAATCGTCATAAGGATTGACATCTCAGTGCAGCTCACTGCCGCGAAGGTATTGGACCGATGACCATCATCCTTTATGGATTCACGGCCTGACGTTTGTCCAACGTGTCATAACCCTGTATCAAAGAATTCATGAGTGCAAACGATACGGTGATGTGATAGGATATCCGAAATTTTTCCGTTCGCTGTAATTCCCCAACGCTTACGACATCGACACACACGAAACCCATCGACAAGGCCGGACCGCCGCAGGGTCTTGATCGAGCCCGACCGAGGTTTTTTGATGATGACACACCCAGACCGTACCGGCGCCCGGGCTCTCTTACGATGGGCCGGCCTGACTCTGTCCATGATTCTCACCGTTTCGGCCGCCCGGGCCGACGTCCAGACGGACCTGCGTTTAACCGATGCCGAACGGGCCGCCTTGGCCGGCACCGCCCCCCGGGTGGAACTGTGGTTCAATCCGGATTTTCCCCCTTTGGAGTATCAGGATGACGAGGGACGTTTCACCGGCATGGGGGCCGATATCATCCGCCTGGTGGAAAAGCGCCTCGGGGTGACGTTCACCAAAAAGGTGTGCAAGGACTGGACCGCCCATCTCGACGCCCTCAAGGACGGAACCTGCGCCGTCGCCCCCACCATCGTCCAGACGCCCGAACGAAATCACTTTGTTCTGTTCACCCGCCCCTACGCCCGGGTCCCGGTGGTGATCATCGGCACCGATCGCCTGGGGCACCAGCTGTCCCTGGCGGACCTTCACGGCCTTAAGGTGGCCGCGGTCGACGGCTATGCCACCGTCGACTATCTCCGACGGGAAGCCGGAGACCGACTGACCCTTGTTCCCGTGCCCGGTGTGGAGGATGGGCTTTCGGCCGTGGCCTTCGGCAAGGTGGACGCCTATGTGGAAAACCTGGCCGTGGCCTCCCACTACATCGTTCAAAACGGCATCAGCAGCCTCCATGTCGCCGGAACCCTGGACTACGATTTTGTGTTTCGCATCGGCGTCAGCCGGCGGTATCCGGACCTTTACAGCGCCGTCGACAAGGCCCTTGCCGCCATCGGCTCCGCTGCCCTCAATGCGACCCGGGACCGGTGGATCGCCCTCAAACCCGACGCGGGCCTGTCGCCCGTCCTCCGCAAACGGCTGATGCTCATCGGTGCCGCCGCCGCCCTCACAGTCGTTATCCTTCTGATCGTCACCCAGATTCTCCGGAAAAACCTGGCCCGAAAGGTTGAAGGGCTCAAGGCGGCCCACGAGGAAATCACGCGCAAAGACAAACGTTACCTCGATTTGTTTATCCAGGCTCCGATTCCGTTGATCGAGGTGGGCATGGGGGGCGAGATTCTGCGGTTCAACGAGGCCATTTCCCGGATAACCGGGTACACCTCCGCCGACATCCCCGATGCCGACGCCTGGTTCCGGACCGTCTATCCGGACCCGGACTACCGCATAGAGGTCCGGGAAAAATGGGACCAGGCCCTGGCCCAGGCCATCGACACCGGGGGGCGGATCGAGCAGGGTGAATACACCATCCGGTGCAAGGACGGATCGGACAGGGTCTTTCTGATCGGAGCCACGGTGGTGGGAGACAGCATCGTGGTGTCCATGGTGGACATCGAGGCCCGAAAGAAAATGGAGACGGAACTGGCCGCCAGCCGGGAGCGGTTCTCCACCCTGTTCGAGATGGCTCCCTTCTCATGCGTGATCAATGATTTTTCCGGGCGGTACCTGTTGGTCAACCAGTATTTCTGTGAAACCGTGAACCTCCCCCGGGACGCCGTCATCGGACGAACCATGGAAGAGCTTGGCCGCCACATCGACCCTGAAGACGGGGCCCGGATCGTCGATGAACTCCGGCGGACGGGGACCTGCCCGCTTCGCGAAATAAGCTTCCGTGACAACGACGGCACCATCTTTCACAGCCTGTTCGCCAGCCGGATGATCGACTGGGGCGACCAGCCGGTGATCATGAGCGCCACGGTCAACATCACCGACAAGAAAAGGGCCGAGGAGAAACTGAGGCAAAACGAGGAGAGCCTTCGGGTGACGCTTGATTCCATCGGCGACGCGGTGATCGCCACCGACACCGAGGGCCGGATCGTACGCATGAACCCCGTTGCCGTGGCCCTGACCGGCTGGTCCGTGGACCAGGCCCTGGGCCGCCCCCTTTCCGACATATTCGTAATCATCAACGCCCACAGCCGGAAACCCGTGGACGACCCGGTGGCCAGGGTGCTAAGCACCGGTGCCGTTGTGGGGCTCGCCAACCATACGCTGCTGATCTCACGCGACGGCAAGGAACACCAGATCGCCGATTCCGGAGCGCCCATCCGAAATGCCAAAGGGGAGATGATCGGCGTGGTCCTGGTGTTCCGGGACGTCACCGGAGAATACGCCCTGGAAGAGCAGCTCCGCCAGTCCCAGAAAATGCAGGCCCTGGGCCAGCTGGCCGGCGGGGTGGCCCACGATTTCAACAACATGCTCGGCGCCATCCTGGGCTCGGCGGAGCTGCTCAATGACGTCGTCTCGCAGACCGAGGAAACCGCCCGGTACCTGGATTTAATCATCCGCGCCGCCCAGCGCGCCGCCGACCTGACGGCCAAGCTTTTGATGTTTTCCCGAAAGCAGGCCGCGGAGATGAAACCTCTGGACGTCAGCCGGCTGATCCGGGACGCACTGGCCATCATCGAGCGCACCATCGACCGGCGCATCCGGCTGACCGTTTCTCTGGACGAAACCCCCGCCCGGATTCTGGGGGACGGTTCCCAACTGCACAACGCCCTGCTCAACCTTCTGATCAACGCCGCCCATGCCATGCCCGAGGGCGGCTCGATCACCGTCACCCTGCGCCGGGTGTTTCTGGACGAGAGCGCCTGCCGGATGGCCGGATTCACCCTGATGCCCGGACCCCACATCGCCATTGACATCGCCGACACCGGCTGCGGCATCGCCCCCGATCATCTTCCCCGGATTTTCGAGCCTTTTTTCACCACCAAAGCACAGGGCAAGGGAACCGGTCTGGGCCTTTCCGCCGTTTTCGGAACCGTCGAACAGCATGGGGGCAGCATCCGGGTCACCAGCACACCGGGCCGGGGCACATGCTTCCATCTTCTCTTCCCCGTGCTTCACGGATCGGAGGACGCACCCGAGATCCCGCCCTCCGACACCCCCGCGTCAGGCATCGGGCGGATCCTTTTGGCCGATGACGAAGAAGCCATGCGCGACATCGCCTCGACCATTCTTGGCCGGCTGGGTTACGATGTGGTCTGCGCCGAAAACGGCCGCGAAGCCCTGGACCGGTTCATCGAGAACGAGGGCGCCTTTGATTTGGTAATCCTCGACATGATCATGCCGGTGATGAACGGCCGGGACTGCTTCGAGGCCCTTATCCGACTCCGGCCCGATGTCCGGGTGATTCTGGCCTCGGGCTTCACCCCCGGCGAGGATGCCGAGGCCATGGAACAGAGCGGCCTTTCCGGCTTCATCCGAAAGCCCTTCAGCAAAGCGGACCTGACCGCCCTGGTCCATCGCGTGCTCCGGGACCCATGACCCGATCCGGCCCTGACGCCCCGGGGTTAACCGGGAAGGCTTACGAAACCGTCAAACAAAACAGGCCCCCGGCAGGGCTGCCGGGGGCCTGAATGGTCTTCTTCCGCCGCGTCGGGGCGAGTGTCGAATCAGCCAAGCGGGCGATTGTCGAATCGCCCCTACTTGTCGGGCCTGGGCTTGATGCGGTTGTCCGCGTTTTCGAACTGTCTGTCCGGAGTGTAGACGGTCACATCCAGAAAGGCGCATTTGGCCTTGCAGGACGGGCAGGTTTCAGGGGGAGCATCCGCCTTGAACTGGTAACCGCATTGTTCACATTTCCATGTATTCATACTGACCTCCTTTTTTCGGGTGAATCGACCGGTCATCGATCGGGTGACGGTAAAAGAAAGATCTGCACAGGGTATGCCGCCGTCACCACACTTCGGGGTAAGCCGCATTGACAAAGGCCTGTTCCATCTTGTGTTTATGTTCCGATTCCATGGCCGCCAGATTGTCGAAAACCTTTTTCTGGTCCGCATCGGCGCAGCCGTCTGAAAGAATCCGGTAGCGGGTCACGGCCATCTCCTCGCTTTTCATGGCGATGGCGAAGGCATCCGCCGGCGTCATGGTATCGGAAAGAACCGGAAACTCCATGGTTTCCGAAACCTTGTAATCTTTGGAGCCGTCGAACAACTTGTAGTTGTCGGGCTTGTTGTAAATCTCTTTCAAGATGGCCTGGTGGCCCTTTTCCTCTTTGGCGAACTGGGTAAACAGTTCTTTGAGCGTCGGATTGTTCAACCGGGCGGCGATGCTTTCGTAAAAGGCTTCGGCTTCCAGTTCACACTCGACGGCAAAACCGATGATGTCCTGATAGGCTTCACGTTCCATGCGTTCCTCCTCTGATTTCGGGTCGATGCGATCACGTTGCTTTCTCCGGGAACGCCCCGGGGCGGCTGTATCATGAGACAGGTGTTTCAGACGGATGACTCCCGACGGGACAGGACAGGAGCCGGGATAATGCCGAACATTATACGTGCGCCCGCAGGGACGCGTCAAAGACTTTTTATCTTTCCCGGTGACACGCTATGAAAAAAAGCGGGCGTACACCGCCTCGTTGAAACCGATGACAAGGGTGTTTTCCACCCTCACGGTCGGCGCCCGCAGGGTGCCGCTCCGGCCCATGGCCGCCTTGAGGATTTCGTCCCGGTTATCGGCCGAAGGCGTCCATTCGACCATGGATTTTCCTTTGGCGACAACCACCGTATCACAGGACGTGATCAGGGCCCAGGCCCCTTCCTCCTCGATCGTTTCCCTGCGCGCGTCACGGACGTCGCGCTGCGTGTGTTTTCCTGCGCCAAGCACCGCCTGGGCTTTTGAACAGGACTGTCACCCCTTCCTCATGTACGACCAGGAAATATCCATAGCTTTTCTCCTTTCGTTTCGGCCTCTCAGGTCGGATTGTCCAGGGCCCGGCGCACCCCGATGATCAGATCCCTCAGATTGACGGGTTTGTTGAGTACGGCCCGGAGACCCATGGCCCGGGCTTTGTCGTCGGACAGATCGTCATGGAATCCCGTGCACAACACGATGGGCATGGCGGGCCGGATCGCAAGAACATGACGGATCAACTGGTCGCCGGTCATGAACGGCATGGACAGGTCCGTAATGATCAGATCGAAGGCGTCGGGCGCTTCCCGGAAACGGTCCAGGGCCTCCACGGGGTGCTTGTGGGCCTCCACCCGGTAGCCGAACCGCTCGAGCATGTCCCGGACAATGTCCACCAGGGCTCCCTCGTCGTCGACGAACAGCACCCGCTCGGTCCCCCGGGGCAAATCCGGCAGGGCCGCGGCTTCTTTGGGGGGCGGCGTCTCCATGGCCGGCAGATAGAGGGTCACCAGGGTCCCTTCCCCCTCCCGGCTTTCGAGCACGATGTCTCCCCCGTGATTTTTGACCAGGCCGTGGACCACGGAAAGTCCCATGCCTGTTCCCTTGCCCGTTTCCTTGGTGGTAAAGTAGGGCACGAAGACCTTGTCGATCACGTCCCTGGGGATGCCGTCCCCGGAATCCTGGACCCTCACGCGGACATAGGATCCCGAAGGAAGCGCCGGAGCGCCGTCTTCGGGTTTGCCGTTCATCGTGTAACGACCGAGTTCGATGCGAAGGACCCCGCCCTTTTTTTCCATGGCATGGGACGCGTTGGTACACAGGTTGATCATGATCTGATGGATGTGGGTGGGGTTGGCCATCACCGCCGGAAGGTCCTCTTCTTCAGAATAGCTGATCTCGATGGTTTTCGGCAGCGAGGCCCGAAGCAGGTTTACCGATTCCCTGACCAGGGGCCCGATCCGGCTGGGTTCCTTTTCCTGTTCCTCGGATTTTCGGCTGAAGTTCAAAAGCTGGCGGACCACGCCCTTGGCCCGGTTGCTTGCGGTGAGGATTTCGGTGAGATTCATCCAGGCCGGGCTGGCTTCGGGAATCCACTGCAGGGCCATCTCGGCATTGCCCAGGACAATTCCTAAAATGTTGTTGAAGTCGTGGGCCACCCCGCCGGCCAGGGTGCCGATGGCCTCCATCTTGTGCGAATGCTTGAGTTGTTCTTCGAGCTGCCGCATGTCGGTGATATCGATGGTGGTGGCCGATGAAAAGAGGGGTCGGTTCTGGGCGTCCTGAATCAGATTTTCGTTCATGAGCGTGGGAAAGACCCGGCCGTCTTTGGTCACATGGTCGACGGGCTCGGCGGCGTAGTGCCCCTTGTCGAGCAGCAGGCGTTTCAGCCGGCTCGCCCGTCCCGCCTGTTCCCGGGGATAGACCAGGGTCATGGGCCGTCCGAGAAGCTCGTCGGACGTATAGCCGTGCATCCGGCAGAAACAGTCGTTCACATAGATGATCTTTCCATGGGGATCCACAATGGAGGCGCCGTAGCTGGCCTTGTCGGTCATGACCTTGAATTTGGTCATTTCGTTTTCGTAGAGCCGCCGCTCGGTGGTATCCACAATGATGCAGTAAATGGTCAGACCCTCGTCGGTGCTGACGGGTTTGGAAAACAGCTGAACCCATTTCTCCCGGCCTGTTTTGGTCAGGGCCCGCAGTTCCACCGAGTCACCGATGCCGCTCAGGTTGGCCTTGTAAAGGTCCTTGGCGATGGGGGCGTCCTCATGGTGAAACAGTCGCAAAATGCCTTCACGTTCAAAGGTCAGGAATTCGTCGTGGGTATATCCGTAAATGGACGACAACCCCTCGTTGGTGAAGATCATCGACCCGTCCCGGACAATGCAGATGCCGATGATGGCCTGTTCGGCGAAGGTCCTGAATTTCCGCTCGCTGGACCGAAGTTCCTTTTCCACCCGGTCCTGGTTGTCGATGTAGAAATTGATGGCGTTCCTGAGATTGTCGATGGTCGAGACCACCTCGTCGAGTTCGTCCCGACGGCCCTGGGGCCGGGATTTCCGGTTGAGGGTCAGGGGGGCGTCGAAGGTTTCGATGTTCACCTGACGCATGTAGCCCGCCAGGGTGATCAGATGCCGGGTGACCATGTGATGCAGGATAAACAGGATGAAAAAGGACACGAAAAAGGTTTTGATGCCCTGGGTGGTGAAAATCATCAGGGTACGTCGAAACAGCCGCTGGTAAGCCCCCGTGAGATCGGCCTCCACGTACAGGGTGCCGATATGGCGGTTGATGGTACTGCTGCTGTACACCATATCGTAGGTCCGAGACTGGAACCTCTGCCCCCGGGCCGGGGTTCCGGCCCGATGGGTGGCACGGCCGTCGTCGTCGCGGATCTCGATGTACCCGATATCCCGAAGGCTGACGGCGTTACCCAGCTGAATGGCGATCTGCTCCTCGTCCAGCTTCCACAGACTGGAGACCAGGCTGTTCAGATGGCTGTTTTCGATCTGCTCGAACTGGGAGGCCACGTAGCCCAGGTCTCCCTTGAATTCGATGTAAAGCTGGATACTTGTGTCGATGAAGGTCATCACCGAACTGAACACCAGAATGGCCAGAAACTGCTTTCTGGTCAGTGGACTCATCACGCTTTTCCTGATTGAATCGATGACGCTCATGACAACCCGGCAACGGACAGACCGCCTGTCTGTCCCAATTCATGTTTACGATTGAAAAACGTCCCCGCCGTGCCGGCCGCACGGGAGGAATGAACGTGCTAAGGGCCGGAGATACTGAATGATCCCGATGGAAACGTAAAACCCCGGACGACCGACTTACTTAGTCATCTTTTAAACAACATGTCAAACATCATGTTTGTTTTTTTTACATTTTCACCGGCACATCGCGATTCCGAGTCCCGGACGTCAAAAAACGAAACGCGCCACCCCGGAGGACGGTGCGTTCCTTGAACGATCAACAATCACATTTCAGGTTGTCCGTCACCCCCGGCGCGGCGGGGGCGGGTCGGGATCGCCAAGGGGGGTGAAATACCTCGGCTCATAACCGCAGCGCGGGCAGATCCAGTCCGGAGGAAGCCGTTCAAAGGGGGTTCCGGGGGGAATCCGGGTCTGGGGATCGCCGACGTCGGGGTCGTAGATATAGCCGCAGGGGCAGCGGTATCGTTTCATGATTTCGGCTCGTCATCGCACAGCAGCTGCCTGATCCGTTCACTGAGAAACACGATGGATTCGATATCCAGATGTTCGGTCACGGTCACATCGAACATCAGCCGGACCTGGGCCTCAAAGCCCTCCTCCGGAACACCGTCCCAGAACAAAAGCGCCACGGGGACCCTGGGCAGCGGGGTAAAACACAGGGCCAGATCCGCCGTCGCCTCCCCGGCATCGAACGGAACGGCCCCCAGAGCCGCAGCCTTGTCCCGCAGCGCGTCTTTTCTGCCTGAAAAGCGACGGATCAGGGGTTCTTCCACCTGACCGGTCATGGTCACGACCTTGGATACGGTATTGGGAAATTCCACAAAACCCTTCCACTGGCCCCGGGGTTTCCGGATGCCGCCCTGGGCCAGATGGTTGAACACAAACACCTGTTCCCACCGGGTCAGAGGGCGGCCGTCCGCATGGGTGACCGTATCGGCCGCGACATGGATCAACCCGTTGAAGTACGGCAGTTCCAGAACCTTTCCCCGGAGCCCGTCGACCAGCCGTCCCCCGATCCGGTCGGGGAGGTCGTCAAGGGCCATGGACGCGGCCCGGCTCCGGGCCCAGGTCAGGGCGTCTTCGGCAAGATCCCGTTTCAGCCACTTACCCTGGGCATACTGTTCGGCCAGTTCCGCCTCACAACGGGCCAGCACGTCGGCCCCGATATGGGGGCAGTTTTTGAGCGGGTATTTTTGGGAGACCACCATGCCCGCAAAGGCCGTGCAGGTCGGGAACCCGCAGTCGCCGCAATTGGTTCGGGGCAGAATGTCGCGGTACAGCGTCACCACGGAAAGGGCCATCACTCACCATCCTCGGTCGGTTTCACCCCCGAAAGGGCCGGATCAACGATCCTCGTCATGAATGCAGTCGGCCGGGCAGTGTTTCATGGCCTCTTCGACCTTGTCAACGGGATAGCTGTCCCGCTCGACCACCTCCACATACCCCGCATCGTTCATCACAAACAGATCCGGGAACAGTTCGGTGCAGATTCCGCATTGAACGCATTCACTCAAATCCACATACGGTCGTTTCAATCAACAGCACTCCCGTTTCGATAAACATCATGTGACCACGTTTTACACGTTCATCATTCTGTAAACGTGAAATTAGTCCCGATGTTTGCATTTGGACAGATCCAGGGCCGCGCCGCAGGCCGTGCACGAATGTTTCTTGTTCATCTCGTCGGCAAAAATCTCGTTTTCCTTGCCGCATGACGCACACACACAGATACGGGTGCTTAACGATTTGTTGAGTTCGTTTCCCGGACAACGTGTTTCCATAATCCATCCTCCTTGAACATGGGTTGGTCAAAGGACGGCCGGTCAAACACCGGCCGCCGTGAACAAAAGGAACATAGGTCTGTCGGACGGCAAAACCGCCTGATCAGGCATCGAGGGACTCATCCCACCAGCCTTTGCGGATGTGGGCCTCTTTCTCCTTTTCCGCAAGCTTCAGGATTTTGTAGGCCGAATCCCGGATCACGCCGAACATGATGCCGCATCCGCTGTCTTCTCGCTGTTCATCGCCCTGGTCGGCAAGGTCCAGCATCTGCTGGACCAGGTTCAGTGTGGCTTTGATATTCAGATCACATTTTCTCACGGTTCCATACTCCAAAGGGTTTAGAAAGTGATCTATCAAATATCGTGCCGGATCAGTACGCCTCACCGTGATTAAGGTCTTCCTTGGTCAGTTTGCCCGAAAACATCTTGTAGGCCCAGGCCTGGTAGCCGATGACCAGGGGAATGAACACCACAGCCACCCCCAGCATGATGGTCAGGGTCAAAGGACTGGACGAGGCATTATGGGCCGTCAGGGAATGGGCCGGGTCCAGGGTCGAGCCGTACAGGGTGGGGAACATGCCGATAACGCCGAAAAACGTCGCCCCGACAATGGCCGCCGCCGAGGCGCCCCAGGCCTTGAAAAAGGCCCCTTTTTTCAGAAAGAACCGAACACCGACAAGGGCCGCCGCCGTGGCCAGGATCTCGATGAACAAAACCGGATGGGCCAGATAGTTGTCAAGAAGGTCGGTGGCCGCATAGGACGCCCCGACAAACACCAGGATGAGAATCAAAACCGGCAGCCAGAGAAGATTCGCCGTGCGGGCCGCCCGGTCGTGAAGCTCGCCCTCGGTCCTCAGTCCCAGCCACAGGGCCCCGTGCAGGGCAAACATCGAAAGAAAAAGAACGCCGCCCAGAAGCCCGTAGGGGTTGAGGAGGGTCAGAAGATTACCGTGCATGATGCCGTCGCCGTCAATGGGAAGGCCTTTGAAGATGTTGGCGAAGGCCACCCCGAACAGCAGGGCCGGGGCCGCGCTGCCGATGATGAAACAGGTGTCCCAGACCTTTTTCCAGGCCGGGTTATCGATCTGGTTGCGGAACTCGATGGCCACCCCCCGCACGATCAGGGCGAAAAGAATCAGCATCAGCGGCGTGTAAAGCGTGGAAAACATCACGGCATAGACCGTGGGAAAGGCGGCGAAGGTCACCCCGCCCGCCGTGATCATCCAGACCTCGTTGCCGTCCCAGACAGGGCCGATGGCGGCAATCATCGCCTTTCTGTCCTCATCGGTCTTGCCCAGAAAGGGGTAAAGGGTGCCAACCCCGAAATCGAAGCCGTCGGTCATGAAAAAAACCGCCCACAGCAAACCCCAGAGAAAAAACCATACCGATTGCAATTCCATGTGAACCTCCGAATAAAGACCCGCCCGGCGGGTGCGTTTTTGTTATGATATCCGCCGCCTGTATCACCATAAATATGAGACAGGCGGTGTGTCATCCCTCTAAGCGAAAAATCAGGCCGGAGCCGGTCCCTTGCGGGCGTGTCTGAACATCAGAAAATACCCCACGGCGCCCAGAAGACCGTAGACCACGATAAACCCGACAAGGGTGATGAGCACCTGGGGCCCGGTCACCGGGGACGCGGCGTCAGAGGTCCTCATCAGGCCGTAAACGATCCAGGGCTGGCGGCCCACCTCGGCCAGGACCCACCCGGCCTCCAGGGCCACCACCGGAAGAGGTATGGCGTAGACCATCAGCTTGAGCAGAAGGGGCGTTTCCAGCAGCTTCTTGCGCCTGATCCACAGCACCAGGGTGATCAGCGGGAAAAAGGTGCCCAGTCCCACCATGGCCTTGAAGGCCAGGGACGTGATCAGAACCGGGGGGCGTTCATCTTTGGGGATGTCTTTGAGACCGGTGACCACGGCGTTGACATCGTGGGTGGCCAGAAAACTGAGCAGGCCGGGAATCCGTCCGATTTCAATGATATTTCGCTCGTTTTCTTCATCGGGAATAGCGAACATAAGAATCGGGGCCTTGGCCTGGGTTTCCCAGTGGGCTTCCATGGCGGCCAGCTTTGCCGGCTGGACCTCGGCCACGTGAATGCCGTGGAGATCGCCGGAAATAAACGCCAGAACCGAGGCGACAAGCCCCACGTTCAGGGCCATGCGGAAGGATTTGGTAAACAGCCGGACCTCGTTTTTCCTGAGCAGATGATAGGCGCTGATGCCCATCACCACAAAGGCGCCGAAAATATACGAGGCCACAAGGGTGTGGAACATTTCGAGCAGGGCGAATTTATTGAACAGAACGGCAAAAAAATCGGTGAGTTCTGCCCGCCCGTTCCGGATTTCGTAGCCCACGGGGTGCTGCATCCATCCGTTGGCCGACAGAATCCAGATGGCGGACAGGGAACCGGCCAGGGCCACCAGCCACATCACCACGGCATGGGCCTTGGCCGACAGCTTTTTCCAGCCGAAAATCCAGATGCCCAGGAAGGTGGATTCCAGGAAGAAGGACGTGGTGGCCTCGATGGCCAGGAGGGAACCGAAAATATCCCCCACGTACTGGGAATACCGGGACCAGTTGGTGCCGAACTGGAACTCCAGGGTGATGCCGGTAACGATGCCCACCGCGAAGTTGATCAGAAACAGCTTGCCGAAAAACTTGGTCATCCTCAGATAATCCTCATCTTTGGTCCAGGCGTAGCGTGTTTCCATGAAGGCCAGGATCAGCGAAAGTCCCAGGGTCAGAGGGACGAACAGAAAATGAAACATTGTTGCCGCAGCGAACTGAAGCCGGGAAAGAAAAACCACATCCATGAATGCCTCCGTCGTGTCACAGGTGAAAGGGGTTAAAAAGGGTTGAAATGGCCTGGACGACATACATATTCCATGCCAGATGATGCACTCCTCGGGCGTGCGGCGGCTCGTCCCCCCGCTTCCGCAGTCCAGTGTCCCGGGGCAATCCCGTTGTTTCAACCGGCGGGCTCACGTGCACGGGGTGATCCGTGAACCGCCTCCGCTTTGATAAAAAACCATACGGGCACAACGCGATGCCGGTGTATCACAAATCATTATGAGACAGGTTGTATTGTAAGACAAAAAAAACGTTCTTCTATCATACCTGCTGACGGAAAATTCTCAATACCTTTTTTATAGGAAGGCGCATGACGGGGACGGGTTTGTCACGGCGCGGCACCACCGCCGTGCTCGCGACCGTCAGCGTGAACGACAAAAACCCGTCCCGCAGGAAAAGACACGATACATGCGACGCCTGGATTCAACCGTCGGCGGGACGGCGCCGGCATGGATATTGAATTAACATATTAGCAACCATGATCGTTCATCAACCCAACCAAGGAGGCCGCCATGCTTAAAATAGATGAACTCAGGAAAAACATCCCCCTTTTAAATTCCGTGGAATGGGATCTGAACCCGGCCACGGCCGTGGGGCGTCATCTGGAATGGGGCGCCGGCTGGTCCGTTGACGGATACCGGGCACGGGGCAGCCATGACGAATCGATCTATTTTGCCATCACCACATGGGAAGCCCAACCTTACATCGTTCTGGTGAAGCGAAACGGTTTCGACATGGAAGAGCTGGCGCGCTTCAGAATGCCCGTGGAACTTGAAAAAAAATTCCTTGACTCTGTAGGCTATCATAAGGGAATATACGAACTTGACACTGAAATCAAGAACTGGCTTAAAACCACTTTGAATAGTCACTGACATTTTCACGAATGATTGAAAGGAGTTTCACGATGGCACTGGATTTTAATGCGGATGAAATTTTTGAGATGGCCGAACAGATCGAACGCAACGGCGCTGCATTTTACCGCAAAGCAGCTGAACGTGTTTCCGGTGAGGAAAAGGATTTCCTGATCGAGCTGGCCAAAATGGAAGACGACCATGAAGTGACCTTCAAAAGCCTGAGAAAGGATCTCCTTCCCCAGGAAAAGGAAGCCACGACCTTCGATCCCGACGGTGAAGCGCCCCAGTACCTCAAAGCTCTTGCAGACACCCGCGTGTTTTTTGAAAAAGAACTCGACCCCACCAACATGGTCGACATTCTCAAGGCCGCCATCGGTGCGGAAAAAGATTCCATCGTCTTTTACCTGGGCATGAAAGAACTGGTTCCCGGCAAGCTGGGCAAAGACAAGATCGACAACATCATCAAGGAAGAAATGGGTCATATCAAGCTCCTGAGCAGGCGCCTGATCGCATACCGTTAAGAGACAGACAGCGGGCGGGCTAATACCCCGACCCGGACAGAATCGGCATGCGGACGGCGTTGACCGTCCGCATTCTTTTTTGAGGCGAGGCGCCCTGCTTTGCCCATGCCGCCTGAGCCCCGCACAGGGTTCGGACGGACACACCGCAGGCCCTGCCCCTTCCGGGGATCCTCCGAGGCAAAACCGTATCCCCCTGACCGAATAAAAACGGAGTTACCACACAGATGAGTGCGACGACAAATGAATGGCGGTGTACCGTATGCGGTTATATTCACAAGGGTGATGCCCCCCCGGCCCAGTGTGTGGTCTGCGGTGCCCCCGAAGACAAATTTGAACCCTTTGGACAGGCTCCGCCCAAAGAAAAACAGGCCATCGAGGGCTGGACCTGCCTGGTCTGCACCTACACCCACCGCGAAGACAGCCCGCCGGACACCTGCCCGGTCTGCGGCGTCGATTCCGCCAAATTCCAGCCCATTCACCCCCAAAAAACCGGTGATTCAGGCAGCGGGGACAAACGCCGCGTCCTGATCGTCGGTGCGGGCATCGCCGGGGTGTCGGCGGCCGAAGCCGTGCGCGCCGAATCGGAATCGGCCGACATTGTACTGCTGTCCAAGGAAGATTGCCTGCCCTATTACCGCCTCAATCTTACCCGGCTGCTGGCCGGCGAGGTCCGCGAGGACGCCCTGCCCATCCATCCGGAACGCTGGTACACCGAAAAACGGATCGACCTGATGCTCGGGGCCGAAGTGGTCGAATGCCGCCCCTCCTCACGGCAGGTCCACCTGCGCGACGGAAGGAAACTGGATTATGACAAGCTGATCATCACCGCCGGAGCCCATCCTTTCATTCCGCCTGTTCCGGGAGCCCAGAAGAACGGCGTGACCACCCTGCGGACCACCGATCATGTGAAGGAAATTCTTGAAGCGGCCCCCCGGTCATCTTCGGCCGTGGTCATCGGCGGAGGTGTTTTGGGGCTGGAGGCGGCCGCCGGACTGGTCAACGCCGCGCCGTCCCTTTCCGTGACCGTCATCGAGGGGTTCGACTACCTGATGCCCCGCCAGCTCAACCGCAAGGCCGCAACCCGGCTGGCCGGTCTTGTCAGGGGTCTTGGTATCTCCCTTGAAACGGGAACGACGGTCAAAGAGATCGAAGGGGACGAACGGGCGGCCCGCCTGGTGCTGGCCAACGGCAAAACCGTCGATGCCGATCTGGTGATCTTTGCCGCCGGTATCCGGCCCAACAGTTACCTGGCCCGGACCACGGGCCTTGAGGTGAACCAGGGCATTCTCGTCAACGATTTCATGGAAAGCTCCGTCGACGGCATCTACGCGGCCGGGGACATCGCCGAACACCGGGGCGTGCTCTACGGCCTGTGGAACGCGGCCATGTTCCAGGGCACCATTGCCGGGATGAACGCCGCCGGAAAGAAAACCGCCTTCGGGGGTATTCCCCGGTCCAACACCATCAAGGTCCTTGGCGTGGATCTGTTCAGCATCGGCGCCATCGAACCCGCCGACGGAAGCGTCACCGTCATCGAAAAAGAGACCGACGACGTTTATATTCAGCTGATCTTCCGCGACGGCCGCCTGGAGGGCGCCATCCTATACGGAGACACCGCCGCCGGCTCCGCCGTCAAGAAGGCCATCGAGGAAAAACGCGATTTTTCAAGGACGCTCGAAACCTCGCCCGGCGTGGATGAGCTTCTGGCCCTCGGGGAGTGAGAGGTGACCGCCGTCCCTGACCGCCGGGGGGGCCTGGTCTGGCCGGACCTGGTCCAAGGCACCCTGATCCGCCGATACAAACGGTTTCTGGCCGATGTCCGCCTGGACGACGGCCGGACGGTCACGGCCCACTGCCCCAATTCCGGGTCCATGAAGGCCTGTTCGGAACCGGGACGGCCGGTGTATCTGTCCGCCCATGACGATCCCCGGCGGAAGCTGGCCTACACCTTCGAGATCATCGACATGGGTTCGTCCCTGGTGGGGGTGAACACGGGGGTGCCCAACCGGCTGGTCCGCGCCGCCGCAGAAGCCGGCCTGATCGAGGAGCTTACCGGATACGACACGGTGACGGCCGAGGTCAAAATCAACGACAGGTCCCGGCTGGACCTGATGCTGTCAGACCCGGTCCGGGGACGTTGCTATGTGGAAATCAAGAACTGCTCCCTGGTCACCGACGGCCGGGCCCGGTTTCCCGACGCGGTGACCGAGCGGGGGCTCAAGCACATTCATGAACTGGAAACCCTGCTGGCAGAGGGGCATCGCTGCATGATGTTCTATCTGATCCAGCGCATGGACGCCTCGGAGTTCAGTCCGGCCGACGACATCGATCCCGCCTACGGCAAGGCCCTGCGCCGGGCCGCGGACCGGGGCGTCGGTATCGCCGTCTACGACGTGGACATCACCACCCGATGGATCCGACTCGGCCACAAGGTTAAATGCCGCCTATGACCACACAGACCTTTATCAGACAAACGCCCGTCGCGGCCCCGGCCGAAGACGTATTTGACTGGCACGCCCGTGAGGGGGCCATCCGGCGCCTCAGTCCGCCCTTTGCCCCGCTGATCATCCTTTCCAAGACCCCGGGGGTCGACACCGGCACGAAGGTGCGCCTTAAAATCAAGACAGGCCCGGTTTTTTCAGCCTGGGACGCCGTCCATACGGCCTGCGAGCCGGGGCGGATGTTCCGGGACACCCAGATCCGCGGCCCCTTCGCGTCCTGGAACCACACCCACCTATTCATTCCCGACGGCACCGGCTCGATCCTCGAAGACCGCATCGACTTCGCCCTGCCGGCCCCTCTGTCCTTTATCGGCCCGATCAACCGTTACGTCACACACGACCTGGCCCGGATCTTCGCCTACCGTCACGCCGTGACGGTGCGGGATCTCGCCCTTTTCCGGAAAAATTCAACCGGCCGTCCCCTGAACATCGCCGTCACCGGTTCCGGCGGTCTCATCGGTTCCAGGCTGGTGCCCTTTCTGACCACCTCAGGGCACACGGTCAGCACCCTGGTCCGACGGAAACCCGATCCCGACAAACCCGAAATCTTCTGGGACCCGGACAAGGGCCTGCTCGATCCGCGATCCATGGAAGGCTTCGATGTGGTGATCCACCTGGCCGGCGAAAACATCGGCGAGGTGTTCTGGACCGAGGCCGTCAAGGCCCGCCTCATCGAAAACCGGGTCCGGATCACCCGTCTCCTTTCCGAAACCCTGGCGGGCCTGAAGCGCCCCCCCCACGTGTTTCTCTGCGCCTCGGCCATCGGCTTTTACGGAGACGCGACGGGTCGGAGCCTGGATGAATCGGCCGGGGCGGGAAATCAGTTCATTTCACGGCTCTGCCGGGCCTGGGAAGAGGCCTGCGCTCCTGCGGTCACGCGGGGCATCCGGACCGTCACCATGCGCATCGGCGTGGTCTGCTCGCCCGAGGGCGGGGCGCTTTCCAGGCTTCTGCCCCTGTTCAGGCTGGGGCTCGGGGCCGTCATGGGATCGGGCCGCCAGGACGTCAGCTGGATCTCTCCGGAAGATGTTCTTTACGCCATGCACCACCTGATCACCACACCGGAGCTGTCCGGACCGGTCAATCTGACGGCTCCCCATCCGGTGACCCACCGCGAGCTGACCCGGACCCTGTCGCGTCTGCTCCGTCGGCCCGCGCCCTTTCGCATCCCCGAATGGCTGATCCGGGCCCGTTTCGGCCGGATGGGTGAGGAGATCCTCCTGTCCGGATCACGCATCGTTCCGAAAAAGCTTCTGGATTCCGGATACCGTTTCATCCACCCGAACCTGACCGACGCCCTCGCCGAGGTCCTGGGAGTAACGCCATGAACCCCCGTTTGAAAGCGCTGTTCGTCATCCTGATGACCACGGCCCTGGCCTTTGGTTTCCTGCATTCCTTTCTTCCCCATGTGACCCTGTCTTTTGACCGGCTCCACATTTTCCTGTTCAACCTCTGTTCGGGCGGAACCATCGTCCTCTATTACACGGAAAAGCAAAAACGGCTGACGGCCCGGGCCTCCGCCTTTCTGATCGTCTCGCTCTGCTACGCCCTTCTGGCCTTTCTGGAATTCTATGCCGAAGCCATCGTCTGTTCACTGATCCTGGCCCTGATCGTCGAGAACGTAAGAATCCGTCGTTTTTCCTTGTTCCCCTGGAACTTTTTCAACGCGAAGGCCCCTGTTTCCGACAAATTCAACCAGGCCTCCCTGCTCTGCCTGTCCCTGGGCCTTCTGATCTCGTCGACCGTGATCGTCAACAACGAATTCACCCACTGGGTCAGTATCCCCAAACTCCGGCTCGACACCTTCTTTCTTGGCTTTTCCTTTCCGCTGTCGCTGATCACCATGTCCGTGATGTTTTCCATCATGAAGCCCCCCGAAAGTCCCTGGGCCGCAGCCGTCCGCAATCTCTGCTTCTGGTCCGTGAACCTGGGGGTGATCATCTTTTTTCTGTTTATCCTCATGGAAACCCTGGCGCCCCAGGTGGTGGTGACCCTGATTCTGTTCGCAAGCGTGACGATGATGCTGTATCTGTTCGTCACCCGTGTGGACCGGCTCCAGCAGAAAGCTTTCCTGACCTCGGGCATGGGTTTTCTGCTGTACACGGCCGTCAGCGGCATCGCCTATATCATCGTGGAATTTTATCCGGCGTACTACGATGAGGTTCACACCGTTCTGCTCAAGGTCCATTCCTTTGCGGCCCTTTACGGATGGAACCTGTCGGGCCTTGCCGTGATCGTCCGGTTTGATGATTTTCCCATCCGCCTCCACTCACCCACCCTGATCCTGGCCCACTGGGTGATCGTGGTGATTCTGGCGCCGTTGGGATACTTTTTTCCGTTTTTCGCCGGCCCGGCCACCATCTGTTACGGCCTCTTGCTGTGCGTGCTTTTTTTTACCCAGGGGAAACATCCCGGAACCCGAACCAACCGTCAAGGGGGAGATTATGCCTGACAAAACCATCACCGACATCACCGCCGATCAGTTCAACGCCTACATCGACTCCCACGATGAGAAGGAATACGCCCTCATCGACGTGAGACAGCCCGAAGAATACCATGAGAGCCATATCCCCGGAGCCCGGCTCCTGCCCTTTCCCACCCTGGGCACGGCCCTCGACACCCTGCCGGAAAACGTGGACCTGATCTTCACCTGCAGGTCGGGCGCACGGTCCCGGGCCGCCGCGGCCCTGGCCCTGGACTCGAAGAAAACGCTGGGCCGGATCTACAACATGGCGGGGGGGATTCTGGCCTATAACGGCAAAACCCTGGAGGATTTCCCCAAGGTTCAGGTTCTGGGCAACAAAGACGATTTCGAGGACATGCTGCTGGCCGCCATGGACCTGGAAAAGGGGGCCTGGAATTTTTACAAATCCATTCTTGAAAAATTCCCCGACGAACCGTTCAGCGACGCCGTCGAATACCTGAGTCTGGCCGAAGCCGACCACGCCGAAGCCCTGTACCGGATTCTCAGCAAACGCAAAGAGGATCTTCCGGAATTCGACACCTTTTTCATGAGCCTGTCCGGCGATATCCTCGAAGGCGGAGTCACCCTGAAAGACGCCCTTTCCCGCCTGAACCGGCTGACCGGTCCCCAGCCTCTGGCCGTCCTCGAAATGGCCCTGGACATCGAGTACTCGGCCTTCGATCTGTACCGCAGCGGCGCCGATCTGGTCAACGACCCCGACATCAAACGGATTCTCTACGGCATTGCCAACGGCGAAAAGCAGCACATGAAAAAACTGGCCGACGCCTTCGCCTATCTGAAATGATTGTTTGAGGGTCGTCAGTCGGCGGACTCGGGGGTTGCCTGATCCAGAACCCTGCGGATCGCATCACCCAGATCTTTTTTGGCCACCGGTTTCATCAGGACCTCCCGGATGCCCATCGTTTCAGCCCGTTCCGGAGACATGCGTTCGCTGAAACCGGTGCAGACGATAATCGGCAGGTCCGGCCGGATGTCAAGCAGGGCCCGGGCCAGCTGATCGCCGGTCATGCCGGGCATGGTCATGTCGGAGATGACCAGATCCACGTCGGCGGGCCGGGCCCGGAACCGCTCAAGGGCCGCAACGGGATCGGTCTCGGCCGCCACCCGGTATCCCAGCCGCTCGAGCATCTGCCGGTTCAGTTCCACAATGGACGGTTCGTCATCGACAAAGAGCAGGGTTTCCCGTCCTCCGGGGGGCGAGTCGGGGGCCGGGGTCTTCGGGACCGCTTTCTCCTTCGCGGCCGGAAGATAGACATTGAACGCGGTGCCGTCGCCCTCGATGCTCCGGACCGTAATCACCCCGCCATGGTCCCGGATAATGCCGTGAACCACGGCCAGTCCCATGCCTGTTCCCTTGCCCACGGCCTTGGTGGTGAAATAGGGATCGAAAATCCGGTCCAGATGATTTCTGGCGATGCCGCTGCCCGTGTCCCTGACCGTCATCCGGATCCATGGGCCATCAGACGGATCCGCCTGGGACAGAGCTTCCGGGTCCGGGTCGTCAAGCCCCAGTTCGATGGTCATCATGCCGCCGTCCGGCATGGCCTGGGCCCCGTTGTTGCACAGATTGATCAGAACCTGGTGAAGCTGGACCGCATCGGCCGTCACGGCAGGCAGATGATCGGGGACCGTCACGCGGATCACGATGTTCGACGGAATGGATGCCGTCAAGAGACTCATGGTTTCACGGACCACGGTCCGAAGATCGACGGGTTCCTTGCGTGAATCGATCCTCCGGCTGAAATTGAGCAGCTGGCGCACCACATCCCGGGCCCGGAGACCGGCGTCCATGATTCGGCTCAACCGCCGGTGCAGTTCACCCTCCTTGTCCGCCTCGTCCAGCATCAGTTCCACATTGCCGACAATGATGGACAGCACGTTGTTGAATTCATGGGCCACGCCCCCGGCCAGATTTCCCACGGCCTCCATCTTCCGGGCCTGATGGAGATCTTCTTCCATTTTTTTCAGCTTGGTGATGTCCATGGCGATCTGCAGCCTCACCCAGCGGCCGTCGATCCACTCGATGGCCCGGTCATAGGTCACATACCACTTGCCGGTCAGGGGGTTCATGCCCTGGGACACCACAACCCCCGTGGGCCGCGCGTTCTCGTCGAGCAGCTGTGCCGTGGTACAGTGGGCGCAGGGGGCCGTCTTTCCGGCAAACGCTTCAAAACAGATTTGACCGGTCTTGTCGCCGCCGTACTCCTCGATCATGTACCGGTTCATGAACAGCACCTCGTGGGTATGCATATCGGCCACGTAAATGGTGGCGTCGATGCTGTCGAGGACGGTGAGAAACCGCTCGTGGGAGGTCTGGAGTGCCGCCTCGGCCCGGATCCGTTCTTCGATCATCCGGTTGGCCGATCGCGCCATTTCGGCAAACTCCGAAAAATGAAGGGTGTTCTCATCCATCCGTGCCGACTCGGTGGCCGCACGATCGAAAAATCCCCTGAACTGAACCATGTTCCGATGAATTCTGACGGAAAAGAGCCGAAGCAGAACGAAGGCGGCCAGAAATACCGAAACAAGCACCACGGCAATATCCCGCATGCTCCGCCGGATCCGGACGTTGAGTTCGTCCTGCCGCCGGGCGATTTCAGCCTCCACGGCCTCCACATGAATGCCCGCGCCCAGATACCACTGCCAGGCCTCGATGCCCGCGGCATAACTGAGCTTGCGCACCGGGGGGTTGCCGTCGAAGCCCGGCATCACGTATTCGACGAACCCGCCGCCGGACCGGGCCGCCCCGATCAGCTCCCGGACGATCTTGACCCCGTTCACATCCTCGACATCGATCATGTTCCGTCCGACCTGGGGTCCCGACAGGCTGATGCCGTCGTATTGTCCGGCAAACACATACCCGTCTTCCTCAAAGGAAATGTTACTGATCCAGGTCAGGCACTCCTTCTGGATATCCGCTCTGACATCCTCGATGTATTCCCCGGTGCCCAGCACCCATCCCAGGGGTTCAAAGACTTTCACAAAGGCGATTTTCGGGTAAAACCCCGGGCTGTCCGGTTTGGGCCAGGTATAGGTGTAGAAGGCTTCGTTTTCTTCCTTCAACAGGTCAAGCATGTCCCGGACCACGTATTCGCCCTGCCCGCCGGTCACGCCAAGCATGTTTTTGCCTTCCAGCTCGGGCCGGATGGGCAAAAGGACCTCCCGGCCCTCCCGATCGAAGGCGAAATAGTACCCCCTGTTGTCATTGAATCGGATGTTTCGCAAAGACTCGCGGATCACGTTTTCAACGGCGGCCCTGTCCAGGGCGTCCCGGCTCTGCTCATAAATCCCGGTGGCCAGGGTATAGGCTTCGTAAAGCCGTTCGCGAACGCTTCGGCGCAGGCGGTCTTCGGTCTGGGCCTGCATGTAGCGGACAAAATCCAGACTGCGTTCGACCTCGCGGGCGAGCATCTGCCTGCGTTCGTCCAAGAACGTCTGCCGCGTCCGCTCCATTTCGGAGGAAAATCGCGACCGTTCCGACGAAATCCACAGATAACCCACGGCGACCACGGCGACGATGGAGATCAGAACCTGATACACCAGAAGGGTCCGGTGCATGCTGATGTTTCGCAACGACATGGACAACCCCTGACTTGAATGAAAACGCCTTGTTGTGATGTATTGAATCGATACAAGGACTATAAACCGGATTGGCGATAAAGTCGACAGGATTTCGCCGGGGCTCCGGGGCAATCGGCGCCCGTGGGATCGGAATGCCCGGCAGACGGCGATGGGCGGGGTGGGCCGGTTTGCGGAGAAACCGGCCGATCGTTTCATTCAACCCGTCTATTTCGCGGGACCCGCCGTGACCAGTCCGGAAATGCGGGCGAGTTTTTTCTGCCCGACACCCTTGACCTGCTCGAGCTGGTCGGCCGAGGTGAACGGTCCGTGTTCGGCGCGATAGGCGACGATCCGTTCGGCGATATCCGGTCCGATCCCCGGAAGGGTGCAAAGCATCGCGGCGTCGGCGGTGTTGATATCCACCTTGACGGACGTCGGCAGGGGCGCATCGGCTGTGTTCACGGTTTTCGCCGCCGATGCGGAAAGGGGAATCGCCGCCGTCAGAAGGGCCGTCATCAGTGCAGTCAACCAGCGTTTTTTCAATTGAGCTTTTTTCAAAACCTATACCTCCTTCAGTCACGTTTTTACAGGGTTTATGATTGTGTTACTTCGAAGTTGAATCTTTTTTTCACATGAAATGTGATCTGTCAATTCCAAAAATAACCGTTTGGTCTTTTACCCTGTAAAAAACCCCGAAAAAGCGTTATTTGACGATGGACAGCACCGGGATGTTGCTGGTATGAGAGTGACACCAACGGAGAAACGAAAAGCATTATGGACAGAAAGACCATTGAAACAAGGGACGCGGAGCTGATCGGAACCATCCGGACCATTGTCGCGGGCAAGGAAACGCGACGGAGTGAGGCCCGCCTCATTCCGGGTGCGGTCGTTTATATCGCGAGCGCCCTGATCGGCGCGGGACTTCTGATCGCGGTCCTGATGCCGCCCGGGGCATCGAAGCACGGGGCGCCCCCGTCGGCCGCCCTGCCGACCCCCTTAAAACCGGCGCCGAAGGATGTTGCGATTGACACGGAACCGGCCCCTGCCGCCCCCCTTGCCGTGGTCCCCGCCGCCTCTTTGGATACCGTGCCGGCGGCGGAAACACCCCCTTCCGAATCCGTCGTCGACGCCCATCCGGCCGTCCGGATCGGTGAACTCGTCACATGCAGACGGGTCGAAAACCGGAGCGCCGTGGACCCGACGGCCGTGTTTTCCCTGGCCCGGACGCCCAGACCCACGGTCTGGATGACGGCGTTTGCGGATCGGCCGCCCCTGGCCCTGACCCATGTGTACCGCCGTAACGGGGCCGTTTACTGCCGCGTACCCCTTCGCATCGATTATCCGCGCACCCGGACCTGGAGCCGGGTCACGCTCGATCCGGCCCGCCACCTTGGCGACTGGCAGGTGGATGTCGTCGACGCATCGGGCCGGGTGCTAAACACCGTCAGCTTCCGTGCGGTCCCATAGGAATCAGCGATCGCCCAGCCCCAGCAGGGCCCACTCCCTGTCTTCGAAACGCCGGACCAGATCGTCCGGAAGGTCGAAAACGCCTTCGGACGCCAACCGTGCGACGGTTTGCAAATATTCCCGTGCATCCGGATCATCGGCCGAACCGTTCCAGGCACCGCGGAGCCCGTCAAGGGCCGCCGAAAGCGCCGTTTCTCCGGCTCTGTTGACCAGACCCGGATCCGCGCCCTGAAACAGCAGGGCATGGACATCATCGGGTTTCCCGGCCCGGGCCGAGCGGATCAGAAGGGTATCGTCGCCGGACAATCGAATATCCACCAAGGCTCCGGCCCGGACCAGGGCCTCGAACAGATCGGTGTGCCGGTTGTCAAGGGCGAGGGCAATCAGGGGGCGACCCGTCCGGCTGACGACATCCGGCGAGAGGCCCTGCTCAAGGAGGCCGCTGACCCTAGGCAGGTCCCCCCGGACCGTGAACTCGATCAGCAGACGTTCGGCCAGGGCGGGGTGCATGGCCGAAACAGGCAGGGGCTCGATGCGATACCAGGCGATCAGGGCCGGCGTTTCAAAGCCTTCGACCGAACCGGAACCGTCCGGCGGGGCGATGGTTCTGAGCAGATCAAGAGCCCGATCATCGCCGATGAGTCCGAGCATCTCGATATAGACGGCCAGACCCTCCCGACCGGGAATCGGATCGAAGTACTTGTAGTATTTCAGACCGGCCCGAGGGTCCACGGGATCCAGGCGGTCGGGGGCCTCGGACAGGGCCAGGCAGACCCGGGCGGCTGAAAGGATCGACACCGCCCGGGGGCTGTGCCGGACACCGGCGGCCACATCATCCCCGTATAGGGCAAGGGCCCGTTTGAACCCGCCGGCCACCGCCTCCCGTTTCAGGTCATCCTGCATGCCCCGAACCTGGGACGTGCCAGCCAGGGCGTCGGCCAGGGCATGCACCCCCGGGGGCCCCATGGCCCCCAGAGCCAGGGCCGCCCCCTTGGAAAGGGGCAGCGGCGCCCCGTAGCCCCGGACCCAGCGGGTGCCCAGACGGGGATCATCGAGCATCGACACCAGATAGGGTATCGACGGCAGGGCGTCGGCCCCCAGGTCGGCCAGGGTCTCCATGGCCGACAGGACCGCATCGGCATCCCTGTCGTACAACGCGTTCAACGGGCCTTTGACGTTCTCGGGGAGGCCTTCGTCGATGGCGGATTGGGGCAGGGACGGGCCGCCCCCGGGGCGGCATCCGGCCCCCCAAACAGCAATTAGCCCCATCATCCAGACAAGAAAAAGAACACGACCCGCCTGCATCATCGGCCATGCCCCCTGAGCCGACCCGCATCCCGGCTGAACACCCATTGGTCGAGCAATTGAAAGACCGCGTCCCGTTTGATGGGCTTGGTGGTGTAAGCGTTCATTCCCGCCGCCAGGCATTTCTCCCGGTCGCCGCTGAGCGCGTGGGCCGTGAGTGCGACAATCGGCACCTCGGTGAATCCCTTCATCCGAATGATCCGCGTGGCCTCGATTCCGTCGATGACCGGCATCTGGACATCCATCAGGATCAGATCGAACCGGTCGGGGGCCGCCTCAACGGCCGACACCGCTTCCCGGCCGTTGGCCACCACGTCGACCCGATACCCCGCCTTGGTCAGCATGGTCTGGGTCAGCTTCTGGTTGGCCGGATTGTCTTCGGCCAGGAGAATGGCCGCGGCATGCTTCATATCCTCCCGGATGGAATAGCCCGTAGCCATGGATCGTCGGGGCGTCCCCGATCCGGATTCGGACGCCGCGGGGCCCAAGAGGTTCGCCAGCATCTGAAGCAGACGGTCCCGGCGAACCGGCTTGGACAGGAAACCGTCGAAACCGATATCGCGGCAATGGAGGGCGTCACGCTCGGTGCTCGACGACAGGGCGATGACCGTCAGACGATCGAAGGGGGCGGGTGCGCTCTGGAGCCGTTCAATCAGGAGGCCGTTTGCCGCTTCGGGCAAACCGGTGTCGACAAGCAGGGCATCAAAAGGTTGTCCGGCGGCTCCGGCGACGGTCAGCCTGTCCGTCACCCCGTCGGCCCGGTCCGACGCCACGGCCTCCATGCCTGCGGCGCGAAGCATGACGCACAGAATGTCACCGCTCACCCCGTTGCCGTCGACAACCAGAATCCGTTTCCCTCGAAGGGAAATCGGCGGTTTCCGCGCGACGACACGATCCGGGACCCGGGTGTACCAGGCGGTAAAATGAAACCGGCTGCCTCGCGGCAATCCGGAATCGTCCGGGGCTCCGGATTCGACCCAGACCTCCCCGTCCAGATGCCCGGCGATGCGCCTGCAGATGGCAAGACCCAGACCCACGCCCCCGTACTGCTGGCTGGACGTGTTGTCCAGCTGGTGAAAAGCCTCGAATATGGATTGACGGCAGTCGCCGGGAACACCGATGCCGGTGTCGCGGATCATCGCGTGAAGCTTCAGCCGGTCCGACTCAACGGCCTCCACGGAAAGCGTGATCTCCACTTCCCCGGCAGGGGTGTATTTGACGGCGTTTCCCAAAATGTTGGTGATCACCTGACGAAACCTCAACGGATCGCCGGAAATCAAGGGAGGGACCGTGTCGTCGATGCGGCAGAGCAGTTCGATGGGTTTTGTTCCGATGCCCGACCGGACGATGTCAAGCACGTCGTAGACCACCAGTTCGGGATCGAAGTCCAGTTCCTGGAAATCCAGCCGGCCGGATTCGATCTTGGAAAAATCGAGGATGTCGTTGAGAAGCCCCACCAGAACTTCCCCGTTTTGTTTGATGATGTTCAAGTACTCTTCCCGGGCCTCATCGCCGGGGTTTTCCAGCAACAGATCGGTGAACCCCAGCACCGCGTTCATCGGGGTCCTGATCTCATGGCTCATGTTCGCCAGAAAATCACTCTTGGCCCGGCTGGCCGCTTCGGCCTGGTCCCTGGCCCGCTGAAGTTCAATCTCGACCTCCTTCCGCCGGGTGATGTCGCGTCCCACGCCCCGGAAGCCCGTGGGACGGCCCTGCTCGTCACGAATCAGGGAAATGGAGATTTCATTGACGATGCGACGGCCGTCCTTGCGGATCACCTCATATTGGAACAGGGTCTGGGGGTCGCCCTGAACAAAGACATCGTGATAGACCGTGAACACCTTGCTTGCGTTTTCCTCGTCCATGTAAGCCCGGTAGTTCATACCCAAAAGCTCGTCCCTGGAATAACCGAGGTTTCGGGAAAGAGCATCGGTGACCAGTGTGAAGTTGCCCTGCAGATCGATCTCGTAGTAGGCTTCCTCGACATTCTCCAGGATGGTGCGGTAGCGTTCCTCGCTTTTTCGCAGAGCTTCCTGGTCGAGTTTGCGATCGGTGACGTCCCTTGCCATGCCCCGGAAGCCCACCTTTTCGCCCGCGGCATTTCGGATCAGGGAGATGGAGCATTCCACATGGTGACGGGTGTTGTCCTGACGGTACATGGCGAATTCCATGCGTTTGAGGGGCTTTCCGGTTTCATAAACCCGGTTGAAGGCGGAAAACACCTTGTCCACATCCTCGTCGACCACATAATCCCTGTAGTTCAGGCCGTGCAGCTGCTCCCGCGGGCAGCCGTGGAGTTCCGCGTGGGAATCATTGAAAAAGGTCAGGTTACCGGAAAGGTCCACTTCGTAGTACCCGTCGGCGATGGTTTCGAGAATCGCCCTGTATGTCCGCTCAACCTGATCCATCGAAGATGTCCTGTCCGATCATGCGGATCGTCAACGAATAAAACGGCCGCCGTCCCTATCGATTCGGGGCCTGTCCATGGCTGTAACCCTTCAGAAA
The DNA here is from genome assembly GCF_054657895.1 of Desulfatiferula olefinivorans. Classification (NCBI taxonomy): domain Bacteria; kingdom Pseudomonadati; phylum Thermodesulfobacteriota; class Desulfobacteria; order Desulfobacterales; family Desulfobacteraceae; genus Desulfatiferula; species Desulfatiferula olefinivorans. Next base: position 27,249 of record NZ_BAAHXV010000020.1, on the reverse strand, counting down.
AGTGATGATTTTTTTATTTTTTACGATTATCCAACAAATGGCGGGGCGGTGTCAACACGAAACATGGACACGATCGGGGCCATCGCTCGGATCATTGGTCATAGAACGGTCTGTCCGGACGGCACGAGGCCTTCGATCGTGCCCCTCCCCGTCAGACCGGGTCTCCCGTGAACAGATTCCGGGTCTGGGCAGCCATGGCATAGTGAACGGGAACCGCGCAAACCGTCAACAGGCTGGTCAGGCCCATGCCGACCACAAGGGTCAGGGCCATGCCGGTCCATTCGGCTGAGCCGCCGAAAAGGCCAAGGGCCATGGGCAAAAACCACAGCATCACCGAAAGGGTGGTTAAAAGCACGGGTTTGATGCGACGGGTACAGGCCTCGATGATGGCCTCATCCAACTCCAGGCCGTCCCTGATCCGGGCGTTGATGCCTTCGACCATCAAAAGGGTCTGGAACAGCGCCGTCATGGCGATCCCCACCAGGGCCATCAGCCCGGCTGCCGTGAAGGTAAAGCGGCCCAGCACAAGCCCCGCCGTCACCCCGATAAGGGGAAAGGCCAGGGCGACAAACACGATCAGGGGCTGGATGAAGTCTCCGAAGCGAAGGCCCAGGATCAGGTAGATCACAAACGAGGCGATAAAAAGTCCGATAAAAAAGGAATTGAACCGATCCGCCGTTTCAGGAGGCGCACCGACGAGAACCAGATCTGCCGCCCCTTGACCGGCAAGGTTTTTTTGAAGCTGTCCGGAGGCCAGAGACGCCAGGTCCTGGGGCGTCAGATCCGACTGATTCTCGATCAAACCCCAGATCGTGACGGACGGGCGCCCGTTGATCCGACGTTTGAAATCAGGCTCGGGTCCCTGATCGGGCATCACCAGATCACCGAGGGATCGCGCCGGGGTATCGGCATTCCCGGCGATCACGGGCATATCGTACAGGTCACGCAGGGAGCTTCCGCCCTTGACTTCTTCGGCCCTGCGGTTCAGCCGGACGTTCAGGTCCAGGTCCCCCGGGGCGGCCTGGAATTTTCCCACAAAGACGCCGCCTTCCGCCGCCGCCAGGATTTCCGTGATGCGATCGGCAACCCCGGGTTCCTGGGCCTGGGAGGGCTTGAGGGCGTATCGCCCGGTCCGAACGTCACGGGGTCGGTCGTCACCGATAACGATCAGTCCCCGGGTTTGTTTCGATGTGGTCAACTCCTGGATCAGCCGGTCGGCGGCGTTCAGAACCTGATCCGGGTCGGAACCGGACAGGCGAAGGCCGACGGTCATCCCAAGGGGGGTTTCGCCCTGCATGGGAATCACGCGGATTCGAGGCCGGCTCGCCGGGTCGGGAACGGCGGCCTCCAGATGATCAGAAACGGTCATGCGGATCGTCTCCACCATGGCCGGGGCCTCATGCCGACGCAGGGGAATCATGATACTGCCGTAACGTTCCCCCGACATCTTCAGGCCGTCGGGCCCGGTCATCCGTCCGGCCAGTGCGGTGACCGCGGGTCCGTTTTCACCGGCCTGGTCATGGACGAAAAGGGCCGACAGGTCGCGAAGCATCCGATCGGTCGTATCGATGGAAACGCCGTCGGGCATGATCACCTGAACCTGGCAGGCCGTGGCAACATCCGGAACCAGATCCACGTCGATCAACCCGACACGCTGTGACAGGGAAAGACCGATCACAACCAGACAGGCCGCCAGAAGCAGCACCGTCACCGCCGAGGTCCGGCGTTTATGGCGGATCAACGTGCCGACCAGACCCGCGTATCGGCGTTCCAGAGCCGATCGGGATCGGGGTACGGCAACGCCGGTCGGCGACACTTCCCGCTGTTCAAAACGGCCCCATTGCAGCATATGGGCGGGAGCGACGATCAACGCACCGGCCAGACAGACGGTCAGGGCAAACATCAGGGGAAGGGGAATCATCAGAAACAGGGAACCCATGGGCCCCTGCCCGAGAAACATGGGCGCAAAACCCAGTATCAGGGCGACCAGAAACACCGCCATGGGACGGGCCGTCTCGGCCAGACCGTCTGCCGTCGACCGGTCCAGAGCCTTGCCCGCGGTCCATTGCCGATGGATGGCCTCGACAACCACCACCGTGCTGTCCACCAGCATGCCCGCCACCATCATGAACACCAGAAGATTGACGGTATACAAGGGAATCCCCAGGGCATACTTGACGAACAGGGTCGCGACGACGGCAAGGGGAATGACGACCATGGCGATCACGGTGTTTCGAAAACCGAGACCGATCCACAGAACCGCCGCCATCAGGAGGGCGCCCGCCGTCAGGTTCCGGACAAAGGCGCTGAAAGAGCGGATCAGGCCTTCGGACGCATCGTCGGTGACGGTCAGCAGCAGACCGTCTTCCCGGTGGCTGTCCCTGAACGCCTCGGCTTTCTGACGGATCTGTCGGACCAGCGACACCGTATCGGCCGACGGATTTTTCAAAACGGTCAGCCGGGTGGCCGCCGTTCCGTTGACCGAGGCCCGGTCTTTCGGGGCAAGGGGCTTCATCACGGCGGCGGTAGCCACGTCGGACATCCGGATGTCCCTGCCGTCCGCGTCTTTGCGGATCAGCACAGTCATCACATCGGCTTCACGGGAAAACCGGGCCACGCCGCCGGAAATCCGGCCGCTCTCATCCAGGGATCCCGCGAACCGGAGGGCCTGGCACACCTCATAAAACGTCAGCCCGTGTTCCTTGAGTTTCTCGGGAGACACAGACACATGGACCTCGTTGTATGATTTACCGGTGACGTCGATATGCCGGACACCCGGAACGGCCTTAAGGACCGTTTTGAGCTGATCCGCCAGGATCTGCCGGTTCGGCTCAGGCATTTTTCCGGCAAGATTCAGACGCACGACCGGATCGGCGGCCCCGTCGTCAACGAACACAAAGTCCGAGTTTCCGCATGTGGCGGGCAGACTTTTCCGGACGGCCAGAACGTGCTGTTTGATCCGGGCATAGGCCTCGGCATGGGACGCGTCGTTGGTCAGGACCACACGAATCGACGATCGGTTTCGTTCGGACAGCGAGGTGACCGACTGAACGGCCGCCATGCCCTCGATGGCCTTTTCGACGGGCACCGTCACCAGGGCTTCCACATCGTCCACGCCCATGCCCGCGCAGGGCGTGATGATGTAAACCTCACCCCGGTACGGAGACGGCATGGTGTCCAGGGGATTGTTGACGAGGGCATACATTCCAAGAATCAGCAGAAGAGCATGGGCCGCAATCAGCAGAAGGCGCCGGCGGGAAAGAAAGGCGTAGAGGGGACCCGGCACAACGGTCGGACCGGTCGCCGACGGTTCCGGCGCCGGCGGGGCCTCGTCGGTCAGACTGCCCTCGTCATTCAGATAAACCGTGGGGCCCTGTTCGTCCGGAGTCACCGGCTCCTGGGTCAGACCGTCGCAGGCCCTGATTTTTTCGGCGATGCAATCGATTCTCCCACGATCACCCGAGGCGGCCCATTCCCTGGCAAGCTTCCGGTAAAGAAACAGGGCCTCGTCGTACAACGCATGCTCGAAGTACTGATCGGCCTCGTTGAGTGTGGCCGAAAACCGTTCTTCGGCCGAACGTTTTTCCTGGGCGATGATTTCGGCGGCCTCGGGGGCGGTGGGTTCGAGATTGATCCGTTCGATCAGGCGCTCGATCTTATCCCGCACATACTGGATTTTCATCAACTCGCCGGTTCCGGCCAGATCACTGTTCAGCTTCCGGTAGATGCCGAGGGCTTCACGGTATTGGCGCCGGGTGATCAATTCCTCCGCATCGGAAATCATTTCGCCGAACAGGCGGGACAGGTCGCCTGATTCCGGCGGAACGGTCAGATCGCTGACCGGCGGGGTATCGATGGGCTGAAGGGAGATCTTGAAGTCGTCATCGACCACCTCGTTGAGAAAGGCGACCTTTTCCCGGATATGGTTGATCTTCTCCAGGTCGCCGGAGGCGGCCCATTCCTTCTGAAGTTTGAGATAGAGAAACAGGGATTCGTTGTACAGCTCGTGCTCGAAGTAATGGTCCGCCTCGAGCACGGTGGCGGCATAGCGTTCCTCGGCCGATCGTTTTTCCTCGGCGATCACCTGGGCCGATTCGGCCAGGGTGGGTTCCTGGTTGATCCTGCTGAGCAGCATTTCAATTTTTTCCCGGACAAACTGAATTTTCATCAGCTCATCTTTTCCGGTCAGCTCGCTGTTGAGTTTCCGGTAAATCACCAGGGCTTCACGGAACATCTTGCGTGAAATCAGATACTCGGCATCGGCCAGGGCCTCGCCGAACCGGGTGATCGACGCCTCCGCGACCATCTCGTCCCCCGCGTCTTCCGCGGGCCGGTCGACGACCTTCGCGGGAGTGTCGTAGGCCCCGTCTTCGGCCTTGAAGACACGGCGAAAAAAGGACAGGATGGTGCGGACCGCTGGTGAGTTGACAAATGAGCGCATAGGATCAATCCCCTTGACCGTTCATATTTTTTTACAAATCGATATCATAGGCCTTGATTTTACTCAAGAGTGACGGATGGCTGATTTCAAGAAGACGGGCCGCGCGGGTCCGGTTGCCCCCGGTTTCCGTCAGGGCGCGGACGATCATCACCCGCTCGAGCCGCTCCCGGGCGGGTTTCAGTGAAAACCCCGGCGGCAGGGCAAAGGCCTCGCCGTCTTCGCCCCCGGCATCCTCCGAACCGCCCTTAGGTTTCAGGGCGGTGAAATGCTCGGGCAGGAGTTCGTCGTCATCGGCCAGCACGATGGCCCGCTCGATGGCGTTTTCCAGTTCGCGGATGTTACCGGGCCAGTCATAGGCAAAAAACAGGCCCATGGCCGAGGGAGCGATGGATCGGATCTTCCGTCCGAAGCGCTCATTGAACATCGCAATGAACCGCTCGCAGAGCACCGGAATATCCTCCCGCCGATCCTTGAGGGGCGGGAGGGTGATGGACAGCACGTTCAGCCGGTAATAAAGATCTTCACGGAACCGACCCTCCCGGACTTCCAGGGCCAGATCCCGGGCCGTGGCGGCGATGACCCGCACGTCGATTTTCCGGGTCTTGAGTTCCCCCACGGCGCGGATCTCGTTTTCCTGAAGCACCCGCAAAAGCTTGACCTGCATGGACAAAGGCAGCTCGCCGATCTCGTCGAGAAACAGGGTCCCTCCGTCGGCCTCCTCGAACAGACCCTTCTTGTCGTAACGGGCGTCGGTGAAGGCGCCTTTTTTATACCCGAAAAACTCACTCTCCATCAGGGCTTCGGGAATCCCGCCGCAGTTGACCGGCACCATGGCCTTGTCCGCCCGATCGCTCATCCGGTGAATGCCTTTGGCGATCAGCTCCTTGCCCGTCCCGCTGCCCCCGGTGATCAGCACCGTGGTGCTGAACCGGGAGGCCTTTTCAGCGAGATGAAAGACCTCTTTCATGGCCGGACTCCGGGCCGTCAGGGTGTCGAAACGGTAACCCGTTTCCATGGTTTCAATGCGTTTCTTGAGAAACAGGTTTTCGTTTTTGAGTTTTTCCCGTTCACTGGCCTTTTCGAGAACCAGCTTGATCTCGTCGGCCTTGAACGGCTTGGAGATATAGTCGTAGGCCCCCTGTTTCATGGCTTCAACGGCCAGATCAATGGTGCCGTAGGCGGACATCATCACCACGGTGCTGCCCACCAGCCGCTCACGCCCCTCGACCAGAAAGGTCATGCCGTCCATGCCCGGCATCTTGATATCGCAAAGAATCACGTCAAAGGGCCGTCCGTCGGCACGGGCCCGGTCCACGCAGTCAAGCCCCCCTGTGCCGTCGGCCGCCGTCTCGACCTGATAGCCGAACTGCTCCATCATGGAGCCCAGCATGTGGCGCATGTTCTCCTCGTCGTCGATGACAAGAAGCCGTTTTTTGATGTCTGCGGCATTCATCGGGACTCACCCCCGTCATCGGCCGGCTCCCGGTCACTGCCGGGCAGGGGAAACCCCATGGTCACCCGGGTTCCCGACCCTTCCGTGCTCTTCACCTGAATATGGCCGCCCATGTCCTGGATAATGGTGAAGCAGACCGACAGCCCGAGACCCGTGCCCTTGCCGGGGTCCTTGGTCGTGAAAAACGGATCGAAAATCACGTCCAGATTCTTCTGAGGAATACCGGCGCCGTTGTCTTCCACGCAGACAACAAGCGACGGCCGCTCACCGCCTTGATTAACGGTTTCGACCGTGATCGTCCCCGGACGACGGTCCGGACAGAGTCCGATGGCGTCCACCGCGTTCAAGGCCAGATTCATCAGCACCTGACGAAACAGATCCGCATCCCCCATGATCCGGTCTTTTTTCGCCGCAAGGTCCAGCGCGACGGCGATACCGGCCATCACGGGCTGAACCTTCAGCATCTCGGCCACCTCGGCAATGGTGTCGTGGGCGGAAAAAAACCGGTGCGTGGGGGGCGAGGTCCTGGAATAGTTCAAAAGCTGGCGTATGATCCGGTCGATGCGGGCCAGCTCGTGTTCGGCCCGGGCGATGAAGTCGTTTTTCCGCTCCGTGTCGATGGACGGGTTCTTGATCAGTTCCAGATACCCGCTGACAATACCCAGGGGGTTGCCGATCTCATGGGCGATGCCCGAAGACAGGCGCCCCACCGAGGCGAGTTTTTCCGCCCGGATGATATCCTTCTGGGCCTTCTGAAGTTCCCGGTTGCTCCGCTCCAGGGACACGACGGTCTTCTCCAAAGCTTCCCGGCCGTCTGAGATCCTGCCGAGCATGTTGTTGAGGGCCTTGGACAGGGTGTTGAACTCGTTGCCGCCCTTCTCGTCAAAAATCAGATCCTTGTCGTTTCCGTGGTAGTCCTCCGCCCGCCGGAGCAGCCGCTTGACGGGACGGACCACCAGTCGGGACAGCTGATAGACCGAAACGGCAGTCAGCACGGTTCCGTTGATCAGAACATAGATGAACATCAGGCTCTGGGCCCGGCGTATTTGGCTGTAAAGGGGGGACAGGGGAATCGAAAGCGCCGCCGCGGAGGCGTGATCGAAGGCAAGGGGTGCCGCAAGAATCACCGACTGGGCCTGGAGCCAGAACACCCCCCAGTCCTTTCCGGCGGAGATTTCCATGAAGCGGCCCGTGTCCAGAGCCTTTCGGGCATGGGGTTCCAGGGTCTCGACGCCCGCTCCCCACCGGTCGTTAGGTCCGGAATCTCCATGAACGATCACCAGCCCGGACACCCCCGCCTGATCCAGGAGGACAGGCGTCAGAAAACGACCGGGCCCATCGGGCTCCCGTTCGATCATCGAAAGAAGCATCCGGCCACGGGCCACATGATTTCGGATCAACAGGTGCTCAACCACATTGGTGGTCATGAACACCGTCAGGCCCATGCCGAAAAAAAGAATCAGGGCGATCTGAACCGCGATGTTGGTTTTCAGGCCATAGGCGAACATAGGGTCAGGGCGTCTCCCGGTTGAGCGTGTCCGGTGCGGATTTCGGCGAAGCCGGTGTGCAGAAAAACGGTTCCTCGGTCTCCGGGACAACCGGAAAGGAACCGTTTCAATGATTTCCGGGCTGAATGCCAGGGATTATAGGCCCCTGTTACGGATATAGTCAACCCCATTTCTGAACAGACGGATACCCGGCGTGTCCATGGCCCCGGGCCGGCCGTCCATCCCCTTTCGCCTGTCCGTCTCCCGCCTGCGGGTCCATGCGGGATGGTTGGTCGGATGATTGAAGGCTTCGGGGTGCGGCATCAGGCCGAACACCCGGCCGGTGGTGTCGCAGATCCCTGCGATGTCGTCCACCGATCCGTTGGGATTTTCGGGAAACCGTCCACGGGCCGGGGTCCCGTCGGAAAGGGCGTAGCGCAGCACCACCTGCCCGTTCTCGATCAGGGTGTCGATCACCTGCGCCTCGGCGTAGAATTTTCCTTCACCGTGACGGATCGGATACTCCATCCTGTCCATGCCCCGGGTGAACACACAGGGGGAGTTCGGGTTGACCGCGAGATGGACCCAGTCATCCCTGAAATTGCCGCAGTCGTTGTAGGTCAGGGCCACCTTCCGGCTCCGGTAGTCGCCGTCGAAACCGGGCAGAAGTCCCATGTTGACCAGGGTCTGGAATCCGTTGCAGATGCCGATGACCAGATTGCCCCCGGCGATGAACGTTTCGACGGCCGCACCGATATGGGTCCTGAGCCGCACGGCCTGCACCACCCCGGCGCCGTGGTCGTCACCCCAGCTGAATCCGCCGCCGAACACCAGAATATGATAATCGGACAGGGATGCGCTCCCGTCGATCAGGGCATTGATATGCACCCGGTCGGCCACGGCCCCGGCCAGCTCGAAGGCATGGGCCGTTTCATGATCGCAGTTCAGGCCGTAACCCGTCAGAACAAGCACCTTCACATCTTTCATATCAGATCTCCAAACCGTTTCTTCCACGCCTGTTTCAACCGGGCCACCGTCAGGGACACAAGGGGTTCGCCGCCGATGCCGGTGATCGTCACGGGAGCCGTTTTTGAACCCACCCGGCCGATCCGGCAAAGGGCCAGGCCCTTAAAGAGTTTTTCAAAGACGGGGGCATGATCCGGTGCAACCGTCACGATGACCCGCCCCGGGGTTTCCGAAAACAGAATGCGGTCGTTCCGCCGTCCGGTTTCGTCCCCTTCCCACAGCACATCGGCCAGATTCACCTCCATGCCCAGACAGCCGCCCATGGCCGCAAGGGCCAGATGAACCCCGAGGCCGCCGCGGTACACACCGTGGGCCGAGGCCAAAAGGCCCGTTTCCAGAGCCCGGGACAGGGCCCGGTAGCGGGGCATGAAATGGGCCGGATTGACGACGGGCACGTTCAGGCCCACAAGGCCCAGATGCTCGTAATACTCCGATCCGCCAAGATGATCGGACGTGCCGCCGATCAGATAGATCAGATCGCCCTCCGTCTTGACGTCCATGGTCACGCAGCGGTTGATGTCGGAAACCACGGCCGAGGCCGAGAACTGCATGGTCTCCCGAGCCGACACCTTGACGGTCTGGCCGTAACGGCCTTTGAGGTGACCGTCCACATACATGCTGTCCTTGCCGGACAACAGAGGAATTTCATAGGCCAGACACATGTCTTTGAGGGCCCGGCAGGACCTGACCAGCTGGGCGGCCTTGAAACGGCCGTCGGGATTTTTCACCGGATGGTACTGGATGTCGGGCCAGCAGAAGTTGTCCACCCCGCCGATCTGGTCGGGATCGGCCCCCACACAGATCAGGCGGCGAACCGCCTCGTCGATGGTGCAGGCGGTCATGTGATAGGCGTCGATGGCCGAGTAGGCGGGCAGAAGGGCCTGGGAAAAGGCAAGGCCCCGTTCGGAACCCAGAACCGGCCTGATCACCGAGGCATCGCTCGGCAGATCCCGCTCGCCGCCCACCAGGGGTTTGATCACGCTGGTGCCCTGAACCTCGTGGTCGTACTGCCGGGCCACCCATTCCTTTGAACAGAGGTTGGGCCGGTCCAGAAGATCCATAAGCAGGACCGGGTAATCCGCCGGCTCGCCCAGTACCGGTTCCGTCAGCCCGCGTTTTTCGGGAGACAGCCACAGGGCATCGAATTCCCACTGGGGGAAGCCCTCGGACAAAAGGTCCATGTTCACATAGGCGCAGGTCTTGCCCTTGTAGGTGATGTGAAGCTTGCCCGAATCGGTATAGGTTCCGATGACGGTGCTTTCCACCGCGTGCCGTTTTGACAGGGTCATGAACCGACTGAGATTTTCCGGCCGGACGACCACGGTCATCCGTTCCTGGGATTCGGAGATCCAGATTTCCCACTGGTCCAGGCCGTCGTATTTCAGGGGGACCTTGTCCAGTTCCACACGGCAGCCGTTGCTGATTTCCGCCGATTCGCCGATGGACGAGGACAAGCCGCCCCCGCCGTTGTCGGTGATGAACTCGATCAGCCCCTCGTCACGGGCCTCAAGAATGAAGTCGTGCATTTTTTTCTGGGTGTAGGGGTCGCCGATCTGCACATGCCCGGCCGGGGTGTGTTCGCTGAACACCTCGGAGGATGCCGTGACGCCGTGGATGCCGTCCTTGCCCACCCGGCCCCCGGCCATGATGATCAGATCGCCGGGGGAGGTTTTTTTCTCATGGGACGGTTTACCCTTGACCGTGGCGGGCATGATGCCCAGGGCCGTCACGAAGACCAGGCTTTTGCCCAGATAGCCCCGGTCGAAATAGATCTGGCCGAAGGGGGTGGGAATCCCGCTTTTGTTGCCGCCGTCCTTGACCCCTTCGATGACGCCGTCGAGCAGGCGACGGGGATGGAGACGGGGTTTGAGTTCCCCGGCGTAATCCCGGTCCGCCACGCAGAAGCCGTAACTGCCCATGACCAGCCGGGAACCCAGGCCGGTGCCCAGAGGATCACGGTAAACCCCCACGATGCCGGTGATGGCACCGCCGTAGGCTTCCATGTTCGACGGGGAATTATGGGTCTCGCCGGTGATCACGTAGTTGTTTTCCTCGTCGAACCGGCCGATGCCCGCGTTGTCCCAGAGCACTGAGACCACCCAGTCCTTGCGGTCCTTGAGCGCAAGGGTCGGTTCTTTGATGTAGGTCCGAAACAGGTTGTCCTCGACGATAGTTTCGCCGGTTTCGGCATCGGTATAGCGGAACACGCCCTGGAAGGTGTTGTGATTGCAATGGTCGCTGCGGCTCTGGGAGATGTATTCCAGTTCCACGTCGGTGGGATCGGCAAGACCCACGGCGGCCCGTTCACGACGGACCTCGTCACGGAGAAAATAGTTCCGGATCACCGGAATGTCCTTGGCGTTCAGGGCCAGGGACCGCTCGAAGCTGATGTGTTGAAGCACGGCGTCGCTTGCAACCGAGAGAGTGCCGACCGTGGGGGTATGGTCGAGCATCACCCGGGGCACGATGAAGCCCACGCCGACGGCCGGATCCCAGCTTTCGTTTGAGAACACCTTCCACTGCTGGATGATGTCGTTGGCCAGAAGCTGCCCGGCCAGGGTATGGGCGTCCGCCTCGGTCATGGTTTTCGATACGATACAGTAGCGCCTGGAGGTGTAAACCGCTTCGTCCGGGCGGAACCGTTTGCCCAGGATGTCCTCGATGGCCTCCACGGCCGTGCTGCCGGGGTTGTCCCGGACGCCGGGACGGAACCCCACCCACAGACACCAGTCGAAGGGCGTGTCCAGGGGCTCAAACGAGGATTCCTGGGTCACGGGATTGGTAAACAGTTCCCGCTGAATGACGGCAAAGTCCGCATCACTGAGATCGGCGGCAATGGTCACGATGTGGATGGTCCTCACCGCCTCGATCTCCATACCGAAATAAGCCTTTGCTTTCTTGCGCAGGCCCTCGCCTTCGGCGTCGCTTAACTGGGGTTTCAATCTGATTTCAAGTCGTTTGAGCATGATTGTCCATGGTCCTGATAAAAGTCATGACACACGTCAAAGCCCGCCCCCTCACGTGGGGATGGTGCGTGTCAGGTCATTGTAAAACACAAAAATCATCAACAGAAGCAGCAGAAGCATACCCACCTGCTGGGCCACTTCCCGTGCCCCGTCGCTGACGGGACTGCCCTTGACGGCCTCGATGGCGAAAAACACCAGGTGCCCGCCGTCGAGAACCGGAATGGGCAGAATGTTGAGGATGGCCAGATTGATGCTGATCACGGCGATAAAGGAAATCAGGTTGACCCAGCCCGCCCGGGCCTGGTCGCCGGCCATCTTGGCGATCATGATCGGCCCGCCCAGCTCTTTTTTCGATATGGTGCCCTGAATCATCTTGACCACCGAAAGCACGGTGACTTCGGTTACGACCCAGGTCTGTTTGAGGCTTTCGCCAAAGGCGGAAAACACGCTCATCTCTCTGCGGATCAGGTCGCCCCGGGCTTCCACGCCGATCAGGTAGCGCTCGACGGTTTCCCCGAACAGGTTCCGGGTTTCGCTCAGCATCGGGGTCACGGAAACGGTCAGGGTCTTTTCGCCCCGCTTGATGGTAACGGCCCGCTCGCCGCCCCGGCCGTCCTTGATGCGAGCGGCCATGTCTTCCCAGGTGTTGATAACAACCCCGTCGATGGAAAGGATGCGGTCGTCGGCCTGAAGGCCGGCCGCCTGGGCCGGTGAGGCATCCTGGACCCCTCCGATAACCGTGTCCATGTCATAGGCGCCGTATCCGGCATAGAGGCCCCAGAAAATCATAACGGCCAGGACCACGTTGAAGACCGGCCCCGCCGCCACGATCAGCATCCGTTTGTACACGGACTTGTGGGTAAAGGAATGGGGAATCATGGCGGGATCGAGGTCCGCATTCGGTTCCTCCCCCACCATTTTCACGTAGCCGCCCAGGGGGATGGCACTGATCCGGTAGTCGGTCATGCCGACGGTTTTACCGACGATGCGCGGACCGAACCCCAGGGAAAACTTTTCCACCCCCACCTTGAACAGGCGGGCCACGATAAAATGGCCGAACTCATGAAAAAAAACGAGCACGCCAAGAACGATAATCAATGCGATGATGTTGGTTGTCATAAGGTAACGCTGTCCTGATGTCGACGAAGGCAGGCGACATGACGCCCGTCACCTGCCCCGCTGCTGTCTGATAAAAATTTCCGCCTGGTCCCTTGCCCATGCGTCAGTCCCGATAATATCCGATAAATCCGGTTTTTTTTCAAGCACATGTTTGTCCATGACCTGCTCGATAATCCGGGCGATGGCCGTAAAGGGAATCTGCCGGTCAAGAAAGGCATGGACCGCCGTTTCGTTGGCCGCGTTCAATACGGCCGGAAGGGTATGGCCGACCCGGCAGGCTTCGTAAGCCAGAGACAGACAGGGAAAGCGCTGGGTATCGGGCGCTTCGAAAACAAGGGCGCCTAAGGCGGCGAAGTCGGGAACCGGCAGGTCAAGGGGCAGACGTTCGGGCCAGGACAGGGCATAGGCGATGGCCCCACGCATGTCCGGCGCCCCCATCTGGGCCAGCACGGCCCCATCGTGGAACACGGCCATGGAATGAACGATGCTCTGGGGGTGCACCACCACCTCGATGCGGGAGGCGTCAAGATCAAACAGGTGACGGGCCTCGATCACCTCGAGTCCCTTGTTCATCAGAGTGGCGGAATCGATGCTGATTTTCCGTCCCATGCTCCAGGTCGGATGGGCCAGGGCGTCTTCGGGACGGATGGTCTCAAAGACCGCAGCCGGTGTTGTTCGGAACGGCCCGCCCGAGGCGGTCAGCAGGATTTTGGCCAGGGCCGTTTTCGCCTGCCCTTCGATGCACTGGAACACGGCGCTGTGTTCGCTGTCCACCGGAAGAATCCGGACCCCTTTTTCCCGGGCCAGGGCCATCACGACATCTCCGGCGGCGACCAGGGTTTCCTTGTTGGCCAGAGCAATGTCCTTGCCCGCTCTGATGGCGGCCACCGTGGGCAGAAGGCCCGCGGCACCCACAATGGCCGAGACGGTCATGTGGACGTCGGGATGGGCGGCGGCATCGGCGTAGCCCTGATCTCCGAACACGATGTCGACGGCAAGATCCGAAGGCAGGCGGGCCGCCAGCTGCCGGGCGTGGGCCTCGTCGATCACCACGGCCACCTCGGGCCGAAAGCGTTCGACCTGACGGGCCAGGGTCTCGACCTGGGTGGCGGCGGCCAGAGCCTTGATTGCATAGCGGTCGGGGAACCTGGAAACGATATCCAGAACGTTTTGTCCGATGGAACCGGTACTGCCCAGCACGGAAAGATATTTCATGATCAGCCCCGTTTCATCCCAGCAGATACACCTTGAACAGGTAAGCCGCAGGCGCGACGAACAACAGGGCATCAATACGGTCGAGAATGCCGCCGTGGCCCGGAATGATCGATCCCGAATCCTTGACCCCGAAGGTCCGTTTGAGCGCCGACTCGAACAGATCGCCCACCGGTCCCACCACGCTGACCGTCACCAGAAACACCAGGGTCATCACAAGGGGCAGTTTGGGGAAAAAAAACCATTGGATGCCAAGGCCGCAGATTAGGGTCAGAAAAAGGCCTCCCAAAAATCCCTCCACGGTTTTCCCGGGGCTGACCTTGGGGCAGAGCTTGTGTTTTCCCAGATAGGTTCCGGCGTAATAGGCCCCGGTGTCGCACAGGGCCACCAGAACCAGCACATAAAAAACCCAGGCCACGCCGTCTGTCCCGTCGTTCCGGATCAGGACCAGTGACGAGATCAAAAGGGGAATATACACCGTTCCCTGAACCTGACGGCTCAGAACCGAGATTGCATCGGACCCCGCCTCGTAGCGCAACAGGGTGAAAAGGCCGGAAATCATGAAGCTCGCCGCCACTATGCCCAGCATCAGATCGAAGCGTCCGGGGTACCGGTAGGCGGAAAAGACGATGGCCTGGCAGGTCAGATAACCGATCAGGGCCACGGGCCCGAACACGGATTCGCGCTGTTTGCTGAACACGATGAAATAATACTCGGAAAGGGCGATCAGGGCCGCCACGGAAATCAGGATGGAAAACCAGAAAAGCCCGCCTTTGGCGATGATCAGATACAGACAGGGAATGGCCACCAGAGCCGAGAGTATTCGTTTTAGATGCATGGAGAAACCTTGTCCTGTGTGTGAGAGAGCCCCCCTGGGCCCTATTCGGACACCTTGCCGAAACGACGGTCCCTGTTTTGGTAATCGGCAATGATGCCCAGGTATTCCTCCTCGCTGAAATCGGGCCAGAGGGTGGGAGAAAAATAGATTTCCGCATAGGAGAGCTGCCACATCAGAAAATTACTGATGCGCATCTCGCCGCTGGTCCGGATCATCAGGTCCGGGTCCGGCATGCCCGCCGTGAACAGATGACCGGACACCATGGCCTCGTCGATATCCGTCACATCGATCTCACCGTCTTTGACCTTGCGGGCCAGGGTCTGAACCATGCCGGTGATCTCATCCCGGCTGCCGTAGCTCAGGGCCAGGTTCAGGCACATGCCGTCATTGTTCCGGGTCTCGGCCATGGCCCCCCGGAGGGCCGAGGCCACATCATCGGGAAGCCGGTCGATACGGCCCAGGGCGTTCAGACGGATACGGTTGTCCATCATCTGTTTTTTTTCAGACTGGATGAATTTCTTGAGAAGGGACATCAGGGCCGCCACTTCGGCTTTGGGACGGCCCCAGTTCTCTGTTGAAAACGCATAAAGGGTCAGGTAGCGCACACCGATTTCACGGGATGCCCGGACAATGGTCCTGACCGTCTCCGACCCTTTTTCATGCCCCTTGACCCGATTGAGGAGTCGTTTCTTCGCCCACCTGCCGTTGCCGTCCATGATGACGGCCACATGGGCGGGAACCTTCGAGGGATCGATGCGTTTACGGGATTCGGAAGACATGGTCAAATTTCAAGAATCTCTTTTTCTTTGTCTTTGAGGATCTCATCGATCATCTTGATGTGCTCGTCGGTGATGGCCTGGACCTTGTCCTGGGCCTTGAACTGCTGGTCCTCGGAAATTTCGTTGTCTTTCTTGAGGTTCTTCAGCAATTCGTTGGAGTCCCGCCGGATGTTCCGGATGGCCACCTTGAAGTCCTCGCAGGTTTTGTTGACCAGCTTGACGATCTCCTTGCGGCGCTGTTCGGTTAAGGGCGGCACGGAGATACGGATGATTTTACCGTCACTGGACGGCGTCAGGCCGATGTTGGCCTTGAGAATGCCTTTCTCGATTTCCTTGAGGGCACTGACGTCCCAGGGCTGGACGGTGATGAGCCGGCTTTCGGGAATGGAAATGGACGCCATCTGGTTGAGGGGGGTGAGGGTCCCGTAATAATCCACCTTGACGCTGTCGAGCATGGAGGCGGAAGCACGACCCGTCCTGACGCGCTGCATTTCCTTCTTGAGTGCATCGATGGACTTGGCCATTCTGTCTTTGGTTTCCTGATGAATGGATGCAATCATGGTGACACCACCTTTCGATCGTAACGGGTTATACAGTCATAGATTCAGCGGTTTGAACGGAGAAAAAAACACGTTCCGCAACGCCGTCACACGGGCGTTGCGGAACGTGCAAGGGATCTTAAAGGTTCTCGATACGGGTCCCGACATTATCCTCGCCCATAACAACCTTTTTGATGTTGCCCGCACCGGACATGTTGAAGACCGACAGGGGCAGGTTGTTGTCCATGGCAAGGGAGATGGCGGTCATGTCCATGACATGCAGCTGACGCTCCAGAACCTCCATGTAGGAAATCTTGCGGATAAAGGCGGCATCTTTGTTGGTCACGGGATCGGAATCATAGACCCCGTCGACCTTGGTCGCCTTCATCAGGATTTCAGCGTGGATTTCATGGGCGCGAAGCACCGCCGCCGTATCCGTGGTGAAATAGGGACTCCCCGTCCCGGCGGCGAAAATCACGCAGCGTTTTTTTTCGAGATGCCGGACCGCCCGCCTGAGAATAAACGGTTCGGCAAACTCGTGCATGGCAATGGCCGTCTGGACCCGGGTTGGAATCCCGTTTTTTTCCAGGGCATTGGAAAGGGCGATACTGTTGATCACCGTGGCCAGCATGCCCATGTGATCCGCGGGTGCCCGGTCCATGCCGTAGGAACTCGCCTTGATGCCGCGGAAGATATTGCCTCCGCCGACCACGATGGCCACCTCCACGCCCAGCTCATGGACGGAAAGGACTTCATCGGCGACATATTTCAACATGTCGGGACTGATACCGAAGCTCTGCTCGCCCATCAGGGCTTCACCGCTGAGCTTCAACAAAATACGCTTGTACATGGGTTCGCTCAAAACGATTACTCTCCACCCAGTTGAAAACGTGCAAAGCGACGGATCTTGATGTTCTCACCGATCTTGGCGATGGTTTCGGTCAGAAGATCGCTGATGGTGAGCTTGGGATCACGGATGTACGCCTGGCTCAGCAGGCAGGAGTCCTTGTAGAATTTATCGATCTGCCCGTCGACGATCTTGTCGACGATGTTGGCGGGTTTCCCCTGCTCGAGGGCGCGTTCACGATAGATTTCACGTTCACGTGCCACCACGTCGGCGGGAATTTCCTCCGGGTCAAGGCCCATGGGTGCCGCGGCGGCGATGTGCATGGCCACGTTTTTGGCAAATTCGAGAAAGTCGTCGTTCTTGGCCACGAAGTCGGTTTCACAGTTCACTTCGACCATGACCCCGATTTTACCGCCCATGTGGATATACGACTGGATCACCCCTTCCTTGGCGTCCCGGCCGGAACGTTTCTGGGCAGTGGCCAGGCCTTTTTTCCGGAGGAAATCAAGGGCTTTTTCAACATCGCCGTTGTTTTCCTTCAGGGCCTGTTTGCAATCCATAATACCGGAACCGGTTTTGTCCCGAAGTTCTTTGACCATTGCTGCATTGACTTCTGTCATAATCATTCTCCCATATCGTCGGATTGATCATCCGCATCTTCGTATTCAGTGGCAACCGTCTTTTTGCGAATCACTTCCACCACAGGTCCGTCCGTATCGCCGTCCGACGCCTGGATCTTTTCCGCTCTGGCTTTCACGCCGTCAAAGTCCGCGTCCTCGTCCTTATCCGCCTGGGCCACACGTTTTTCTTCATAGCGTTTCATGCCTTCGATGCAGGCATCGGCAACGCGGGAGGTCAAAAGACGGACGGAACGGATGGCGTCGTCGTTGCCCGGAATGATGTAGTCCACGTCATCCGGGTCACAGTTGGTGTCCACCACGGCCACGATGGGAATACCCAGGCGTTTGCCTTCACGAACGGCGATGGCTTCTTTTTTCGGATCGATCACGAAAATTGCGCCGGGAAGACCGTTCATGGTGCTGATGCCGCCGATGACCGAACTGAGTTTCTCACGTTCCTTGGCCAGCTGGAGGCGTTCTTTTTTCGGATAGTTGTTGATGGTCCCGTCGTTTTCGATGGTGTTCAGGTGATTCAGACGGTTGATGCTCTGTTTGATGGTCTGGAAATTGGTCAGCATGCCGCCCAGCCAGCGGTTGTGCACGTAGTACATTTCGGCGCGGTTGGCTTCTTCATAGATCGTTTCCCGGGCCTGTTTCTTGGTACCCACGAACAGCACGGACTTTCCGCCGGCCGTGACGTTGGCGATGAAGTCGTAGGCGTCCTTGAACATACGGACGGTCTGCTGCAGGTCGACAATGTAGATGCCGTTGCGTGCGCCGAAAATGTACGGTTTCATTTTCGGGTTCCAGCGTTTGGTCTGATGCCCGAAATGAACGCCGGCTTCGAGCAGTTCTCTCATGGTTACGTAAGCCATTTTTTTCTCCTTGTGAGTGGTTGTTTCCACCGCCTCCATCATCCCGTCAACCGACTTTGCATCAAAGCACCGGGTCTCCGGTCCGAAAGGCGTGTGAGCTGCGATTACAAATCCAAATTTATGTATCAGATAATATAATGATGATCAACAGAATATTTTGTCAGGGCTTCTGGATTTTCCTGGCCCGGACCACCCGGTCGCGGCCGGCGTAATCGGTGAAGAAATCGACGTCGCCATAGTCCGGGGAGGCCTCGAACAAGGCCCTGACCGCCTCTTTCTGGTCATACCCCATTTCCATGAGAAGCACGCCGCCGGGCCTGAGAAAGGCCGCCGCCGAGGCCACGATATGCCGTATACAGGAAAGACCGTCATGATCGCCGTCCAAGGCTTGCCGGGGTTCGAACCGCGCCACTTCAGGTTCCAGGGTGTCGATCACCGCGCGGGGAATGTAAGGAGGGTTGGAGACGATCAGATCCATGGCCTGCCGGGGTTCAAAGGCATCGAGCCAGCTTCCGTTGACAAAGTGCACCGGCGCGCCGGGAAGGAGGCGGTCCCGGTTGGAACGGGCCTGAATCAGTGCGGTCAGCGACAAATCCACAGCCAGATAGCGGTGATCGGGCTTCTCCGAAGCCAGGGCCAGTACAATGGCGCCGGAACCGGTTCCCAGGTCGACCACGGTCAGCGGGCGGCCGCCTGTGGAAAGCGCCGCCATCTCAATGAGGGCGCGCTCGACCAGGCATTCGGTATCCGGCCTGGGAATCAATACCCCGGGCGACACGTCAAGATCCAGGGTCCAGAAGCCGCGGGTGCCGATGATGTAGGCCACCGGTTCACGGTCGGCCCTGCGCTTGATCAGGGCCTTGAACCTCGCCAGCTCGTCCGCCGTCAGGGGTTTGTCGTATTGCAGGTAAAGATCGATACGGCTGATCCCCAGACTGTGGGCCAGAAGGAGCTCGGCCGTCATCCGGGGGCTGTCGATGGACCGTGCGCTGAAAAAATCCGTGGTCCAGCCGATCAGCCGGGCGATGGTCCAGGGCGCCTCGGTCGAATCAGAGGGATTCTTCATTTTTCAAGGCCAGGGCCTGGTTGTGGGTGCGCAGGCTGTCGATCACCTCGTCAATCTCTCCCTGCATGATGCTGTCCAGCCGGTACAGGGTCAAGCCGATGCGGTGATCGGTCAGGCGGCCCTGGGGAAAGTTGTAGGTCCGGATCCGTTCGCTCCGATCCCCGGAGCCCACCTGCCCCTTGCGGTCGGCCGATCGCTTGGCGTTCTGCTCCTGGATCATGGCGTCCAGAATTCGGGAACGAAGCACCTTCATGGCCTTTTCCTTGTTCTTGTGCTGGGATTTCTGGTCCTGGCAGATGGCCACGGTACCGGTGGGAAGGTGGGTCAGTCGCACGGCGGAGTCGGTGGTGTTGACGCTCTGGCCGCCCGGCCCCGAGGCCCGGAACACGTCAACCTTGATCTCGCTGGGGTCGATGTGAAGCTCGACTTCCTCGGCTTCGGGCAGAACCGCCACCGTCACCGCCGAGGTGTGG
Organism: Desulfatiferula olefinivorans; assembly: GCF_054657895.1. Lineage (NCBI taxonomy): Bacteria > Pseudomonadati > Thermodesulfobacteriota > Desulfobacteria > Desulfobacterales > Desulfobacteraceae > Desulfatiferula > Desulfatiferula olefinivorans. The sequence goes on along the minus strand of NZ_BAAHXV010000020.1, from coordinate 7,508 downwards.
ATCCGGCCCTGGGTTTCCGTGGCGGGCACCCGCTGGACCCGATGGGTTCCGCTTTCGTACTTGAAAACGCTGTAGGCCCCCTTGCCGTGGACCATCATGATCAGTTCCTTGAACCCGCCCACGCCGGTCTCACTGCTGTCCATCACCTCGATGGTCCAGTTTCTGGCTTCGGCGTAGCGGCTGTACATGCGGAACAGGTCTCCCACGAACAGTCCGGCTTCCTCGCCGCCGGTTCCGGCACGGATTTCGACGATCACGTTCTTGTCATCCAGGGGATCTTTGGGAATAAGAAGCTTTTTCAGCTCAAGCTCCGCCTCGTCCTTCTGCACGTCCAGGCTTTCAAGCTCGTCTCTGGCCATGGCCTTCATATCCGGATCACTGTCGCTTAGAAGCTCCGTGCTGCTGTCGATGTCCGCGAGGATTTTCCGGTACTGGCGGTACGCCTCGACGATGCGTGAAAGTTCACCGTGCTCCTTGATGTATTTCTGATAAAGGGTCCTATCGTTCATGACCGCCGGATCACTGAGCAGCCTCTCCAGCTTGATAAAACGATCCTCGACACCCTGTAATTTCTGAAACATAGCCCCGTGTGCGGCGCAGGTCCGGACGGACCGGAGACCTCAACCGCCCTTTTTTGCATCTGTGTGGATAAACGACAAAAAGGGAAACCGGGTTGACACCCGATTCCCCTTAGCCATGACCATTGAACGCTCTGTCGGTCTACTTCTTGATGTTCTTTGCGTCGAACCCTGCGAATTTTTTGCGGAAACGATCAATTCGACCCGCAGTGTCCACCAGCTTCTGCTTGCCGGTGAAAAAGGGGTGGCAGTTCGAACAGATTTCAACCTTGATGTCTTCCCGGGTGGAGCCCACATTGACCACATGCCCACAGGCGCAAGTGGCCGTGGTCTGTACATACTTGGGATGAATACCTTCTTTCATTATTATTTCAACTCCTTAACACTGTGGTTACGAATTCATGGATTCAAGAAACTCTTTATTATCTTTTGTTCCGCTTATTTTGTCAAGCAAAAAGCCCATGCTGTCCACGGTGTTCAGTGAGGCCAGAAGCTTTCTCAGAATCCAGATCCGATCCAGCTGGGATTTGTCGACAAGCAGCTCTTCCTTCCGGGTTCCGGACTTTTTGATATCGATGGCCGGGTACATACGCCGGTCGGACAGCTTGCGGTCCAGCACCAGCTCCATGTTGCCCGTCCCCTTGAATTCTTCGAAAATCACCTCGTCCATGCGGCTGCCCGTTTCGATCAGGGCCGTGGCGATAATGGTCAGACTGCCCCCCTCTTCCACATTCCGGGCGGCGCCGAAGAACCGCTTGGGCCGGTGCAGGGCGTTGGAGTCCACACCACCGGACAGGATCTTGCCCGACGGCGGCATCACGGAGTTGTAGGCCCGGGCGAGACGGGTGATGCTGTCCAGGAGAATGACCACGTCCTTCTTGTGTTCGACCAGACGCTTGGCTTTCTCGATCACCATTTCCGCCACCTGAACGTGCCGTTCGGCGGGTTCGTCGAAGGTGGAGCTGATCACCTCGGCGTTGACCGACCGTTCCATGTCCGTCACTTCTTCGGGCCGCTCGTCGATCAAAAGGATAAAGGGAACGATGTGGGGATGGCTTTCGATCATGCAGTTGGCGATGTTCTGGAGAAGCATGGTCTTACCGGTCCGGGGCGGCGACACGATCAGTCCCCTCTGGCCGAAACCGATGGGGGCCATCAGTTCGACGATGCGCATGGAATAGTTGTCGGGATCACGTTCAAGCTGGACTTTGGTATCGGGATACAGGGGGGTGAGGTTGTCGAAAAAGATTTTTTCCCGGGCGATTTCGGGATCCTCGTAGTTGACCGCTTCGACCTTGAGCAGGGCGAAATAGCGTTCCGACTCCTTGGGCTGCCGGATTTGACCGGACACGGTGTCCCCGGTCTTCAGGTTGAAACGCCGGATCTGGGAGGGCGAGACATAAATATCATCCGGTCCGGGCAGGTAGTTGCAGTCCGGGGACCTTAAAAAACCGAATCCGTCGGGAAGAATTTCAAGGGCTCCTTCACCATAGATCATCCCGTCTTTTTCGATCTGAGCCTGAAGAAGAAGGAAGATCAGCTCCTGCTTTCTGAGTCCGCCGGCGCCATCGATCTTGAATTTTTTGGCCAGCTTGGCCAACTCCTCGATCTTCATGGCCTTTAATTCAACAATATTCATTCACTCGCACTCCATAAATAATAGATAAAATTTGTCGTTCACCTGATTGTGTGTTGGGGTTGATTGATTCAGCGTGCCACCATTCGTGCCTGGCCTGGTTTGAAAAGATCTGGGTAAAAACCAGGAAAAAAAATGAGCCTGGCATAACCCATCAGTTACCGACCACCCGTGTTGTCCTAAGATTAGTTCAAAGAGACGTGTTGATTATTCGTGTCAGTGGATTAAAGCCCTGTTTCAGAAATAACATTTTTTTAGTACAATAGGTACGCATTACCTGTCAAGTGCTTTTGACACACGAAAACGCATTTTAGAACCGTTCCTGATAGAATCGTTCGGTCAGACGACACAGCCGTTCACGATCCCCGTTGTTGTCGATGATCACATCGGCCCTTTTTTTCTTTTCAGACAAAGGCATCTGAATCCCGATCAGGGCCCGTGCCGCGTCCTCGCTCACCCGATCCCGGTCCATCAGCCGCCGGATCTGGACCGCTTCATCCACGGCCACCAGCACCGTCAGGTCGAAATCCTTTTCCATACCCAGTTCAAAAAGCAGAGGGATTTCAATGACCGCCACACGGTGCCCCCTGTCCGCGCAGTCCCGGATACGCTGATTCATGACCTTTAAAATCTCCGGCTGCACCAGGGCTTCCAGCATCTCTTTTTTCCGGGGGGCCCGGGTGATCATCTCCCGAAGAACCGGCCGGTTCAGCTGCTTATCGGCCGTCAGCACGGACGGCCCAAAGGCCCGGACAATGGCCCCATGGGCCGGCATCCCCGGCAGGACCACGTCACGGGCCACGGCGTCGAGGCTGATCACCGGCACGCCCTTGCCTTCAAGGCACCGGCAGACGGTGGACTTCCCCGAGGCGGCCCCGCCGGTTACGGCGATGGTCCGGATGGACGGCGTCTCAATCATCATCGGACTCCAAAATATATTTTTTCTATACAGGCTTCCTGAAAACGCATATAGTCGGTTATTCTTCAACCGGCATTCATAGCATCAAACACGACAAAGAGACAGCGGAATATGGTGCGGTTCAATACTCATATCATCCCGCCCTGGAAAGGGGCCTTTCTGGTGGGCGGTTCCATCCGGGATATCCTGGCCCGGCGCGTGCCCGGCGACTACGATTTCGTTGTTCTCGACAACCCCAAGGGGTTTGCCATGGCCATCGGTGAAAATACCCACGGCCAGGTGATCACCCTGGGCAAACCCGGCCTTACGCTCTACCGGGTCATGTCGCCGCTGGGCGTGTTCGACGTCACCCCGGCCGCCGGGCCCACCCTTGTCGAAGACCTGTCCCGGCGGGATTTCACCATCAATGCCATGGCGGTGGATCTTTACACCGGCGACCTGATCGATCCCTTCGGCGGCCGGGACGACCTTGAAAAAAAACGCATCCGCATGGTCTCGAGCCGATCCTTTGAAGCCGATCCGATAAGACTCCTTCGGGCTTATCGCATGGCGGCCCTGTTCGATTTCGACCTGGAACCGGACACCCGGGCGGCCATCGGACACCACCGCCTGCTGATCGACCGCAGCGCCGGAGAACGCATCAACGCCGAACTGCTGAAAATATTCGAGCGCCCGCACTCCGCCGTCTACCTCCGACAGATGATCGACAGCGGCCTGCTGTTCGTCATTTTTCCCGAACTTGAGGGCCTTTCGGCCTGTCCGCAGAACCGGCATCACGATTTCGACGTTCTGGAACACACCCTCCGCGCCTACGAGCATCTGGAATCGATGCTCAATCATCTCGATGACTTCATAGAAAAACCCCACGACGAACGGCTCCGGATCCGCCATCACATCGCCCTGATCAAATTCGCCATCCTGCTTCACGATATCGGCAAACCCGGCTGCCTGACCGAAAAAAACGGGGCCATTCATTTCTACGGCCACGAGATCCTTGGAGCCGACATGGCCGAGGCGATCTGCACCCGACTCAAGTGCTCCGGGTATGAAAAAAAATACACCGCCTTTGTGATCCGCCACCATCTCCGGCCCCTGTTTCTTTTTTCCGACACCGATCCGAAAACCAACCGGAACAAAGCGAAAACCCGCTTTTTCATGACCTGCGGCGACCACAGTCCGGACATCCTGCTGCACGCCTGCGCCGATTTCCTGTCCAAAAAAAACGACCCGGACCGGCCCGAACAGACTGCGTTCAAGCAGTTCGTCCGGGACATGATCAGAGACTATTTCACCGCCTTTGTCCCCGTCCGCCGGGCAAAACCCGTGCTGACCGGCCGGGACCTGATCCGGGAGTTTTCCATGACCCCCTCACCCTTTTTCCGTATTATCCTCGACCAGGTCGAAGAATCACGTCTTGCGGGACAGATCCGTTCCAGAGACGAGGCCGTCCGGCTGGCCCGCGACATCATCGATGCGGGTAATAATCATTCCAGTTCTTGACAAGGTATCGACATTTATATAGTAAAGTCGAGTTGTATTCTCGAATATCCGGAGGGGAGGCTCTTCCCTCTGTTTCTGATTGATTTGGAGCGCGGCCTGACATCCACGCCCCTAACCCATTAACTTTTATCTCGAAAGGACATTGTCATGAACATCCTGTTTTTCGGCCCCAACGGCAGCGGCAAGGGTACCCAGGGTTCCATCCTCAAGGAAAAGTACAATTGCGCCCACGTCGAATCCGGCGGCATTTTCCGTGAAAACATCAAAAACGGCACCGAACTGGGCAAGAAAGCCAAAAGCTTTATCGACGCCGGCGATCTGGTTCCCGACGAAATTACCATTCCCATGATCCTCGACCGGCTCAAACAGGATGACTGCAAAAACGGCTGGCTTCTTGACGGTTTCCCCAGAAACAAGGTCCAGGCCGAGAAACTCGACGAATCCCTGAAACAGGCAGGCATCAACCTGGACTACGTGGTTGAAATCCTTCTTGACCGTGAAATCGCCAAACTCCGCATCACCGGCCGCAGACTGTGCGTCAACGACAACAACCATCCCAACAACATCGGCATCGAGGCCATCAAACCCAACGGCGACAAATGCCGCGTCTGCGGCGGCGCTCTGACCGCCCGCGCCGATGACCAGGACGAAGCCGCCATCGACAAACGTCACGACATTTACTACAACACCGTGGACGGCACCCTGGCCAGCGCATACTACTTCAAGGATGTGGCTGCCAAGAGCAACGGCAAGACCAAATACATCACCTTAGACGGCGCCGCCGACATGAAATCCGTCACCAACGAGCTGGTGTCCAAACTCTAAGACAGGACCCGCCGTCACCACCCAAACGAAAAACCCCGCGCCTCGCCGCGGGGTTTTTTATGGTCCGGCCGCCCACTTTGTCCTTGCCATTTGACGCCCATTCGTATAATGGTACTGGTTTATATAACGATTTAAAAAAATAACCGTCGACCCGGCGCTTCGAGCCGGGAGATTCGATGAGAAGAAAGGGGCGATACATTTGAAAGAAATCGAAGTCAAAGTCATTGATAATGACCTGGAAAAAGCCATGCGCATTCTGAAGAAAAAAATTCAGAACGATGGTTTGTTCAAACGGTTGAAGCTCAAAAAAAGCTACGAAAAACCGAGCGAATACAAACGGCGCAAGCACAGAGAGTCCCTGCGCCGCCAGAGAATTGCCACGGCACGAAGCCGAAACAGATAATTCTCAAAAAAAAGACCGAGACGTTGTTTTCAAGACCCGGCATGACCTTGCGTCATGCCGGGTTTTTTCCAGGGTCATCCCGACAAACACGAACGGCACCCCCTTATTATGACCGCACACACCGAATACGATCGCTGTCTTGACACCATGTACGCCCTGGGCCGCTTCGGCATCGTCCTGGGCCTGGCCACCATGGAGGGCATTCTCGCCCGCCTGGGAAACCCCCACCGCGATTTCAGGTGCATCCACGTGGCCGGAACCAACGGCAAGGGCTCCGTGGCCTCGACCCTGTCCCACATCCTCCACCGGGCCGGATACCGGACGGGGCTCTACACCTCCCCCCATCTGGTCAGTTTCAACGAGAGGATCAGCATCGACAACGTGAACGTCACCAACGACGAGGTGGTCGAGTCCTACAGAGCCGTCGAGGCCGCCAATACCGGCGAGCGGTCCGCCACCTTTTTCGAGCTGACAACGGCCATGGCCTTTTACCTGTTCAGCAAAAAAAAGGTCGATTTCGCCGTCATCGAAACCGGTATGGGCGGGCGGCTCGACGCCACCAACATCATTGACCCCCTGCTGTCCGTCATCACCAACATCTCCCTGGAGCACAAATCCTATCTGGGCAGCACCCTTTCCGCCATCGCCTTTGAAAAGGCAGGCATCATCAAGCCCGGTGTCCCGGTGATCAGCGCCGCCACCCAGAGGCCTGTCATCGACGTGATCCGCCGAACCGCCGAAGAAAAAAACGCGCCGTGCTACCTCTACCGCAAAGACTTCAAAGCACGCCGAACATCGGAGCCGGGAAGGTTCACCTATTACGGCCTCGATCATCACTGGCCCGACATGAAAACCCATCTTCTGGGCCGTCACCAGGTGGATAACGCCGCCCTTTCCCTGTGCGGCGCCGAAATCCTCATGGACCGGGTCCCCGGCCTCGATGAAACCGCGATCCGCGAGGGACTGGCCGAAACCCGCTGGGCCGGACGGCTGGAGATCGTGTCCGAGCGTCCCCTGACCTTGGTCGACGGCGCCCACAACCTGATGTCGATCCATACCCTTGCGGCCTATCTCAAAGAAACCTTTTCCGGCCGGACCATCACCCTCATCACCGGCATTCTCGACGACAAGGCCTACACCGCCATGTTCAAATGCCTGCTGCCCCTGTGCCGCCGGGTGATCCTGACCCGGGCCAAAACCGAACGCAGCATCGACCCCCGTCGCCTGTTCGAGGCGGCCCGGACCCTCTGCGCCGATGCCCGGGTCATCGAGGATATTCCCGAGGCCATCACCTTCGCCGAAAAGGCCGGCGACCCCGACGACGTGATCTGCATCTCCGGCTCACTCTACGTGGTCGGCGAAGCCAAGGCCTTTTTCAACACACGGGCATAGAAAACCGCCGGCTTAGCGTTTGAGGCTAAACAATCGGCTTGCGACCTGCGGCATCATGGGTTGCGGCCGCCTTTGCCTTTTTATCCGTTTATATCGCCTGCAGGGCAATCGCATGTTCCACGGTCATGATCCGGATGTCGATCAGCGGCACCGTGTGACATGCGAAGGCATGTCCGGCTTTCCTCTGTGACTTTGTGTCTCTGTGAGAGCGATTAAACCGGCGTCTCCGAAGGGGTATGTGATTTCTCACGGAGA
>NZ_BAAHXV010000019.1:0-87799 GCF_054657895.1 Desulfatiferula olefinivorans | reverse complement strand
TATTCAAAGGATCAGCGCATCAGCTTTTACCGGAAATTTGTTTATGGAATAGGGGTCAAACCCTCAACCAAAGGCCGTTCCATTCCGGAAAAGGCTTTTTCAAAGGCCGCGAAAAAGAATTTCGAGGTCACGCAGGCCGACCGGTTTTTCAAACAGACCCGCTATTTTACGGACTCCAAGATCATCGGCTCCAAAGAGTTCGTGACCCGCATGTACGACCACTTCAAAGACCATTTCAAGCACAAACGCGAAAAAATCCCCAATCCGATCAGCGGGCTATCGGGGGTCTATGCCCTGAGACGCTTTTCCTGAATCTTTTCGCTCGATCAAAACGTCATGCTCCCGTCTCCCTTGGATCGTTGCGCCTATACGTCAGATGCATCGTGAAATTGAAGGCCCGCCTGCTTTAAAATAGTCCTGGTTTCTAAGGGACAAGGCCTTTCTTTGCTCCATGATTGACGTCGACGCCTGTCGATTTTGATTCAAAGGGTGGTTGGGCGGTAAAAGAATCAAAAACAACCTGTCCGTAATGGGGTCCCATCAACCACATGATTATATTTTGCCTGTCGCAAATAGGGACCATGTGTAGTCGCCTGAACAGCGCCGTGGTGGGTTCGGGTAAGGCAATATAACTATTCGTTTGATTCCTGTGACACCTAACTTTATTCAAGGTGCCACAGGCATGATGAATTGACGTGTCTTCGGTGACCGGCAAGCGGATTAAACCGGTTTCAATGAGAAGGTGCCGTTCATGGGCCCAATTCAAGGGTCCAAACGGCGGATGCGTCCTTCCGTTTTGGCGGAGATCGTCTTTTGCTGCCGGATGGTATCGATGATCAGCTCCCGCAAGGGGGAACCGGTTTGGATGGTCGGCTTGCCCCTGAATACCTCATGGCCATCGCCTCCCGATGCAAGGAAGTCGGGCGCCACCACGGCATAGAGTGAAGCCGGTTCAAGGGGGCGCCCTTCCGCCCCAACCCGGATATTTTCGACGGTTTTGCCGCGCACATCGAAGGTGATGCCGGACACGTGAAGAAAGCCGCCGTCTTCGTCTCCCCGGCTGCCCCGGACACTCCGTTGAAGCGCCTGTTGCAGTTCAGCACCGGTAAGGTTCAGGCGAACCAGCTCGTTGCCGTAGGGCATGGCCCTGAAGACGTCTTCCACGGTCACGGGACCGGCCTTGATGCTCGCCCGCAAGGCCCCCGCGTTGATCAGGGCAATTTCGGCACCCGTGTGGGATCGCATGATATCCGTGATGAAATTACCCAGATTGGTCTCCTGATAGCGGATATGCTCCCGCTCGCCGTTAAGGAAGGTCTCAGCCTGGGCGATCACCTCTTTGAACTGATGGCCCAGTCGGGCGTCGTACTCACTCACGATCGCGTCAATTTCAGGGTCCGGGATAATGTCGGCGGTCACCTTGATGTAGTGCACATCCGTCAGCTTTGCCCGCCGGGTAGCGGGGTCGATGCTCAGATCAAGACGGCCCAGGTAGCGTCCCTTTTCAAAGGCTTGCACAATGGGAACGCGTCCTTCGATGCCATAGGGCGACATAAGGATCTGATCATGTCCGCCGATGACGGCGGTCAGATCGGGCAGTGCCCTTGCAATGCGGCGATCCGTTTCCTGCCGGCTGTGGGAAAGAAGCAGCACCGGCCCCCGCTTGCGGGCTTCGGCATAAACCCGGTTCACGGCTGAGAGGGAATCCCTGACATCCAGCGTGCTGACGTTTTCGGCTTTGGTGGTGGAAAGCAATTCCTGTGTTGTCATGCCGATGATGCTGAGGGAGACCCCTTCCTGGAGTGGCATCTCGACCATCGGCCGGCACAGCAGCGCACCGCTTTCTTTGACGATGATATTGGCGCTGAGGAAGGGAAAGGCCGCCTTTTCTTTGAGCGTCATAAAATTTTCCAATCCGAAGTCGAACTCATGATTGCCCACCGTCATGGCATCCACGCCCACGGCATTGAGACAAATGATGTCAGGCTCCCCTTTGAAGACCGTCGACATGGGCGTCCCCTGAAGAATGTCGCCGGCCAGCAGGACAATCGTTTGCCGGTTCTCACTCACGTTTTCCGTGCGGATCTGACGGATCAGGGTGGCCAAACGGGCGATGCCGCCCACCTCTTCGGCCCCGTTTTCGCCCATGACCGTAAATGGAGCCAGGTGGCCATGCAGGTCATTGAAAAATAGAACCGTCAGGTCGATGGGCGCAGGCCCTCGTTCCGACAACGGTCTTGCCGTGCATGCACACAGGCACGCCGCCAGGACGACGATCATGAAAAAACGGAATCGATTCATTGCGCGGTGTCGCGGCATGATACCCCCTTTGTTCCCTCACATTGATTTTTCCTCAAAACACCGGTGTTGTTTCGGCTCGAACGGATTGTGTCTGTTTATTACATCACTTTGTCCGAAGGGTAAAGCCGTTCCTGGCTCGTCTGTGCCGGCAAAGCGAAGATCTTCCGGAACATTCAGGGATAGGGTAAAATGTCCGGGGTGGACGGGGGAAATGAAAATCGATACCATAAGGCGGCAAAATTGTGGTAGGTGAGATCATTTGATTGTGATCACGCCAAGGGAGCGAAAACGGTTATGGACGGACGAAACAGATCGGCGATCAGGCCGGGCCTTACGGTCTCTATCGTGTTGAAGAAAGACCAACGAAGCGGGGCGCTAACCCGGGGCGTGGTGAAGGATATCCTGACAAAATCACCCACCCACACCCACGGTATCAAAGTCCGGTTGACCGACGGTTCTGTGGGGCGGGTGAAAGAGATTTTATCATGAGGCTGTTCATTGACGGGGACGCATTTCCGAATCTGTTGAAACCCATTGTGCTTCGTGCGGTTGAACGACTGAGGATCGAAACCGTTGTCGTGTCAAACAAACCGGTCGTTATCGGTCCGTCAAAACACATCACATCCATTGTTGTGGGTTCTAAAATCGATGAAGCGGATCAACGCATTGCCGGCATGGTTGAGGCAGGCGATCTGGTTATCACCGCAGACATCCCCCTGGCAGACAGCGTGATCTCAAAAAACGCCCATGCCGTCAACCATCATGGCGACCTGTTTACCGAGGCCAACATCAAGGACTGCCTGTCCATGAGAAATCTGATGCGGGAGATCCGGGACAGCGGCATGATGACCAAGGGCGCCGCACCGTTCAGCGCAAGGAACGCAGCGAAATTTGCCGATACATTCAGCCGGTTTTTATCAAAATATGCCGATCGTGATTGTCCGGCGGCGGCAGACCCGCGAATCGGCCCGAAAGGGAAGCGACCATGACCGACTCACCGCAGACGGCTCCTTTAAAACTGTCCATTTTGGTCGTCGACGACGACGCGATGACCCTGAAACGACTGGCGCAACTGCTCAGCCGGAACGGGTGTGAGATCAGGACCGCGTCCGATGGAGCGGAGGCTCTGGGCCTGATCCGGGAGAACCGCTTCGATATCGTTCTGACGGATCTGATGATCGACCAGGTGGACGGTCTCGATCTGCTGGAGCAGGCCAAAAAGCGCTCGCCGGACACGGAGGTGATCATCATCACCGGGTACGCCTCGGTGGATTCGGCCATCGACGCCACCAAAAAAGGGGCTTTCCATTACCTTCAAAAACCCATTCGGCCCGACGAGGTACGCCACATCGTGGCCCAGGCCGCCAAAAAACTCAAACTCAGCCGACGGGTCCGGGAGCTGGAGCAGGAGATCGAGGTCGAGCAGGCCTATGGGGGGATCATCGGGAAAAGTCCCCGGATGATCGAAATCAAGAAGCTGATCCGCCATATCGAGGACTCGGAATCCAATGTGCTGATCACCGGCGAATCCGGTACGGGCAAGGAACTGGTGGCAAGGACCATCCATGATACCAGCCTCAAAAACCGGGGCCGTTTTGTCGCCTTCAACTGCGCCTCCTTTCATGAGGATCTGGTGGCCAACGAACTGTTCGGACACGAGAAGGAGGCTTTCACCGGTGCCTCGGGCGTTCGGCCGGGGCTTTTGGAAAGCGCGGACAAGGGGACGGTGTTTTTCGATGAAATCGGTGACATGCCCCTGTCCATGCAGGCCAAGCTGCTTCGGGTGGTCCAGGAACGGGAGCTGATCCGCGTGGGCGGCACCACCCCCGTTTCGGTGGACATAAGGATCATCGCCGCCACGAACAGGGATCTCAAGGAACTCTGCGCCGCCGGTCTGTTCCGTCAGGATCTGTACTTCCGTCTGAACGTGATTCATATCCATCTGCCCTTTCTCCATGAGCGGAAAGAGGACATCCCGCTTCTGGCCTCGTTTTTTCTCAACCGTCACAGCCGCCGCATGGGCAAGCCCCTGTCGGGATTCACCGGAGAAGCGATGAAGCTGCTTTGCGACTACGGGTATCCGGGCAACATCCGCGAGCTTGAAAATATCGTGGAGCACGCCGTGGCCATGGCCCGGGGCCGGACCATCCGGGTGGCCGACCTCCCGGCGGATCTGGCGGAATACGACGCCTTCACGGTGCATCGCCCCCACAGCCCCATCCGGACCCTCGAAGAGGTTCAGGCCGACTACATCGCCTGGGTCCTTGAAAAGGTGGGCCACCGCAAAGCCGAAGCGGCCCGTCTGCTCGGGATCAACCGGGCTTCCCTTTACCGCAGGCTCAAGCGGACCATGCTCGACGAATAGGGATCGGGATGATGCAGAATGCAACATGGGTGTTGCATGATGCAACTTGAAAAGATTACTCTACGATTCAATAAGTTACAAGGCCATGGCTCACATGGTGTCGCATTCTGCAACATGAGTTTTCCCCCGGCCGTTGTGGTCAATACGCTGTAATCATTTGACATATTTCCAAGAATCCCGTCTGGCACGCATTCTGCTTTTTTAGCTCGCCGGGCAGGGGCGGTCGTTTCCTGTCCGGCCCGATGGCCTGAACCCCTGACCGGGAGAGACCCCGACCCATGATCCTTGAACGCCAGATTCTTCTTGTCCTTGAAAACGGCGTGATCGATGCGGCGGTGGTGGACTATGCCGTGAAACTGGCCCGGCGCATGGACGGGGCTCTGTCTCTTGTGATGCTTGTTCCCCGCGATATGGCGTCCGGCCTTTGGGAAACGGCGCTGGCCGAAGCCGGAGAGCGTGTCCGCCGGGACGGCCAGGGGGGATGCCATGAGATCCGGCGGGGGGCTCAGGCATCGGAGTTGTTGAAATACATCGCGGTTGCACCGGCCATTGCAGCCATCATCTGGGGCGGTGACGGGGATATCCTGACCGGCAGGCGGCGCAGGAAATCGGAACACTGGTTCGAGAAAGTCCGTCCCCTGATCACCTGTCCCCTTGTGACGCCCAGAACACGTGCAAAGAAAGGCAAATAACCCATGCACATCAGCCGGGAGTGAGGTTTACCATGCAGATCATTTCTATTTCCAGGGGCAGTTACGGATTCGGCAGCGATCTTGCCCGCGCGCTGGCCGAGAAATTGGGCTACGCCTGCGTGGGCCGTGAACAGGTGACGGACAAGGTCACGGATTTCGGGATTCCCGTCGGAAAGATCGAAATCGATGTGCTGAAAAACAAACCCATCACCGAAGAACGCAGCATCAACATCGATCTGTTCAAGGCCTTTGTCACGCGGGAGTTGTGTGAGAGAGCGGCGACCCAGGGAATCGTGTACCATGGGCGGGCGGGGCATCTGGTGCTTCCCGGCCTGTCCAACGTGCTGCGGGTCCGGGCCATTGCCGATGAGGAATACCGCATCGACGCCGCCATGGCCCGGATGAATCTGGACCGGAAAAAGGCCAGGGACTTCATTGATCAGACCGATCAGGATATCCGGCGCTGGGTCCGTATTCTCTACAACGAAGACCTTGAAAACCCGGCGATGTACGATCTGACGATCAACGCCCATCACATGTCCGTGGAGAGCGCGGCCCACTTTTTGATGAATGCCGCATCCTTGCCCGAATTTCAGGCCACACCGGCCTCCTCCCAGACCCTTTCCGACCTGATTCTTGCCGCACGCTGCCGACTCGCCATCGGCATGCATGAACACACCTGCCGGGCGAAAGTGATGGTCAAGGCTGAACACGGGCATGTTTCGGTGACCTATCTGCCCCGGCAGGCCGATCAGGCCCGGGCGATTCCCAAGGTTCTGGAGACGGTGCCGGGCATCCAGGGGTTTGTCTGCACCCAGGCCTCGACCAATATTCTCTATCTGGGTGAAACGTTCGATCCCCAGGTCGAGCATATGGATCATCTGATCGACATCGCTGAAAAATGGAACGCGGCCGTTGAAATGATCCGGATCATGCCGGGGGGCCCTGGGGGAACCCCGGCGGCCGGCGCAGCACCGGGCGATCGTGCGGAGAACGGCGGCATTCTCGAAGATGCGCCCCCCGGGGAGGAGATGGATCCGGGGCTGTCGGAGACCATGCACCGTCTGATCAAGGTGGGACGGGCGGGCTGCACCCATACCAGTCATGGCGGGGTGGCGGGCCTGATTCAGGATGTCCCCAAAAGTGTGGACTACAGCCTGATGGTGGTCGGGGATGTCTTCTCCGGCAAGGGGATGGCGCGGCACCGATTGAAGCGTGATCTGGTCAGTCGGCTGGCCGATACCTTCCGCTGTCCGGTGCTGGCGGCCGAAGAGTTGAAGGCCCGCTACCTGTTCGGCAAAAAACAACTGGCCGGGCTGATCGTCTCGGCCGTCCTGTCGGCGCTGATCTATCTGGCCGTGTTTCAGTTCCAGGCGCCTGTCCTGCGGTTCGTCGGGGCGGGCCAGACGGGAGGGAGTCTGCTTGCGAAAGCCGCGTCGGCAACGGTCATTGCCGTTTGTGTGCCGGTGATCGCCCTGGTGATCGGGGCCTTTTACCACAACCTGCTCAAGTTGATCCGTCTGGAGTGACGTCCGGACAGGCGGCGAAATCGGAATGACAACCATAAAGAACAAGCGGGGTGAATGATGTCTGGACCTTTCGGAGAACTGTTTATCACCATGACATGGTCTGCTGCGATACAGGTGGCGGCCCTGGGATTTATCGGCGGCATCCTGAGCGGATTTATCGGCTCGGGCGGCGCGTTTTTCATGACACCGGGAATGATGAATCTGGGGATTCAGGGGCCGGTGGCCGTGGCCAGCAACATTACCCACAAATTCGGCAAGGCCATGGTGGGCTCGAAAAAACACGGAGAAATGGGCAATGTGGACCGGAAGCTGTCGTTCTTCATGCTGATCACGGCCTTCGCGGGCATCCGTATTGCCGTGGTGGTGATGAAGCTTCTGTTTGCCGAGACCGGGGACGGCCACGGCCTGGACAAGGGGGCCGGCGCCAATCTTTACATCAGTCTGGTGTTCGCGCTGATTCTCTCTGTGGTCGCCCTGTCCATGCTCAGCGATATCGTCAAATCCCGGGGCTCCGGCGAAAGCGGCCCGTCGACACGGATTGTGGATTTCCTGGCCCGGCTCAGGCTTCATCCCCTGATTTATTTTCCGGTGGCCGACGTGAAGGTCAGTCTGTGGGTGATCATGATCTGCGGTCTGGCCACGGGCTACCTGGCGGGCACCATCGGCGTGGGGGGCTTCATCGGCGTTCCGGCCATGATCTACGTGTTCGGCGTCCCCGCAGCGGTGGCGGCGGGCAGCGAGCTCTATCTGGCCATGTACATGGGCGCCTTCGGTGCCTTGAATTATGCCTTTGAAGGCATGGTGGACATCCGGCTGACCCTTTTGCTTTACGCCGGATCGCTTCTGGGGATCTACATCGGTGCTTACGGAACCAAGGTGGTCAAGGAAATCGTCATCCGCATGGTCACGGCGGTGATCATCCTGATCTGCGTCCTCAGCCGAACCATCGCCATTCCCATCTACCTTCAGCAGCTGGGCTATGTCGATTATGATCCGGTCTACAACGGGTATCTGAATTCGGCGAGCAAGGGCCTGCTGTACATGGCGGGAGCCACCGGCGGTCTGATGATTCTTTATTTTGTGTTCAAGGCCTATTTCCAGAGGCGGAAAATCGAATCGAGCCTGTCCCGGGGGCTGGGGCAGGCCGCCTGAGTTCAGGCGAGGACGGCCCCGATCAGCAGGAAAAGGGAGGTGACCATGGAACTGGCGACTCTGTTCAAGCGAAGCCCGGGGGGCAAGTCGGGTGTGCACGCGCTTTACCTCGACCATCTGAGGTTCATCCGGCTTTTGGAAAACGCACGGGCCCTGATGACCCTCAGGGAAGACGGCAAGGACAAGGCCGGCGGCGAATACATCCTCGATGTCCACTATGTGACGGCTCTGGCGGAAGAGATGATCCGCACGCTGGGTGTGCTGGTTTTCGATGCCTGCGTGCTCTGCACCCCGGGCGGCGAGGTGCTGTACAAAAGGTACGACCGGGAACAGGCACGGGTCAGGGCGCTTCTTACGTCCGTGCGGCATCGTGTCGATTCTCCGGCCGCCCGGGACGGGGAGGACCCGGAGTACCGCCTGCTCAAGGATGTGCTCGGCTGGTTCGACCGCGAACGCGGGGACAGCGTGATGGGATTCATCGGGGAGATTGTCGGACATGTGATGGGACGGACCGTTTCCGCAGCGTTTCCCGTTGACCGGACACCGTCAATCGACCTGCCCGGATCGGGGGCCCGGCACCGGATTCATCTTCTTCCCGTCGGCCCGGCCGAGGTCCTGCCGGATTATCCCTCCCTCGAACAGATCGGCTCCCGGCCGCTGCAGGCTCTGCTGAGGGACCGGCAGGGGGCTCCGTCGGACGGAGACGTCACCCGATGGGCCGGGATCGTGAGCGGTCCCTCTTTGAGTCTGATCGCAGGGGACGGCGATCGGATTGCCCGCCAGGTGGAAGCCCGTCTTTCCGGCGAGCGGGAGACGGATTATCTGTTCGTCTTCACGCGTGATACGCGGATGCAAGCGTCTCTGATCGACGCCGGCCTCTTTAACACGATGCCTCTCCGCGAAGGGGGGCTGGCCTGGTGCTACAATCGCCCGGCCGCAGAGACGGACAACGCGTTCGCCCGTTTGGGAAGCCTGCTGTTTGCATCGACGCAGGGGGCGTGAACCGATGATGTCCGGGACAAGGAGATAACGCATGGAAACCAAGACACTTCGAATTATGGTGATCGACGATGAAGCCATTGTGGGAAAACGTCTGAAGCCGGCCCTTGAAAAAAGCGGCGCCCAGGTGGAAACATTCGAAGACCCCGAACGGGCCCTGGCCCATTTTGAAAGTATGCCGGCCGACATCGTGGTGACGGACATCCGGATGGACAAGATCGACGGCATCGAAATCCTCGATCGGGTTCTGGCCTTGTCCAGCCGTACCCGGGTGATTCTCATCACCGGGTACGCCACGGTGGAAATCGCCCGGGAAGCGCTGTCGAAGGGGGCCTTCGATTTTATCGCCAAGCCGTTCAAGCCCGGCGATCTGAGGGCCATCATCGATCGGGCCGTCCAGGAACTGACCGCCTGATCCGTCAAACGATTGTTCAGCCCAGGAGCACGCCTATGTCACTGATCACCTTTCATAAAACCGAAACGGCCTCGTATGCGGTTCGTTTTCGCTACGAGGCGTTGCGTTCACTGCTCAAAGGCAATGTCCAGGCCCTGAGAATGCTCGGTGACCTTGAGGCCGACCTGAATCACGCCCTGTATTGCGACCCCTGCATTGTCCGGCCGGTGGAACGCCTGATTCACGACGGCTATCTTCGGATTCAGGAATTGAACCTGATGACGGGCCACCGCCATGACGACCTCCAGGACGTGCTGTCGACCATCCATCGCGAGGTCCGGCGCGTGTTCGAGACGCAGCCCGACAGGGACGGTTCCTTGCATGTGCTGTCCCTCGACAGCGACGGGGCGCTCGATCATCGCACGGTGGGAACCAAGGCCTTCATGCTGGCCCGGCTGCGCCGGGTGCTGCCCTCTGAGGTGCCCCCGGGCTTTGTGCTGACGGCCGGGGCCTATGGTCGGTTTCTCGACGAAAACGGTCTGAACGAGCGGATCCGCCTTCTGATGAACGGCCTGGACGACCGGAATGATCCGGACACATTCCGGACCCGGATCCGGACCATCCGCGAATGGATCATGCAGGCCGCGGTTCCTGAGGCTCTTTGCCGGGCCGTCGAGGCCGCTGCGGCAGACTGTTCCCCGGAATGCGAGGCGTGGGCCGTGCGGTCGTCGGTGGTGGACGGCGATCTGTCCGGATCGTTTGCCGCCCAGTTTCAAAGTCTGGTCCGTGTGAAAACGGCGGATCTGGCCGACGCCTACCGCCGGGTGCTGGCGGGCCGGTTTTCCGACCAGGCCGTGTCCTACCGGATCCGGGGCGGGTTTCGCGAGGTGAAGACCCCCATGGCGGTGCTGATCATGCCCATGATTCCGGTGCTCGATCAGGGAAGTGTCCTGACCCGGGACATGGCCCGGCCCCGGGACGGCATGATGGTCGTCCACAGAACCCTGTCGGGCGGGAAGGCCCGGGCGGTGCATGTGGACCCCGACGCCAAAAGGGTCTGCGCCGTCTCCCCGGAGGCGGGTCGGGGCGAGGACGGTGACCGCGACGATCAGGACGCCCTGGCCGCGGCGGATCTGGCGCGCAGGGCCCGGGCGTTGACCGGGGAGGAGCTTCACATCGAATGGATCCGTGACAGGGCCGGCGCCTTCCGGATCGTTCAGGCCTACCGGCTGGATACGATGAAGAACGATGACCTGAAACCACCGGGTCGAAAGGGGGCGGTCCTCGCCATGGGCGGCGTCACGATTTTTCCGGGACGTGCCGAAGGCAACGCCCTGTATCTTCAGTCGGCCGATCATTTCACCCCGGCCCACAAGGGTTCCGTCGTGATTGTGGACGAGTCCCTGCCCGAGTTCGGCCCCATCCTTCCCGACATCGCGGCCCTCCTGGTCATCGGCGGCAGGCCCGACGACGCCCTGTCCACCTTGTGCAGGGAATGGGGCGTGCCCGCACTGTTCGGGATGGGCCCCGCGGCCCGGCGTCTGGCGGGGCGTCATCTGATCAGCGTCAACACCATGAAAGGCATCGTCTACGAAGGCTCACGGTGGCGGGGTATTCGTGACCGCGTGCTGACCCGGCTGGCCGACGGGAACCGGACCAAGGGCCGGAGCCCGCTGTACGACCACCTCCTGAAGGTCACGCTTTCCGATCCCGATGATTCGGCATTCAAGGCCCGGAACTGTTCATCCTTTGTCGATGTCGTTTTGTTCATGCATGAAATGGCCGTCCGGTCGATGTTCGGTTTCGGGGATCGGCAGACGGGGATCTTCAATCCCGTGGGCAGCCGCCTGAAGACAGACCTTCCGTTGAAGTGCCAGGTGATCGACATCAACCAGGCCGCTGCGGCGCCGGGGAGAAAGTTGGCCCCCGAGGAGGTCGATTGCCCGCCCTTTCAGGCGCTTTGGAGAGGATTGAGTGATCCCGGTCTGGTCTGGACCCGGCACTTTACCCATGAAATGGCGGGGCTTCATCGTGACCTGAAAAACGTGATCCTCGAGACGCACAAAGGGCCCCGGCGGGAGTCGGATATGAACTACGTGATCGTGTCCGGCGATGCCGTGAACGTCAACGCCCGTCTGCATCACCATTACATGATGGTGGACAGCCATGTGGGACCGGGCATGGAAAACAACTACATCCACGTCAGGTTCCGGGCCGGCGGCGGCATTCCAAAGAACCGGACCCGATGCGTTTCGTTCATGGAACGGGTGCTGGGAAGGCGCGGATTCGGCACCGGTCGCAACGGAGATATTGTGACGGCCTGGATCAGATGTTATGGTCTTGACGAGTCAACCATCGCGCTGGAGGATCTGGGGCGTCTGATGGTCTGCGTCCGGGAGCTGGACGCGATTCTGAAAAACGATGCGGACATCGCTCGGTTTGTGGAGCATTTTCTTTCCGGGAGCTATGCGATTTTCGCCTGAAGCCGACAAGGGACGGTCATGAATCTGTTCTCGCGCATAGGGAAAAACGTTCGGCGAAGCATCCGGGCCCGGCTGATCGGCTCGCTGATCGTGGTGTTCATGCTGTGTCTGGTGATCGCCCTGGGGTCGATCTGGATGGTGTCCGAGCTTGAAAAGAAGATTTCCTTTCTCAAGATCGCCAACAATTTTCTGGTCGAAATTCAGCAGGCCCGGCGGTTTGAGAAGAACTATCTGCTTTACGGCACCAACCTGGACGACGCCATGAGCCATCTTGCCGAGGCCCGACAGATCATGGACGACAACCGAGAGACCATCGAAACGATTCTGGGGCAGGCGCACTCGGCCACCATGGCCCGGTACATGGACGAGTACGCCGGGCAGATCGATCTGCTGGGCCGGGGCAGGCGGGACCGGGCGGACATGACCCTGATGCGTGAATCGGGCAGCCAGATGGTGACCCTGGCCGAGGAATTCGTCATCAAGGAACGGGAGGCCATCGCCCGGATTTTCCGTATGGCCCGCCAGGCCCCGGTCTATTTCATCATCCTCCTTCTTGTCCTGATGATCGCCATGTTCATCACGCTGACCCGCCAGCTGGTCATGTCGTTAAACCGGTTTCTGACCTACACCCAACGGATCGGCGAGGGCGATTTTTCTCCTATCCGCACCGATGCCTACGCGTCGGAGGAGTTCTCCAAGCTGGCCGAGGCCTTCAACCAGATGGTCCGGGAACTGGACCGCCGTCACGAAATCCTGGTCCAGTCCCATAAACTCCGGGCCATCGGCACCCTGGTGGCCGGCGTGGCCCATGAACTGAACAATCCGCTCAACAACACCATGCTCACGGCCTCCATGCTCAAGGAGGATTACACGCTCCTGTCCGATACCGACACGCTGGACATGATCGACGACATCATCCATGAAACCGAACGGTCCCAGCGTATTGTCCGGGAACTGCTCGATTTCGCCCGGGAAAGCGAAACCCATGTCAAGCCGCTGGACGTGGCGTCGATCATCGACGATTCCATCCGTCTGGTCGCCAACCAGATCCGCATGTCCAAGGTCCGGATCGATGTCGATGTGGACAAGGACCTCCCGCCGGTCCACGGCGACGAACAGATGCTCAAACAGGTGTTCGTCAATCTGATCCTGAACGCCGTGGACGTCCTGCCGCCCAAGGGCGTCATCCGCCTGGGCACACGGAAAAACGGCAAGCCGGGCTACGTGACCGTGACGATCGGCGATAACGGGCCCGGCATTCCCGAACACCTCCAGTCCCGGATTTTCGAGCCGTTTTTCACCACCAAGGGCAAGGGCAAGGGGGTGGGTCTTGGGCTGTCCGTGTCCCAGGGCATCATCCGGAAACTGGACGGCTACATTACCCTTGAAAGCCGGGAAGGGCAGGGAACCACCTTCACCGTGGCCCTCCCCGTCACCGATCTCCCCGCAGGCATAATGTAAGGCGGCTAACCGCGATCATCCCCTCCCCGCCTGTCAACGACAATAGGGATCTCTCAAGAAATCAAGGGGATGTCCTGTTGCCTGAAAAAAATCCATTGACTAAAGCCGATCAGTGAAATAAATTCGCAGCTCAGCCCGTAAATCAAGAAAGAAAAAATGGGAGAGCCCTATCACTGTATCGGTCGGTCAAAGCGGCCGAAGGTGATGAAAAACGCCATCATATAAAACGGTTATTGGAGTAGGGGGTTTATGAATCTTTTTTTTCTGTCCATGCTGATCATCGTCGCTGGCGGGGTGATTTCCCCGTTTCTCTACAGACGGTTCACGCAGATGAAAACGATCACGGTGGGTCTGCTCAGCGTCGGCTGCCTGATCGGATGCGCCGACGCCCTGTATATGCTTTTCCATCCCGGGACCTATGCGGCGGCCTTCCGTTACATGAACACCTTTTCCATTGCCTTTGAAATCGACGGCCTGTCGGCGTTCTTTCTGGTGTCGATCTTTTTTGTTTCTCTGATCGCAAGCGTCTACAGCTTCCACTATATGGACCAGGCCGACCGGGCGTTCAAAACCTCCGTCAACTATCTGTTTTTCAGTGTGCTGATCGTTTCCATGGCCATGGTGGTCACGGCACGGAATCTTCTGACTTTTCTGCTCTCCTGGGAGCTGATGAGCCTGTCGTCTTTTTTTCTCGTGATCCACAATCACGGCTCGCCGGCCAACCGGCGGGCCGGGTACCTGTACTTTGTTTTTTCCCATGTGGGCGCCATGTTCATCTTTGCAGGTTTCGCCCTGATATTCAGTGTTACGGGCAGCCTTGAACTGCTCGCCGCCGCCAATCTTCCCGAAACCCTCAAGGTGGTGGTGTTCCTTCTGACCTTCATCGGCTTCGGTTCCAAGGCCGGTGTCTTTCCCCTCCACGTCTGGCTTCCCCATGCCCATCCGGCCGCCCCCAGCCATATTTCCGCCGTGATGAGCGGGGTGATGATCAAAACGGGGATTTACGGTATTCTGCGCATGTACATGGTGCTGGGTCTGTCGACGCCTCTTCTGGGGGAAATCGTCGTGGCCGCCGGTATGGTGTCGGGCATTCTTGGCGTGGTCTACGCCCTGGGACAGCATGACATCAAACGATTGCTGGCCTATCACAGTGTGGAAAACATCGGCATCATCCTGATCGGCATCGGCCTCGGCATGATCGGGGTCTCCTCGGGCAATCCGGTCATGGCCGTTCTCGGCTTTGCCGGCGGCCTGCTCCATGTGATGAATCATGCGGTGTTCAAGTCCCTGCTGTTCATGGGCGCCGGCATGATCATCCACAAGACCGGCACCCAGGCCATCGACGCCATGGGCGGGTTGCTCAAGAAAATGAAAATTACCGGGGTCACCTTCTTAATAGGGTCCCTCGCGATTTCAGGCCTGCCGCCCTTCAACGGGTTTGTAAGTGAATTCATCGTCTACCTGGCCGGTTTCAAAGGCGTGGGCCTCGACAAGACCGCCTTCGTGTTCAGTCATCTGGCCATCATCAGCCTGGCGGTGATCGGCGGGCTGGCCCTGGCCTGTTTCACCAAGGTCTTCGGCGTGGTGTTCCAGGGCGAACCGCGCAGCGCCTATGCCCACAGCCTTGAAGAGAAGGAGCCCGCCATGCTGATCGGCCTGGTTGTGCCGGCCGCGCTGTGCGTGATCATCGGCGTCTTTCCACGGTTGTTCCTCGACATGGCCTTAAGGGGCGTGTCGGCCCTGGGCCTGGGTTTCGGCGACGTTCCCCTTGAGCCCTTCCGTTCCATGATGTCCACCATCACCCTCTGCGCCCTTCTGGTTGCCGGGGTCTTTCTGCTGATCGCCGCCCTGCGCTTCCGCCTGTTCAAGGGCAAGACCGTGACCCAGGCCGGAACCTGGGGCTGCGGGTTTACCCAGCCCACGGCGAAGATGCAGTACACCGGCACCTCCTATGCGGCCTCGATCATCGAATTTTTCAAGCCGGTGGCCCCTTTGGAGGAAAAGCAGACGGCCGTCTCCGGTGTTTTCCCCGGCCCGGCCCGTTATCAGAGCCATGTGGACGATCTTGCCGAGGTGCACATGGGCCATGTGATCGTCAGGCCCGTGCTCTGGTTTTTCGATAAACTGAGATTTATTCAGCATGGCGATATCCATCTGTACATCGGGTATATCCTTCTGACCATCATCATATTGCTGTTTTTTGTCTAGACCGGCCTGCCGGCGTCTGCCGGCGGCCTAACGCGCGTGAGGAGAGTGAGATGATCAAACCATTGATTCTTTATGGGCTGGCCCTTCTGGCGGCGCCGTTTTTCTCGGCGGTGATCCTGAAGGTCAAGGCGTTTTTCGGAGGCAAGAAAGGCCCCCCCCTCCTGATCAACTACTATACCCTGATCAAACTGTGCCGGAAGGGGGCGGTCTACAGCACCAGCACGACCCTGATGTTCAAACTGGGGCCCATGGTGTCCCTGTGCGCCGCGCTGACCGTGATGCTGTTTTTGCCCATCGGCGGCTACCCGTCGATCCTGTCCTTCAACGGGGACGTGATCTTCATTTTCTACCTGCTGGGCCTGGGACGGTTCTTCACCATCGCCGCCGCCCTGGACACGGCCTCGCCCTTCGAAGGCATGGGGGCGGCCCGGGAAGCGTATTTCCCCATCATCTGTGAAGCCACCATGTTCATGATTCTGGTTCTGCTCTACAAGCTGACACAGGATCTTCAGCTGAACGCTTATTTTGCCGGCAGCCGGCCCGGAGGCCTCTGGCAGGTGGCCGGGTCGCCGATGCTTTTCGTGACCATCGCCCTTTTTATCATTCTCCTGACCGAAAATTCGCGGGTGCCCGTGGACGACCCGGCCACCCACCTGGAGCTGACCATGATCCACGAGGTCATGGTCCTCGATCACAGCGGGCCGGATCTGGCCCTGATCGAACTGGGGTCCTTTCTGAAACTGTTTTTCTATTCATCGCTGGTGGCCCGGCTGGTCTTTCCCTTCGAACCCGGTCACTTTCTGGTCGATATCGGTCAGTTCGCCCTGGCCCTCATCTCGGTCTACGTGGTCGTCGGCGTGGTCGAATCCGTGATGGCCCGGTACCGGATGGACAAGGTGCCCAAGTTCGTCCTCACGTCCTTCGTCCTGGCCTTTTTCGCAACCATCATCACCCTGGAGTTTATCCGATGATCGAACCCCTTGATACCATACTGTCGCTGGTGCTGCTGTCCATTCTCTTTTCCTTCGGGTCCAGCCTGCTGCCGGGCCTGATCGAGGTGATCGCCTTTCAGGGCGTGGTGGTGTCCATCGTGCCGCTGTTTCTCACCCATGACCTGGTGGCCGGGGATATCGTGTTCACCCTGGTGACCCTTCTGATCCGGGGCATCGTCATTCCCCTGTGCATCTACCTGGCGATCAAGCGGATCGCCATACGGCGGGAGGTGGAGCCGATCATCGGCTTTCATGCCTCGATTCTGGCCGGTCTGGTCATGATCGTTTCGGCGGCCTTCGTCAGCCGCATGTTCGACGTGCCCTCGATCAGCGCCAGCGCCCTTCTGCTGCCCACCACCATCAGTCTGCTGGTGGGCGGCATGTTCATCCTGATCGCCCGGAGAAACGCCATCGCCATGGTTCTGGGCTACATCATGATGGAAAACGGCATTTACCTGGTGGGCACGACCTTTTCCGTCCGCGCCCTTCACATCGTCGAATTCGGCATCCTTCTGGATATCCTGGCCGCCGTCATGATCATGGCCATCATCCTCCAGAACATCAACATGACCTTCGACGATGTGGATACCGCCCTTTTGAGAACCCTTAAAGAATAGGTGAGGACGATGGTAGAACTGATTTTTCTCATTCCCTTCGTCACAGGCCTCATCGCCTTTTTCGTCTCGCGCAATTACGGCAGGCTTCTTCTGGTGATGACCGGCCTGGCCCATCTGGTGCTGTCCGTGCTTCTCTGGGCCGTCCGGCCTGCGGCCCAGTTCCCCGATTACTTTGCCGTCAGCCCCGAGGGCCTTTTGTCGCTGATCGTGATCTCGCTTCTGTTCTTCCTGATCTCGATCTATTCGGCCTCCTATCTCAAGGTGGCGGAAATTCATTCGGAGCGGATGTTCACCGGCTGCATGCTTTTGTTTCTGTCAACCATGACCATGGTCACGGTGTCCGACCACATCATGGTCATGTGGATCGCCATCGAGGCCACGACCCTGGCCAGCGCACCGTTGATCTACACCTACCGGACGGCGGCCTCCCTGGAAGCCACCTGGAAATACGTGCTGATCTGTTCGGTGGGCATCGCCATGGCCCTTCTGGGCTCGGTGCTGATCACCGTGTCCATGGACGCGGGCAAGGTCGACGCCCTGGTGTCCTTTTCCGCCCTTTCCGCCGTGGCGGACCGCCTGGATCCCCTGTGGCTCAAGGCCGGGTTCGTCTTCATTCTGGTCGGCTACGGCACCAAGATGGGGCTGGCCCCCATGCACACCTGGCTGCCCGATGCCCACAGCGAAGCACCCAGCCCGGCCTCGGCCCTGTTGTCCGGCGTGCTGCTCAACTGCGCCTACCTGGGCATCTTCAAAACCAACAAGATCATGCACGCGGCGGGTCTGGGCGATTTTGCCGGTCTGACCCTGATGTTCTTCGGACTGATCTCCATTCTGGCCGCCGCCACCTATATTCTCAAGCAGACCGAATACAAGCGTCTTTTGGCCTATTCGAGCATCGAGAACATGGGCATCATCGCCTTCGGCACCGGCGTGGGGGGGCTCGGGGCCTTTGGCGCCATGATCTGCCTGATTCACCACAGCCTGATCAAATCTTCGCTGTTTCTGACCTCGGGCAACATCCTTCTGGGCTTTCGGTGCAAGATCATCGAAAACATCGGGGAACTGGCCACCCGCATGCCCCGGACCTTCGTCTCGTTTTTCGGCGGGTTTGTGGCCATTTCGGGCTTTCCGCCCTTTGGAATCTTTGTCGGGGAACTGCTGATCATTTTCGGGGCCTTCAAGGCCGGCCATATGATCGGCGCCTCCGTGTTTATTTTGAGTATCTGCGTGATTTTCGCGGGGTTCTCCAATCAGGTGATGAAAATTTCCTTTGAGGAATCCCAGACCGACCACCGGATCCACGCCACCACCAACATGATCTGGCCCCAGTATGTGCTGCTGTTCACCTCGGTGGTGCTGACCGTCTGGGTGCCGGACACCCTGTATCAGGCCATTCTCGATGCGGTGACATCCATCGGCGGAGGATTGTGATGACGACCTTGTTTAAACCCATTGTAAACGGACAGGCCCTCCGGCGTTCGGAGATACCCCACCTTTCCTTTGACGATTTCCGGGCCGAAGCGGTGAGGCTGGTGCGAAACGGCGCCCGGGTGGTCCAGTTTTTCGCCTATCCGGATGAGGGACGGCTCAAAATGCTGGCCGTGCTTCGCACCGCCGAGCTTTGGGCGGCGGGCTGCGACGCGCCGGACGTGTTCGATTCCCTGACGGCAGACGCCGAACCCTTCCATCTGTTCGAGCGTGAAATGGCCGAGCAGTACGGCCTGGTCCCCCAGGGCCACCCCTGGCTCAAAATGGTCCGGTATCATCCGAACAGCACCGGACGGCCCGATGTCTTCGGCAACGATTACACCCAGGACATTCCCGGCAACTACCCCTACTATGCGGTCAAGGGGCAGGAGATTCACGAGGTGGCCGTGGGGCCGGTGCACGCCGGGGTCATCGAACCCGGTCACTTCCGCTTCAACTGCATCGGCGAGAGGGTGCTTCACCTGGAAATCCAGCTGGGGTATCAGCACCGGGGCGTGGAACACCTGATGACCGCCTCGCCCATGAAACGCCTGCCCATCATCGCCGAGGGCATCGCCGGGGATACCTCGGTGGGCAACGCCCTGTGTCTGGCCCAGGCCGTGGAAGCCCTGACCGGAACCGCCCCGGATTTCGGGGCTCACATCATCCGGACCATCGGCCTCGAACTCGAGCGCATCGCCAACCACACCGGGGATCTGGGGGCCTTGAGCGGGGATGTGGCCTTTCTGCCCCCGGCCAACTATTTCGGAAGGATGCGCGGTGATTTCCTGAACCTCAGCCTGCTGCTCTGCGGAAACCGCTTCGGCAAGGGCCTGGTGCGTCCGGGCGGCACGCGGTTTTCCCTGCCCAACGACCTTCGGCGGACCATGAACGAGCGCATCGGGGTGCTTCGGACCCAGACCAAGCATGTGCTGGACCTCTTGTTCACGACCTCCAGCGTCCAGAGCCGGTTCGAGCGCTGCGGCGTGGTGTCCCGGGACGACGCGGACCGGCTGGGCCTGGTGGGGCCGGCGGGTCGGGCCAGCGGGCTTGCCTACGACGCCCGGCGATGCTTCCCCACCGAGTACTATCCCCGCCTGGATATTCCGGAAAACGCCAAGACGACCGGCGACGTCCATGCCCGGGCCACCATCCGGGCCGAGGAAATCCTCCAGTCCGTCACCATCATCACCGCCCTTCTGAACGGCCCGGTGGACACGGACTGCGTGGTGGAATCACAGACCGACTATGCCCTGTCACCCGCCTCGTTCGTGGTGACGGTCAACGAGGCCTGGCGCGGGGAGCTGTCCCACGCCCTTCTGACCGACGGGGAGGGGCGCATTGTCCGCTACAAGGTCAAGGATCCGTCCTTCCACAACTGGAACGGCCTTTCCATGGCCCTGAGGGATACGGGGATTTCCGATTTTCCCCTGAACAACAAAAGTTTCAACCTGTCTTATTGCGGGTACGACCTCTGATGAGGCGGCCTGTTGGGATATCACTTTACAGAGAGACACGATCATGCTCAAAACACTGAGAAACCGATTTGAACAGGGCTACCGGACCAGCGCCTACCCCAAGGCGACCATCGAGCTGCCCGAGCGCTACCGGGGACGGCCGGAGCTCAATCGCCAGGCGGCCCAGGATATGATCGACGCCTGCGCCGAGGCCTGCCCCCAGGAAGCCATCGACGCGAAGAACAAGAAAATCGATCTGGGGCGCTGCGTGTTCTGCGGCAACTGTGAACGGCTGTCCGGCGGAAAGTTTGTGACCTTTACCCGGGATTTTGAACTGTCCGTCTCCGAACGCTCCCATCTTGTCATGGACAAAACCCTGCCGGTGCTGGCCGATCACGCCAAGCAGCATTTCAAGAAGCTGTTCGGACGTTCCCTCCAGCTCCGCCAGGTGTCTGCGGCGGGATGCAACGCCTGTGAGGCGGATCTGAACGTTCTGGCCACACCGTTTTTCGATCTGGGGCGGTTCGGCATCAATTTCGTGGCCTCGCCCCGCCATGCCGATGCCGTGGTGGTTACCGGTCCCGTGTCGGACAACATGAAAAAGGCCCTGTTTGAAACCTATGACGCCATCGCCGCCCCCAAGGTGGTCATTGCCGTGGGCAGCTGCGCCATCAGCGGCGGACCGTTCCGGCAAAGCGGGGTCGTGGCCCAGGGACTCGAGACCCTGCTGCCGGTGGATCTGTTCATTCCCGGATGTCCTCCCCATCCCCTGACCAACCTTCACGGATTTCTGGCGTTTTTCAAACGCTGAGCAGGAAGGGGCACGGCCGACGACGCCCGGGCCGACGGGGCAAGGAAACAGGGGCGGCGCCGGCCGGACGAATAAGAGCTATTTGCTTGAATTTACAATTGTTTTGTGCGGGCTGAGGCCGGTCTGGAAGGAACCTGACCGGCCGCTTGTATTTTCTTTGCAATTCATTTTTTTTGTGATAGTGTTTTCCGCACTATGGCAACCATTATCTGTATAGCAAACCAAAAGGGCGGTGTGGGTAAGACCACGACGGCCATCAACCTGTCGACGGCCCTGGCGAGTTTGTCCCGGAAAACCCTTCTGGTTGACTGCGATCCGCAGGCCAACGCCACCACCGGCCTGGGCATCGACAAGTCGGCCATCAAAAAGAGTCTCTACCACGGCCTGATCGGTGAGGTGGAGGTGGCCCGGACCATCGTGCCCACCACGGTTGAGAACCTGGACATCGTTCCGTCCCGGGTGGAACTCATCGGGTTTGAGGTCGAAATGATGTCCGACGCCGGACGGGAACTGATCCTCAAGCAGTTTCTGACCGGGGTGAACGGCAGTTACGACTATGTCGTCATCGACTGCCCCCCGTCGCTGAGTCTTCTGACCCTCAATGCCATGGCGGCGGCGGATTCCATCCTGGTCCCTCTTCAGAGCGAGTTCTACGCCCTTGAAGGGCTCAGCCAGCTGATGCAGACCGTCAAACGGATCAAGCAGAGTCTGAATCCCAAGCTGAGAATCAACGGCATTCTCCTGACCATGTTCGACAAACGGACCAACCTGTCGTTTCAGGTCGCCGAGGAGGCTGAAAAGCATTTCAGCGATCTGGTCTACACGACGCGTATCCCCCGGAGTGTCCGTCTTTCCGAGGCGCCAAGCTTCGGAGAATCCATTTTCACCTACGACGCCATGTCCGTGGGAGCCAAGTGTTACATGGCTCTGGCCAAGGAAGTGGTCGCCCGCTGATCACCGGGCCTGGCGTGTGATACCATTCTGATGAAGGTCATCGTGTGTTGATATGAAAGCGATCAAAGGACGAAAAAAACAGGCCCTGGGTCGTGGGCTCAGTGCCCTGATTCCCGAGCCCGAAGCCCCTGCCGAGGAATCGGGCGAGTATTTTTTGTGTGATATCGACCTGATCGTTCCCAATCGGTATCAGCCCCGCCGGATTTTTTCCGAAGAGGAACTGGCCGATCTCTGCCAGTCGATCGTCGAACAGGGGGTGATCCAGCCGCTGCTCGTCCGCCGGGATGACACGGGGTATGAGCTGATTGCCGGGGAACGACGCCTGCGGGCCTCGAAGATGGCCGGGCTCGACACGGTGCCGGTGGTGATCAAGGATATCACGGACCGCGAAATGCTGGAGATGGCCATTGTCGAGAACATCCAGCGTGAGAATTTCAATCCCGTTGAAGAAGCCGACGCCTACCATCGCCTGATCGAGGAGTTTGGCCTGACCCAGGACCAGGTGGCAACCCGCGTGGGCAAAAGCCGTCCGGCCGTGGCCAATTTCCTGCGTCTTCGTCAGCTGCCCGTCCATATCAAGGAAAGCATCAACCGCCAGGAAATCAGCATGGGCCATGCCCGGGCCCTTTTGGGAGCCGAAAGCCCCTCCCAGCAGGACAAGGCCTGGAAAACGGTTCTGTCCCGGGGGCTGTCGGTACGCGAGACGGAAAGCCTGATCCGACGATTGAAAAAGGCGGCCGACGACGAGGCCGCCCCCCGTGAAAAAACCCCCGATGATCGTTACTTCGACCAGCTGTCCGAGCAGCTGTCCAGAGACTACGGCACCAAAGTCCAGATCCACCGCAAGGGGGAAAAGGGCCGGGTTGAAATCGAATTTTACAGCAACAGCGACCTGGACCGCCTGCTTTCCCTGCTTCAGAAACCCTGATGAAGATCACCATCGCCAAGACCGCCGGATTCTGCATGGGGGTTCGCCGTGCCGTGGAAATCGCCCTGGACCAGGCCAATGCCCGGGGGGAAACCATCTACACCTACGGCCCCCTGATTCACAATCCCCAGGTGCTTGCCCTGCTTGAAGAAAAGGGGATCCCCGTCCTTCACGAGATCCCGGAAAAGGGATCGGGAACGGTGCTGATCCGGGCCCACGGGGTGCCGCCCGAGTCCATTGAAAAGCTCAAGGCCGCCGGCTTTTCCACCGTGGACGCCACCTGTCCCCGGGTGATCAAGGTCCAGCGGATCATCCGGCGCTATGCCCGAAAAGGCTTCCATGTGATCATCATCGGCGACGCGGATCATCCCGAGGTCATCGGACTCAACGGGTACGCCGAAGGCCGGGGTGTCGTGGTCAGTTCCATGGCGGCGCTCAAGGATCTGCCCGTCTACGACCAGGCGATCATCGTGGCCCAGACCACGCAGAACATGAAGTTTTTCGATGAGGTCAAACGTTGGGCAGCGGCCGCCCATCCCCATTACGAGGTGTTTGACACCATCTGCGATTCCACGGAAAAACGTCAGAACGAGGTGCTGAATCTGGCCCGGACCTCCGACGCCGTGATCATTGTCGGCGGCAAGAACAGCGGCAACACCCAGCGTCTGGCCGAGCTGGCCAAGCAGGCCGGGCGTCCGGCCTACCATATCGAATCCGAGGATGAACTCAACCTTTCGGAGCTGGCTTCGGCCGAATCCATCGCCATTTCCGCCGGGGCCTCCACACCCAACTGGATCATCAACCGGGTGTACCGTCACCTGGAAAACCACCTGACCGGCATCAAAAAACCGTTTCGAAAGCGGATTTACGAATTCCGTCAGTTCCTTTTGCGAACCAATGTCTACCTGGCCCTGGGAGCCGGGAGTCTGTGCTACGCCTGCTCCAAACTCCAGGGCATCGAGCAGGGACTGGTGTCCGCCCTCGTCGCCATGGTCTACGTGCTGTCCATGCATATCCTGAACCACCTGACCGCCATCCACGCCACCATGTACAACGAGCCGGACCGGGCCGAGTTCTACACCCGGAACAAGGCGCCTCTGGCGATTCTGGCCGTGGGGTCGGGGGGGCTGGGGCTGCTTCTGGCCCTGGTGCTGGGGCCGGTGCCCTTCGTGATGCTGCTGTGCATGAGCCTGATGGGCCTGTCCTACAACCTGAAACTGATCCCTTCGGGCGCCTTTGGGGGGAAGTACAAACGAATCAGCGACATACCCGGTTCGAAAACCGTGCTGATCGCCCTGGCCTGGGGCATCGTCACCACCCTTCTTCCCGCCCTGGCCACCCGCGAATCCTTCAGCCTATCCACGATCCCCGCCTTTCTTCTGGCCACAGGCATGGTGTTCTCACGGACGGTGTTCTACGATATTCTGGACATGCAGGGCGATCGCATCGTGGGCCGGCGGACCCTGCCCCTTTTTCTGGGGGACCGGAAGACCCTTCGTCTGCTGCGGCGGATCCTGGTCAGCCTTCTGGTGATGCTGCCGCTGTGCAGTGCGGTCCGCCTGATTTCAAGCCTGGGCTATTTCCTGGCGCTTTTTCCGGTGATGATGCTGGGGCTTTTGTACGTTTACCAGCGCCGGGGGCTGGTGTACAGCACCCTCCTGGAATTTCTCATCGAATCCCCCCTGATCCTTACCGGGTTCATCGCTCTCACCTGGACGCTGAGCGTATAGACAGATCAGACATCGGTCTCGGTGATCAGGGTGAAGGCGTAATCGGAAAAGGTCACCCGGCTGTCCACCGTGATGCCGGTGACCGGACGGCCGTGGTGGTAGATCTTTCCATCTATAATTTCCACCGTTTTCAATCCTTCGGCGAATCCCTTTTTGATGTATTTGAGAAAGGCTTCCTTGGCGGTCCAGTTGAGGTAGAGTCTTTGGTCGCCGCTGTCCCGGTACCGGGCGATTTCCCGTTCGGAGAAGGCCACCCGCATGATGGTCTGCATGCGCCCCGCCTCGACGGCCTCGAGGTCCACGGCCAGGTTGCGGCCGGTCAGGTCCATGGCGGCGGCGGCGTAGTCACCGGAATGGGTGATGCTGATGCTGACCCCCGGAAAATCGGGAAGATAGGGTGCGCCTCCGGTCTCGGCCCGGATCATCACATGGGCCGGGGGACCGAGTCCCAATGTTTCGGCCAGGCGTTTGACCGCCATCTTGCCGGCCATCCACTCCACCTGCTTTTTCAGTACCTTGAACCCGTTGATGACCGCCATGTCCGATTCGGAAAAAAAATCCCCCAACAGGCCGTCGGTCGTCAGAAGAAGGCTTTTCCGGCGGCGGAAATCACCGGTATCGTCCATAGCCGCGATACGCCGGACAAAGCCGGGAAGGTGGATGAAGCAGAGGCGGCGAAGGGGAGTCAGGGTTTCCTGCCGCTCGAAGGGAAGGGCTTGGGGGGTCACGCGTCGATGATTTCCCGGATTTTGTGGGACAGGGCCGTGATTTCAAACGGTTTCTGGATAAATCCATTGCAGCCCCGGTCGAGAATGTCCATGGCCTTGCCGTCGATGCTGTACCCGCTGGACAGCAGCACGCGCACATCGGGGTTGATGGTCTTGAGCCGGTCGTAGACCTCGCCGCCGCTCAGGTCCGGCATGATCATGTCCAGAACGACCAGGGAAATCTCGTCCTGGTGCTCGGTGTATACGGAAATGGCCTTGAGGCCCCCTTCGGCGGGCAGGGGGTTGTAACCCAGAAGGGTCAGAAGTTCACACCCCAGGCCCACCAGCACCGGATCATCGTCCACGAACAACACGGTCTCGCGGCCTTTGACCAGTTGGGGGGCTTTTTTCTCACGGATGACGGTTTTCTCCCTGGCCACGGGAATGTAAATATAAAAGGTCGATCCCCTGCCTTTCTCGGATTTGACGCTGATGTACCCGCCATGGGCCTTGACGATACCGTAGGCCGATGCCAGCCCCAGGCCCGTGCCCCGACTGATGTCCTTGGTGGTGAAAAAAGGCTCGAAGATGTGGGGCAAAACCTTCTCGTCCATGCCGGTGCCGGTGTCCGTCACCGACAGGCAGATGTACTGCCCCGGTTTGGGGTCGTACCGTTCGCCGCCGAAATCCAGGTGGGTGACCAGGGCGGTCCGGAACGACAGGTTGCCGCCCACGGGCATGGCGTCGGCGGCGTTGATGCACAGGTTCATCAGCACCTGTTCGATCTGTCCCTGGTCGGCGATGATGCCGGGCAGGTCGTCGGCCAGATCGAACAGGACCCTCAGATCCCGGCGGGTCATGGCAAAGGTGTCCACGGTTTCACGGACCAGATGGTTCAGATCCACGGCCCGGACTTCGTATTTGCCCTCCCGGGCGTAGCCGATCAGCTGGCTGGTCAGGCGGGAACCGCTGCTCACCTGCTTGTCGATGTTCTGCAGCATTTTGTAGTGGCTGTGATCGGGCGGGGTGTCCAGAAGCATCAGTTCGGCGTAACCCCGGATGGCCATCAGCAGGTTGTTGAAATTGTGGGCGATGCCGCCGGCCAGGGTGCCGATGGATTCCATCTTCATCGCGTAGTGAAGCTGGGCTTCCATGCGTTTTTTTTCGGCTTCGGCCTTTTTTCGCTCGGAAATATCCCGGACAATGCCGCGGAATCCGACGCGGCGGGATTTCCGGGTCCGGATCAGGGCCACGGACAGCTCGGCGAAGAACTCCTCCCCGTTTTTGCGGATCAGCGGGCATTCGAAGGCCTTGACCTTTTCACCGGTGTTGTAAACATGATTGAAGGCACGGAACACCTTGCCGAAACTTTCCTTGCCCATGTAGCGCCGGTTGTTCATGTGCATGAGCTCGCCTTCGGTGTATCCCAGAATGTCGCTGAACACACTGTTGAAGAAGGTCAGGTTGCCCTTGAGATCGACCTCGTAGTAGCCCTCGATGATGTTGTCCAGGATGTCGCGGTATTTGGACTCGCTTTCGTGCAGGGCCTCCTCGTTCATCTTGCGTTCGACGGCCAGGGCCACCTGGTCGGACACCGTCACCATGATCGAGACGTCGTCGTGGGACAGGGGGGACCTTCCGGCGTAGTCCTGAACCACCATCAGACCGATGACCCGTCCCTTGACGAACAACGGGGTGCCGATCCAGACCGAGGGCCGCGTGCCGCGTGCTTCGATCAGGTTGTCGTCCATGTCGTCGCCGGTGACAAACAGGGGCTTGCCGCTTCGGATCACCGACAGGGCCAGGCTGCGGGTTTTGGGATTGCTGATGTTTCGGATCTGTCCGATGGTGTTTTTTCGATCCTTGACATAGGGAAAGTAGAGGCTGTCTTTTTTTTCATCGATGAGGCCGATGGCAAAATTTTCGACAAACACGATGGCGGACAGGGCGCGATGGATGGTGGCGTAGAAGTCACCGAGGCTCCCGGCGGTGCCGACGGCCCGGGAGATGCTCAGCAGTACGGCGGAAATCTCATCGGTTTTCCGAAGTTGCTCAAGGTCGGTTTCCAGTTGCTGAATGCGTGCCTCAAGATCGATGTGTGATGGCTCGTGGGCCATGACCAGGTCTCCACCGTTAAGAATCAGACAGCCTGCCAAACGAAACACAGATGAATAAAAATCGAAAAGAAGCGCGTCAAGCCGTGCTTTCCCGTTCACATCGATGTCAGTTGCCGGGGATTATAACCAAATCATGGACCGGTGTCAAACACGGTTCACGTTCTCGATTATCGAATGCGGCAATCGTTGATCCAGGGTCGGGCCAGGGCCGCCAGGGACGCCATGTCGTCGGGGGTCAGGCCCGGATCGCCTCCCTTGAAAAAGTCGGGGTCAAGGGTGGTGCCGGGGCGGAACCGCTGGAGGGTATATCGTCGGGCGCCCCGGATCGGTTCGATCAGGCGGTCGAATCCTTCCGGGCTGACAAAGGGCCGCACGCAGGTGGTCCGGAATTCATAGTCCGGGGCCGATTCCATGATCACCCGGATGCTGTCCGAAAGGCGGGCCGGATCACACTCGGTGGTGATGTGGGGCCGGTAGTCGACAAGGGCCGCCTTGATGTCCATGGCCACGAAATCCACGAGGCCTTCGGCCAACAGGGACCGCAGGGCCTGGGGGCGGCTGCCGTTGGTGTCCAGCTTGACCAGATAGCCCAGCTGTTTGGCCCGGCTGAGAAAGGACACCAGGCCGGTCTGGAGGGTGGGTTCGCCGCCGGAAACGACCAGGGCGTCCACCAGTCCCCGGCGCCGGGTGAGAAAATCAATCACCCGGTCCGCAGCCTCCGAATCGGAAGGCGGAGGCATGCGGGGCACCAGATCCGGATTGTGGCAGTAGGGGCAATGAAAATTGCACCCCTTGGTAAACACCACGCAGGCGATCTTTTCCGGGTAGTCGACCAGGGAATTGGGAATGAAGCCGCCAATGTTCATGGACCGTCACCGTGATACCCGGGGGCGGAAAGACACCCGCCCCCGGAGGGCCGTCAGGAAGCCACTTTGAAGGTTTTTCTCATGCCGAACTCACAGCGCTTGCCGTCGTTCCACTGCTGAACCGGTCGCAGGTAACCCACCACGCGGGAATAGATTTCCGTTTCTTCACCGCAGACCGCGCAGCGGGAGACTTCACCCCGGATGTACCCGTGGGTGGGGCAGACGCTGAACGTGGGGCTCAGGGTAAAGTAGGGCAGGCGGAAATTGCCGGACACCTTTCGGACAAAGGCCTTGATGGACTCGATATCCGAGACCTCCTCGCCGAGGAACAGATGAAGCACCGTGCCGCCGGTGTAT
This sequence comes from Desulfatiferula olefinivorans, assembly GCF_054657895.1. NCBI lineage: Bacteria > Pseudomonadati > Thermodesulfobacteriota > Desulfobacteria > Desulfobacterales > Desulfobacteraceae > Desulfatiferula > Desulfatiferula olefinivorans. The sequence continues at coordinate 59,212 of NZ_BAAHXV010000019.1, read as the reverse complement.
TTGGTCTGAAGTTCGTCCTGGAGTTCGAGCACCTCGAACACGTCGTCCGAATAGTTGACCGGCAGGTGGGTGGAATTGGTGTAGAAGGGCTCCGGACTGTCGTTGTTGGCGAACACCGCTTCCGGATGGGCTTTTTTGTCTTTCATGGCCAGACGGTATCCCGTGCCCTCGGCGGGGGTGGCTTCCAGGTTGAAGATGTCGCCGGTCTCCTCCTGGATCTGTTCCATACGTCCGCGGATATGGTCCATGACCTTGATGGCGAAGCTGTGGCCGTCTTTGGAGGCGATGCCTTCACCTATGAAATTCTGGCAGGCCTCGTGCATTCCGATGATGCCGATGGTCGAGAAATGGTTTTTCCAGTAGATCCCGTTCTGCTCCTTGATGTGACGCAGGTAAAACTTGGAATAGGGATAAAGGTTCTTTTCCGTGAATTCCTCGAGCACCTTGCGTTTGATGACCAGGCTGTCTTTGGCCAGATCGATCATGCGGTCGAGCTTTTTGAAGAAATCGTCTTCGGTGACCGACAGGTAGCCGATGCGGGGCAGGTTGATGGTCACCACGCCGATGGAACCGGTGAGGGGATTGGCGCCGAACAGGCCGCCGCCGCGTTTGCGCAGTTCCCGGTTGTCGAGGCGCAGTCGGCAGCACATGCTTCGGGCGTCGTCGGGGGACATGTCCGAGTTGACGAAATTGGAGAAATAGGGAATGCCGTATTTGCCGGTCATCTTCCAGATCAGGTCCAGGTTGGGGTTGTCCCAGTTGAAATCCCGGGTGATGTTGTAGGTGGGAATGGGAAAGGTGAATACCCGTCCCTTGGCGTCCCCTTCCATCATCACCTCGGCAAAGGCCCTGTTCAGGGTGTCCATTTCTTCCTGGAAGGCAGCGTAGGTTTCCTCCTTGTATTCACCGCCCACGATGACCGGCTGGTCCTTGAGGATGGACGGCACCTGGAGGTCCATGGTGATGTTGGTGAAGGGCGTCTGGAATCCCACCCGGGTGGGGATGTTGATGTTGAACACAAATTCCTGAATGGCCTGTTTGACCTGCCGGTACGAGAGGTTGTCGTAGCGGATGAAGGGGGCCAGAAGGGTGTCGAAGTTGGAAATGGCCTGGGCGCCGGCGGCCTCACCCTGGAGGGTGTAGAAAAAATTCACCACCTGGCCCAGGGCCGAGCGCAGATGGGACGGCGGTGCGCTTTCCACCTTGCCCGGCACGCCCTTGAACCCGACCTTCAGAAGGTCCTGGAGATCCCAGCCCACACAGTACACGGACAGAAGGCTCAGGTCGTGGATGTGCATGTCGCCGTTGTTGTGGGCGTCGCGCACCTCTTTCGGATAGATGCGGTTCAGCCAGTATTCCGAGGTGATGTCCGAGGAAATGTAGTTGTTCAGCCCCTGGAGCGAATAGCTCATGTTGCTGTTTTCCTTGATCTTCCAGTCCAGCTTCTTGATGTAGTTGTCCATCAGGTCCGTGTTGGCCTTGATGGTGATGTTACGAATCTGGGTCCGTTGTTCACGGTAAAGAATATAGGCCTTGGCGGTTTTGTAGAAGGGGGAGTCCAGAAGAACCCGCTCCACGATGTCCTGGACTTCCTCGACTTCGGGCCGGGGGCCGATCCGGAGTTCACGGGCCAGGGTCAGGACGCGCAGGGTCAGCTTCTTGGCCTCCCGCTCGTTGAATTCGCCGGTGGCCTTGCCGGCCATACTGATGGCGCTGGTGATTTTCGATGAATCGAATTCCGCCACATGCCCGTTGCGTTTTATGATGGTTTCAAACACGGCTGCCCCCTCCTGTACGTTGACGTTGATACGGTGTCCGGCCTGCTTCCGATTCTTTCGGGGTAACGGCGGAGACATGATCCACAGGATCGATGGCCCCTCTTTCCGTTGACGACAAAAACAATCATGTCTGCCTGTCACATTCAAACAGGCGACGGAAACGGTCGATGATAAAAACGGATTCAGCCGCCGGTGACTGCCGGCGGATCTGTTTGTTCAATTCGATGAAGATGGACCACAATTACACAAGATGTTGTCCTGTGTCAAGGGGGTAAAATCTATATATGGTATTTTTTGTCAAAAACCACCCATGGAGAAAGCCAAGGGATTTCAGGCGGCTATCCGGTCGTTCGAGACTGTCGAATCGGCCCCTGTGCTTGATTTTTTCTGAATTTGCCGTAATATGAAGCACATAATGGCATTGGTCGCTTGACGTGGACACGATTGAAAAAAAGAGGGGGACCCATGGGGCTCGGACCCGATCCGGTCTTCAGGAAAATGATTGCGGCCTGGTATGAATCGGAACCGGCCTGTTACATCCTGATGACCCTGATGATACTGGTGCTTTTGTTTGGTGTGGCGGGGGTGTCCGTGGCGCTCACCGAGCCTGCGTATTTGTCTCTGGTCTGGGTGCCCGGGCTGCTGATTGTGCTGGCGGTCCTGATGATCCTGTCCTGTGTGTTCCAGCTGATGAACCTTTACGCCGAAAAGTGACGGCCGGACACCCCTTGCGCGAAGGGGTCAGAGGCTGATCACGCTGCCTGTGCAGGCCAGGTCGATCAGTTCTGCGGCAGAACCCATCCGGGCGCCGTCGATCAGGTCCGCCTCGGTGATCTGTCGGGTTTTGGCGCAGGGGGTGCAGACGATAATGGGCACCTCGAAGGCCTGGAGATGGGCCATCAGATCCTCGGCCACGTCGCCGGTGGCGGCCCGGAGAAACTCGATGACGCCTTTTTTGGCCAGATAGACCGCCTCGTCGAGCAGAAAGAGGCTGACGCGCTTGCCCTGCTTCTGGGCCACGGAGGCCAGATGGATGGCGCGGGTCGAACGATTGGGGTTGTCGGTGCCGCACGAGGCGACGATGGTGATCTGATCGGTCATGGACTCCTCCGGATGACGGTTTGGGGTGATCGGGTTAGGCGCACCGGCCTGATGTCTGACAATGGATGCCATTATAGGCCGGACGTCGGGAAAAGAAAAGAGGGAAGGGGATCGGCGTACAAGATATCAACAATCATCTTGACAATACCACTGTATATAGTATTGATAAGGCATGTTACGATCAGCGGAAGGGGTGCCGGGCATTCCGGCGGCCGAATGCCCGCCGGGATGGATCCGATCTTCAACGTCATGGCCAAAGATAAAGGAACGATATGCTGACAACCCTGTCCAGCGCGGATTTTCTTCGTGCCTGCCAGATTCTTTTCAGTCCGGATATTCCTTTTTCACCGTCGTTTGTCAACACCCTGGATCCGTCGGTTCTGAAAACAGCCTTTCGGAAGAAAGCTCTGGAAACCCATCCCGATCGCGCCCGGGCCCTGGGACGAGCGGAAGCGGATCAGTCACGGATGTTCCAGGAAGTGAAACGGGCCTATGAGGCCCTATTGCCCGTGGCCGAAAAAACAGTGACCGTCGATGCCGGCGCCGGAGTCCGGCGGGGGCATCCCGGCGCCGCGACCCGACCCCGGCCCCGGCCCGGCAACGGCCCGGTCCGGTCTGCGGCGGGCTCGTATTACCGGGGTATTCTTCCCGGTCAGCGCCTGAAGCTGGGGCAGTACCTCTACTATTCAGGTGTGATCACCTGGCGCCACCTGATCGACGCCATCTCCTGGCAGCGCAGGATCAGGCCCCGCTACGGTCAGATCGCCCTTGACTGGAACATCATCACGGCCCACGATGTGGTTCAGATCCTTCAGAACAGAGCCCGCGGAGAACGGTTCGGGGAATACGCCCGGCGCGAGGGGTTTGTGTCCGGGTTCCAGCACATGGCCATCATGGGCAAACAGAATCGGTTCCACCGCAGGTTCGGGGATTATTTCGTGGTCCACGGCCTTTTGTCGGAACGGCAGGTCGAGATCCTCGTCCGGAGGGCGATGCAGCACAATCAGATGCACGGATGACGGCATCGGGAGTCATACGGATACAGTCAGCCGGATCGGCTCGCGACGGAGCCGGTCCGGCTTTTTTTTCATGGGTTTTCGATAAGGTGGGGGTATGAAGGTCTCTTCGGTTTGTGTGTGGGTCTTTCTTGCGATGATGATGACGGCATGTGTGTCCTCATCCCGGGGGATCAGGGAGGGCGGCGGTGAGTGTGTCGGCGGGAATTGTATCGACGGCTCGGGCGAGAAGCGCCTGGCCGACCGGGGGGTCTACCGGGGAGATTTTGCCGAGGGGCTGTTTTCCGGGGCAGGACGTTACGAGTGGCCCGACGGCCGGGTGTACATCGGTGAATTCAAAAACGGTCTCATGGACGGCAAGGGGAACGTGAACTTTCCCGACGGCGCCTGCTACAGCGGAGGGTTCGCCGGGGGCGCCATGAACGGGTTCGGCTCACTGTCTCTTTCGGGCGGGGCGCGTTACGCCGGGGAATTCAAAGACGGGCTGTACGAGGGTCTGGGCACGCTGACCCATGTGGACGGCCGGCGATACAGCGGCTATTTCAAAGCCGGTCGCAAGCACGGATTCGGAACCACGCTGTTCACCGGCGGGGTCCGCTATGTGGGCGAACACCGTGACGGCCGCATCGAGGGCACCGGCACCCTGATCTATCTGAACGGGGACCAGTACACCGGTGCGTTCAGGGAAAATACCTTCAACGGGGAAGGGTGCCTCACCGCCGCCGACGGCAGCGTGTGCGCGGGACGATTTGAGAAGGGCGAGCCGGCCGGAGCCGGCCGGCTCGCCTTCCGGAACGGAACGGTGTACGAGGGCACGCTCAATGCCGACTACCGCATGAACGGGACGGGCACCCTGATCCGTAGCGACGGCACCCGGTACCGGGGGGAGTTCAAAGACAATCTGTTTCATGGTAAGGGGCAGTTTTTTTTCGCCGAAGGGGTCTGTTTTTCCGGCACCTTCGAAGACGACGGCATTGCCGGAGCCGGCATCTGGCTGTTTCCCGACGGCAGCCGCCTGACGGGCCGACTTCACACGGGGGGGCTGTTGACCCGCGATGCCGCATCGCCGTTTGCAGGCAGACAGGGCGACGGGCCGGCCTTCAGGGTCTTTGAGGTCACCGGTGAGGGCGTGTTCCGGTATGCCGACGGCAGCGAGTACACCGGAGCCTTGATCCGGGGTGTGAAACATGGTATGGGCTGGTTGAAACTGGCCGACGGCAGTCGTTATGAAGGGCATTTCGACCAGGATCGCTATCACGGCGAAGGCTGCCTGACCACCGGCGACGGCAGGCGTATCGAGGGAATGTTTAAAGATGGCCGGCCACCGTCGCCTGAAACGCCGGCCGAAACGATCATCGAGTCCGCCGATGGCGAGGCGGCCGCGGCACCTGCCGACAGTACATCAACGGAAAACAGTGAGGACACCGATGAAAAAGACCGTCACATCGATTGATGAGCAGATACTGAGGGCCAGTAAGGAAATTATCGTCAAATTCATCGAGGTGGGGCGTGTGTCGCCCTCGGGCTTCGGCGAATCGTTTCGGGATATCTATCGCGCCATCGATGCCGCGGTCAAGGGTGCCCAGGATCCGGATCAGGGCGTTCAAACGACCGGCGAGCAGGCACCGCCCGAGGCCTGATCCCCCGCCGTTTCGGGTCCTTCTCCTTACCGTCGATCCCGACCGAGCAGTCGCCTGCTCCGGGAGAGGGCCGCATCAAAGACACCCATGTCTTCCCGCGCATAATCATCGAACCCCTGCTGGATTTCGATCTCGACCTCGTCGATCATAACGGGGTGGTAGGGGTGTCCTTCCCTGAAATGCCCTTTTTCGATGAGGGTGTTGATCAGGTCGATGCCCGCTTTTTCCGCCGCGTAGATCGCGTTGATACCGATTTCCGTTTTCATGTCTTCGAGTTCGGGGCGGGTTTTCGGCAGTTCGCCGATCCATCGCGTGTTGACGGGCCTGACCACAAACACCCGATCCATGGCCACAAGCTCCCGCAGAATCACCGGTCTGAAATATTCCCCGTCGATGTTGGGGCCCAGGTCCTCGGCAAATCCGTAGTCGTAGAGCCGGAGGGCGTCCCGGACCGCCGAGGGGGTGATCGCCCGGTACAGGACGTTCCGCGACCCGGTCCGGTCATGGAGGTTGAGCGCCTGACGAGCGGTATCGTTGACATAGACGGTTTCACAGCCTTTGCCCGGGTTGTAGCTGTTGAACAAAATGCCGACCCGCCCCTCGTCGTTGAAGCACCGGCTGACGGCATGGTAAAACGAGTCGGGGAAACAGGGTGTCAGCCATTTTGAGGGAATCAGGTGATAGAAATCGGACAGGGTCGTGAATGACGCCGGGCGGGTCAGGTTTCTCAGGACCAGCTGCCAGCTGTTCATGGCGACGTCGTTGAAAAATTGGGGATAGTCCGGCTCGATTTTCCCCGGCCGCCCCCACAGCAGCTGGGAGATCGCGCCCATGGGGCCTTCGGGCACGCTGTCGATGTCCTCCTTGAGAATCGAGCGCAGAGAAGAGGCCGTGTCCGCAGCCCGGCCCGCAGGCGGTTCGGCCGGATCATTCAGGGCTTTCAGATAATTGAACACCCAGTAGATCTGGCCGGATGTGCACGAGATGACCCGGGGGATGACGCCGACGGCCAGGGCCGCCTGGAGAAATCCGGCCCCGTGGGCATTGTTGCCGGCAAGACCGCTCAGGGCAAAGGCGATGTTTTTCGGTGGATGGTTCATGGTGGTGTCCTCCGCAGACGGCCGACCGGAGTCGGCCGGCCGTCGTCATGGGTGATGGTGAGACGTGTCGGGCTCCGGATCCGGGTAGTTGCCCGGAACCGGGGTCGGGGAAACAGGCGGGAATATAATAAAATGTTACCTCTAAAATGTCAATATTATGATTGATCGGAGCGTGGTGCGTCTCTGCAATGACGTTGACAAAGAAGATTGATGGTGATAAAAAATAATAAAAGCAAATAATTATATCTCAGGCCTTTGGCCGTGAACGCCCCTTAGCGCCCTCTTTATTTTAGGAGCTGGGCCGCCATGAAGAACGCGACAACATACCGCCCGTCGGATCTTTACGATCAGATGGAAAGCCCGGCCTTTTATCCCCATCCCGCGGACACCGTCACGTCCCTTGAAACCCACATTTCCCATGTCGTTTTGGCCGGTGATTTTGTTTACAAGATCAAGAAGCCGGTGAATTTCGGATTTGTCGATTACGATTCGCTGGACAAGCGCCGGTTTTTCTGTGAACGGGAGGTGACCCTGAACCGCCGTCTGACCGACGGCGTTTATCGGGGCGTTGTCCCGATCACCTGTCAACACGGGCGCTTTTGTCTGGACGGCCCGGGTCCCCCCGTGGAGTATGCCGTGGTCATGCGGCGGCTTCCCGAATCATGCAGTTTGAAAAATCTGGGCCGGCCGCCGTCCGATGCGGTTCTCCGGGACCTGGCCGCCCTGATCGCCGCGTTTCATGAACACAACCCCGCGGCCGAGCCCCCGCCCCGGGCCGAGACCTTTAAACGGCTCTGCGGCCATTGCCTGGAGAATTTTGGGCCGGGGGCCGGCAGCCTGGTCAGCCGGGAGTGTTTCGACCGGGTCCGGATGCGGACGGAAAGGATTCTTGCCCGTGATCGTCCGCTTTTTCTCCGGCGGATGACGGCAGGACGGTTTCGGGACGGTCACGGCGATCTGCGGTGCGGCCATGTTTATCTGACCGATCGGGGGATTCAGGTTCTGGACTGCATCGAGTTCAACGACACGCTGAGGTATCTGGATGTGGCCTCGGATACGGCTTTTCTGGTCATGGACCTCGAATTCCTGGATCAGCCCTGGGCGGCCGGGCGGTTTCTCACGCATTATGCGGCATGGGAGAAAGACGCCGGGCTGTACCGGTTTATCGATTTTTATAAGGCTTACCGGGCCATGGTGCGATTCAAGGTCGATCGGATCCGGATGGAGACCGGACATCTTGCCGCGCCGGAAAAAACGGCGACGGCGTCACGTATCCGAAGGTACCTGGCCCTGGCCGAGCGGTTCAGCGAAACGGCCGACCGGCCCAGACTCTGGATGGTCTGCGGCCTGCCCGCCTCGGGGAAAAGCACCCTGGCCTCGGGCCTGAGCGGGGCCATGACGGCGCGGGTGATCCGTTCCGACGCCGTGAGAAAACAGCTGTTTTCTTCTTCGGGCCGGGAGCCGGACGATCAGCCCTTCGAAACGGGGATTTACGAAAAGACCGCCACGGAAACAACCTACGACCGGATGATGACCCTGGCCGCAACGGCCCTCCGCCGCGGCCGATCCGTGGTTCTGGACGCCACCTTTCGTCTGCGGCGGCATCGGGACGCCGCGGCGCGTCTGGCCGCTGCCGAAGGGGCCGATCGGATCGCCGTCGAATGCCGGGCGACCCGGGCCGACCGGACCGCCCGGCTTTACGGGCGGGAAGGACGCAGGGACCTTTTGACGGACGCGCGCATCATTCATCAGGAGCCCATGGAGGCGCAGTTCGAGCCCCTTGCCGAGGTTGACGCCGGATCACGCCTGATCGTCGATACCCATGCGCCGCCCGAGGTTTGTCTACGTCGGTTGCTGGCCGATGCCTACACCCGCAGTCAGCGGGCATTGATTGATATACCGTGAATCCGGCGCCGCCTGGTGTCGCGCGGCCGGAGAAAGGAGGTCCCATGTTCAGACAGATACTGGCCGCCACCGATCTGGTCGGTGTTCCCGATCCGGTGGTCCTTGCGGCCCTGACCCTTTCCGTTCAGCAAAACAGTCCCCTGCACATCCTTCATGTTGCCGAATCGGATCACACACAGGGCGGACGGCGGGTGAGGGATGTTGCGACCGGAAGGGACATCGACTGGGATGCGGGGTATGCGGACCGCGTGAGAACGGCCATTGGCGAGAGCCTGGCCCAGGCGGGACCGGTCCCGGTGCCCGTGACCATTCATGTGATGCCCGGCTTTCCCTGGGAGGAGATTGTCCGGTGTTCCCGAAGGATCGGTGCCTCGATGATCGTGCTCGGCCCCCATTCGGGCCGGGGCGAACTCAAGGGGGTCGTCCGGGTGATGGGGAAAATCGGCAGTACGGCCGAAGGGGTGATGATGCGGGAGCCCTGCCCGGTGATGATCGTCAATCCGCTGGCGCGAATGCCGAAAGAGGGGTTCAGGACCATCGTGGCGGGGGTTGATTTTTCCCTGTCCTGCGAATGCGCCCTGGCCTTCGCCCGGGATCTGGCCGAGACCTTCGGTTCAGGCATTTTCCCCTTCCATATGATTCCCGTTCCGCCCTATCCCAAGTATTCCCGCGACGACTACGAAGCCGACCGGGCCGCGGCCCTGGGACGGCTTGAGACGTTCTGCCGGGACATCCTGAAGGACACGCCCCGATACTGCGGGGTCCGGGGCGGCGTGTTGCCCCATCTCGAACTGCTTCGCTGGGCCGCTGAAAAAGGTGCGGATCTGATCGTGGTGGGCTCCCATACCAAGGAAACGGACGGGAAATGGTATGCCGGCAGCGTGGTCGAACGGACCGCCGCCCGGTCGTCCTGCCCGGTGGTGGCGGTGACGGATCCCGAGGCCCTCCGGGTCTGGGACGCGGATGCCGGCGACGCCGAAGCGGTGGGCCCTGACAAGGACCGCTCAATCCGCGTGTTTACCCGGGAGTCGACCCGATCCTGAGAAAACCGGGGAGGTCAATGGGCTTCGGCCCAGTTGTCGCCCCGGGCGATATTGACCTTGAGGGGTACCCGAAGCTCCCAGATGTGTTCCATGACCTCGCGGATCTGTTCCATGACCGCGTCGCACCGGGTTTCGTCGACCTCGAAAACGATTTCGTCGTGAACCGAAAGCAGCATGCGGGCCGGAAGATGCTCTTCGTCGATGCGTTCCTGACACCGTATCATGGCCAGTTTGATCAGGTCGGCCGCCGTGCCCTGGATGGGGGTGTTGATGGCCGAGCGTTCGGCAAACTGCCGGACCGGAACATTGGAGCTGGTGATTTCGGGCAGGTCCCGGATACGGCCCAAAAGGGTGCTGGTGCGTCCGGTGGCCCGGGCCTCTTCGACGGCCCGGTCCATGTAGCGCTTGACCCCCTGGTAGCGGTTGAAATAATGGTCGATGTAGGTTTTGGCCATTTTCTGGCTGATGTTAAGCTCCCGGGACAGGCCGTAGGGACTCATACCGTAGACAATGCCGAAGTTGATGGCCTTGGCCTGGCGGCGGAGTTCGGCCGTGACCAGGGACGGATGGTAGTCGAAGACTTCGGCGGCGGTCCTTGTGTGGATGTCCTGGTCACAGACAAAGGCCTCGATCAGGATGGGGTCCTCCGAGCAATGGGCCAGAATCCTCAGTTCGATCTGGGAATAGTCGGCGGACACCAGGACGTGTCCCGGTTCCGGCACGAAGGCGCTTCGGATCAGGCGCCCCTCCTCGGTGCGGATGGGAATATTCTGAAGGTTGGGGTCCGAACTGCTGAGCCGTCCCGTGACGGTGACCGTCTGGTTGAACGAGGTGTGGATGCGGCCCGTTTCGGGGTGTATCATCTCGATCAGGGCGTCGGTGTAAGTGGACTTGAGCTTGGAAAGGGTCCGGTAGCGGAGGACCCGTGCGGGCAGGTCGTGCCGGTCGGCCAGGATGGTCAGGACGTCCACGTCGGTGGAATACCCCGTTTTCTTCTTGGTTTTTTTCTGAACCGGCAATCCCAGTTTTTCAAACAGAATCTGCCCGAGCTGCTGGGAGGATTTGATGTTGAAGGGTTCACCGGCCAGGGTGTAAATCTCCTGCTCGAGGGTCAGGATTTCCTGCTCGAAGGTGTGTGACAGGGACTCAAGCCGGTCCCGGTTTACCCGGATGCCGTTCATTTCCATCCGGTACAGCACCCGGCACAGGGGCATTTCGACGGTGTCGAACAGGGCCCTCAGGCCGGTCCGGTCGAGTTCCTCGCTGAACAGACAGGCGATCTGCCGGGTGATATCGGCATCCTCACAGGCGTAGGGTACGGCCTTGTCCAGGGGAACCTCGGAAAAGAGCAGCATGCTGCGCCCCTTGCCGGCCACGTCTTCAAAGGAGATGGTTTTGTGGTCGAGCCGAGTAAGGGCGATCTGGTCCAGCCCGTGGGAACGAAGGGTCGGGTTCAGCACATAAGAGGCCACCATGGTGTCGAAGGAAACCCCGGCCACCTCGATGCCGTGGCGGGCCAGGACGATCATGTCGTACTTGATGTTCTGCCCGGTTTTTCCGATGCAAGGGTTTTCAAGGACCGGTCTTAGGGCGTCTAAGACCGCCGTCAGGGCAAGCTGGGCCGGGGCGCCCTCGTAGTTATGACCGCAGGGAATGTACACCGCCTCGTGGGGCCGGATGGAAAAAGACAGGCCCACCAGTTTCGCCCGCATGGGGTCGGTGGACGTGGTTTCCGTGTCCAGGGTGATCATGGATTCAGCCGCCAGGTCGGCGACCAGACGATCCAGATCGCCTGGGGTGAGAATGGCCCGGTAAACGGTGTCGGCCTGCACCCTGCGTTTGGGAAATTCCTGCTGGAATTTTTTGAATTCCAGTTCCGCAAACAGGTCGGAGAGCCGGTCGGTGTCCGGATCGGCCGCCCGGCAGTCCTCCACGGAAAAGTCCATGTCCGCCGCCGTGTCGATGGTCACCAGTTTCCGGCTGAGAAAAGCCAGGTCCCGGTTTGCCGCAAGGTTTTCCTTCTGCTTTTTCGCCGTGATCCGATCGAGGTTGTCGTAGAGCCCTTCCAGGCTGCCGTAAGTTTCGATGAGGGCGGGCGCGGTTTTTTTTCCGATCCCGGGTACGCCGGGAACATTGTCCGAGGTGTCGCCGGTCAGGGCCATGACGTCCAGGATCTGTTCCGGATCGACCCCGGTTTTTTCCCGCACCGCCCTGCGGTCGATCATCTGCTCCTTGACCGGATCGAAGATCAGGATGCGGTCGCTGACCAGCTGCATGAAATCCTTGTCCCCGCTGACCACGATCACCGTGAAACCCTGTTCGGCTGCCCGGACCGCCGCGGTGCCGATCAGGTCGTCGGCTTCGAAGCCCGGTTTTTCATAGCGTTTGACCCGGAACCCGTCGGTGATGTCCCGGACAAAGGGCAGCTGCACGGCCAGATCGTCCGGCATGGGCGGCCGGTTGGCCTTGTAGTCCGGATAGAGTTCATGGCGGAAGGAGGGGCCCCGGCTGTCGAAGAACATCGCCAGGTGGGACGGTTTTTTGTCTTTGATCAGCTTGACGAGAATGCCGGTGAACCCCAGAACGGCATGGGTGGGCAGCCCCCTGGAATTGGACAGGGGCGGCAGGGCGTGAAAGCTTCGGTAAATGTATGCGCTTCCGTCGATCAGATAGATGGTTTTCGGGCTGGTCATCGGGTTTTCCTGTGATGGTGTCGTTGACATTGACCGGGGTCTGAATTACGTTGGGCCTCTTGATGACATCGATAAAAGGTACACCTATCATGAATGACAGTAAACGACAACAGGAAGAACGGGCCTCGGCGCGGGCCGGGAAACGCTCCGCCTACCAACTGAAAAAAATGCGGGCCCAGGCCATTCCCTGCCACTGCTGCGGGGTTCGGGATACGTTCTGCTGGCGCTGCCGATGCGGCTTTGCCATGTGCCAGTCCTGCATGGACGAGAACTTCTGGGGCGTGACCTGCAACGGCATCACCTGGGACTGCCCCGATTGCGGGGCCCAGAACGGGTTCGGAAATCAGTGACTCGGAAATCAGTGACGCCGTTTGGGTTTTTTCCCCGGCCCATGTCCCCAACCGATTTTTTAGTGTTCGATGGCGACGGTATGAAGCTTCAGGGAACACGCTTTATGAACGTTTGAACACGAAATCGGGTCAATAATGTTCGGTTCTGAACATTATGGCCGATCGGTCTTCGTATTCAACGGATTTCGATGTTCGAATATGAAAAGATATAAGTGTTTGATTGCAAAGACTTTACAATTATCAATTTGTGGACTATACGGATATTTTCGAATGAATCGCCGGGATGGGGGGGGATGTCATCGCATCGTCGGGGCCTTCGGGCGCCCCGCCGGATTATCGTTTTCAGACAATCGAACATTCCCCCTGCGGCTGAAGGAGTGAAAGACGTCATGGAAAAACCGATGGTTATTGTTCTTGCCAGTAGAAACAAAGGGAAGGCCGCCGAGATCCGGGACCTGTTGAAAGGGTATCCGGTGACCCTGATGACCCTCGATGATTTCGGGCCCATTCCCGAGGTGGTCGAAGACGGGTTGACCTTCGACGACAATGCCTACAAGAAAGCGAGTTTTACCTCCCGGGTTCTGGGGCTTCCGGCCCTGGCGGACGATTCGGGGCTGGTTGTCGAGGCCCTTGACGGCGCTCCCGGCGTCCATTCGGCCCGCTATGCCGGTGAACATGCCACGGACGAGGCCAACGTCGACAAACTGCTGGCCGCCATGGACGGGGTCACCAACCGGAAGGCCGCCTTCGAATGCGTGATTTCCCTGGCGATTCCCACCGGTCCGGCCCTGACCTACGAAGGCCGGTGCGACGGCGAAATCACCCGTGCACCCTCCGGCGACAAAGGATTCGGTTACGATCCGGTGTTTTTCTATCCCGAACGGGGAAAAACCTTCGCCGAACTCTCCATGGAGGAGAAAAGCGGTCTCAGCCACCGGGGCAAGGCCCTTTCCGAACTGGTCCGTGAGTTCGACAAGGTGATGATCTGGCTTGAGCAAAACATGCCCAGGCCGGCCAAATCCGACTGTGTGATATAGCGTGTCTTACATTGCTTTTATAGTTTAATCATTTTAATCATAGGCGCGGCGACCCTGTCGCCGCGCCATTCGACAAAGGCAGGGAAAAATGGCAGACAAGCAGTTGATGATCGGTGGGATCAGCACCATCGACCAGGCATTTACGCTTTTTGAAGCAAAAATGGATACGGAGAACCTGGCCAAGATCAGGACGATCCGGACGGAAGGCGCTCTCTTGAAGATCGCCAACGCCGCGGCCATGTGCGAACCGGATTCGATTTTCGTCAACACCGGGACGGACGCGGACAAGGCCTTTATTCGGCAGGGTGCCCTTGCCCAGGGGGAAGAGGCTCCCCTTGCCATGGTCGATCATACCATTCACTTCGATCTCAAGGAAGAGCAGGGGCGCATCACCGATCGTACCTATTATATGGCCGAACCGGACGAGGACATCAGCTCCCTGGCCAACCGCATGGACAGGACCGAGGCGTTCAACGACGTGACCGGCAAGATGACCGGCATCATGAAAGGCATGGTGATGATCGTCGGGTTTTATTCCCGGGGGCCCGTCGGGGCCGCGGGGTCCAACCCCGCCATCGAAATCACCAGCTCCTTCTATGTGGCCCACAGTGCCGAACTCTTGTATCGCAACTGTTTCGACCGTTTTGATGAGGAAGTGGGGCGCCAGGGCTATTTTTATTCGAACATCCATTCCCAGGGCAAGAACCGACCCGAGGATCTTCCGTCCGCCCGGGTGTTCATGGATCGCCACGAACAGACCACCTACAGCATCAACTGCACCTACGCGGGCAACACCCTTCTGCTCAAGAAGGGCAACCACCGCTTTTCCGTGGACAAGGCCGTCTATAAAAACCGGGGCAACGAGCTGTCCGAGCATATGTTCATCACCGGTATCGAAGGCCCCGGGGGCCGTCAGACCTGGTTTGCCGGCGCCGCCCCCAGCGGCTGCGGGAAAACCACCACGGCCATGGCCGGTCACTTTTTCGTGGGAGACGATCTGGCCCAGATGTGGATTGACGAGGAAGGGTATATCCGGTCCATCAATCCCGAGTCCGGCATTTTCGGCATTGTCGAGGATGTAAACTGGGAGGGCGACCCCAAGCTGATGGAACTGTTGCGCAAGCCCGGCACCGAAGTGATCTGGTCCAACGTGCTGGTCGATGAAGCCGGTGTGCCCCACTGGACCGGCAACGGGGAAGCGCTGCCCGCCAAAGGAAAGAATTTTCAGGGCGAGTGGTATCAGGGCATGGTCAACGGAGACGGCAAGAAGGTGCCGCCCTCCCATCCCAACGCCCGGGCGACCCTGGTGGCCAAAGCCCTGGCCAATTACTCGACCGAAGCTGAAAATCCCAAGGGTGTCAAAACCAGCGTGATTACTTATAGCGGAAGGGACAGCGACACCATGCCGCCGGTCTGGGTCGCCAAGACTCCCGAGCAGGGCGTGGTCATCGGCGCCTGCATCGTGTCCGCCGCCACGGCCACCGAGGTCGGCGCCACGGGCGTCAAGCGGGCCCCCTGGGCCAATGCCCCGTTTATTCCCGGTTCCCTGGCCGATTACATGGACGCCCAGTTCAAGTTTTTCGGCAATGAAAAACTCAACGCCAACGGCGGTCGGCCGATCATGGCCGGGCTGAACTACTTCCTCACCGACGAAGCCCGGGGCGGCAGCACGCCGAAGCTTCTCGGAGAAAAACGCGATGTGAAGGCCTGGCTGGCCTGGCTTGAACGCCGGGCCCACGGGGAAGTTGCCGCCATTGAAACGCCCATCGGCCTGATTCCCCGGTACGAGGACCTGAAAACCCTTTTCATGGAGGTGATCGGCAAGGAATACGGCAGCGAGCTGTATACCCGTCAGTTCTCCCTGTATGTGGACAACATCGTCGCCCGGATCGATCTCCAGCGGGCGGCCTACGGCAAGGAAAAGAATCTGCCGGCCCAGCTGTTCACCGTCCTCGACGCCCAGAAAGAGGGCCTTTTGGCTCTCAAAGCCAAGTTCGGACCGATCGTCAAACCCCAGGATCTGGCCTGATCGGCCCCATGACGGATACCATAAAAAAAGGGGAGCGCCCGGCGCTCCCCTTTTTGTTTGTGCGGCGGTCCGTCGCGATTTACTCGCCCGCCACCTCCATTTTGCAGTGCTTACAGATTTTCGCCTGCTTCTTGATGATTTCCGCGCAGAAGGGGCATTCCCGCGTAAAGCACCGTTCGTGAATCTTCGCGATGGCCGTGTCCACGGTCTCCTGAAGCTTGAGGTTTCCGAATTTGGTGTTGCGCAGGGGATCCACGGCTTCGGTCTCGGCAAGGTCGCCGAGCATTTCGGCGGCTTTCAATCGGACCCGCGTGGGTTCCTGCCCGTCCAGGGTCATTTTGAGAATCTGGACCAGATCCTTGTTCACGTAACAGTCGGCAAGAATGGAAAAACCTGATTTGATCGCCTCTTCGTGGGCTTTCTGTCGGGCGACGGTTTCATCGGTGACCACCTGTCCGCTGCCGCCGAAGGAACTGAAGACCGGCAGCATTTCAAACTGCTTGGTGCCGGGGTAATTCATGCACCGGACCGAGGACCGTTGGCCCACCTGTTCCATGATGTCGTCCCAGCCGTTGACGAACAGCGGGCAGTTATCATTGAAGCAGACGTACAGGTAGGGCACGCCCCAGCCCAGTCCGTCGCTGAAGGAGATGGGAGGCACCTCCCACAGGTCCATGGGCTGATTGCAGTGCGGACACTTGGGTTTGGGTGCGGCCATTATTTTTTCGAGGGTTTCTTCCCGGCTTTCAAAAGACATGATGTTCAATCTCCATCTATAGAATCGTTTAAGCGCCGTAACGGGCGCAGAATATTCAACAACGTAAGACAGAGCCGGGCGTTGTCAACCGTCCCGGTGTCGTTTAAATCCTGATTGACAATACGCTTTGCCCTGCGGTATAATTCGCGAAAATTTAATCTTTTCATAGTCATAACCGTGTTATCATAACGCCCGGCATCAAGGCCGGGCGATGCCCAATCACTTCCCAATTGTTCAGCAAACAGGCCGGGCGGCGTGTCCTGCGTCACCTTTCCGACCGTGTCCGTCCTGTTCAAAAGAAAACCGTCATGGAAAATCCTAAGGAAACGATGGAACACATCAAAAACGATCTGAATCACATCGCCCTCATGGTCTCGAATCTTGCGAGCGATGATATTCCGGCCCTGGGGAAATGTCTGAACAGCCTCGAAACGCTGGAGAAACGCTCGGAGGAACAGGGCTGGGACGATGTGAAGGCGGTGACGGCCCAGGCCCGGGATTATCTTGGGACCGTGGTCCTTGACGACAACCGGAACATCGATCCGGTGCGTGACGCCGTCTTCCTGATCCGGGCCATGACACGCTATCGGCTTCGGGACGAGCCCTTCGGGTTCGATTATGACGAGGTCCTTGAAAATCTCTGCCGCCCGCAGCCGCCGGCGCCTCCGGCTGCACCGGAACCCGCCGCCCCCCGTCCCCGGGCTTCCGAGACACCGTCTGCCGTTACCCGGCGGCTCGACGAGGACGATGTGGCGATCCTCCAGGATTTCGTCATTGAATCCCGGGAAAATCTGGAAACCATCGAAGTCAATCTGATCGATCTGGAAGAGCATCCCGACGATACGGACATCATCAACGCGATTTTCAGGCCCTTTCACACGATCAAAGGGATATCGGGTTTTCTGGATCTCCGAAAGATCAACCAATTGGCCCATTGCACGGAAAACCTCCTGGACAGCGCCCGAAAGGGGCGGTTCGTCATCGACCGGGAGGTCACCGATATTATTCTCCAGGCCGTGGACCTGCTCAAGCGGCTGATCGGACGGGTGGCCAGGGGCCTGGAGGCCGGCACCACGGCCGATGATGCGGACATCGACATCGAGGCCCTTTCGGCCGTTATCGAGCGCATGGACACGGAACTGGGCCGGGAGACGCCGCCCCGCCGCATGGGTGACATCCTGATAAGCAGCGGGGCCGTGACGCCGGAGGTTCTGGGTGAGGCCCTGCAGTATCAGGCGGATCATCCGGAGCGAAAGCTCGGCGAAATTCTCGTCGAGGAAAGCGGGGTTGAATCACGACAGGTGATTTCGGCGCTCCGCGAGCAGAAACGGGTCAGGAAACCGGGGCCCTTTCAGGTCAAGGTCGATACCGTCAAACTCGACAACCTGGTGGATCTGACCGGCGAGTTGGTCATCGCCCAGTCCATGCTGCGTCAGGAAGCGGCCTCGCGGGGCGGCTCCGGTCAGAAAATGGCGCAGAATCTCAACCAGCTCGGCCAGATTGTCTCCCATATCCAGAAAATCGCCATGTCCATGCGTATGGTTCCCATCAGCGCCACTTTCCAGAAAATGGTCCGGCTGGTCCGGGATCTGTCCAAAAGCTGCAAAAAGGACGTGGCGCTGACCATGTCCGGCGAAGAAACGGAAATCGACCGGAACGTGGTCGAGGCCCTGTATGAACCCATGGTTCACATGATCCGCAATGCCGTTGACCACGGCCTGGAGTCCGCCGAGGAGCGAAAACGGGCGGGCAAGCCCGAGAAAGGTTCCGTCAGCCTCAAAGCCTATCACAAGGGAGGGAACATCGTCATTGAGATCGTCGATGACGGCCGGGGCCTCGACACCATGACCATTCTTGAAAAGGCCGTCAAACAGGGTCTGGTGGACCCCGACGCCGTGCTTTCGGACAAAGAGATTTTTCAGCTGGTCATGAAACCGGGGTTCTCCACGGCCCAGGCGATTACCGATATTTCGGGCCGGGGCGTGGGGATGGATGTGGTGAAAAAGGCCATCGAGGCCATGAGCGGACGGGTGGATATCGAATCGGTTCACGGCAAAGGAACCACGGTGATCATCACCCTGCCCCTGACCCTGGCCATTATCGAAGGCATGCTGGTGCGCATCGGAGAAGGTCGCTTCATCGTGCCCACCATGGCGATCCTTGAATCGTTCCGGCCCCATCGGGAAGACTATTTCACCGTGGAAGGCAAGGGGGAAATGCTGATGTTCCGCAAGAACCTGATCCCGCTGATCCGCCTGGAATCAATCTGCGGGGGGGGCGTGGCGCACCGGGACGTCTGGGACAACATCGCCATAGTGGTTGAAAGCAACAAACAGCAGCGGGCGCTTTTGATCGACGAACTCCTGGGCAAGGAGGAATACGTGATCAAGAGCCTCGGTGAAACGCTCAAGCACATCAAGGGTCTGGCCGGCGGCGCCATCATGGGCGACGGCACCGTGGGCCTGATCCTGGATATCGGAGGGCTGTTCGATGTGGTGTCCCGTTCGTGAGGGCGCAAGGCGGAAGGGTTTGACAGGAACATCCTTGGACGAGGTCTTGTTGTGAGAACAATTGTCGGCGTATCGGATATGAAAGTCAGCGGGAGCAAGGACGATGTACTGATCACCTATTCCCTGGGGTCCTGTATCGGGGTGGTGGTCTACGATGTCAAGGTCCGGGTGGGGGGCATGCTTCACTACATGCTTCCCGAATCGTCGCTGGACAGGGAAAAGGCCGAAAAAAATCCTTTTATGTTTGCCGATACCGGCATCCCGGCGCTGTTCAAGGCGACCTATGCCCTGGGTGCCCAGAAAAACCGAATGCGCGTGGTCGTGGTGGGCGGGGCCCAGATTCTCGACCAGAAAGGGTTTTTCAATATCGGCAAACGAAACCACATGGCCCTGCGCAAGATTTTTTTCAAGAACAACGTGATCATCGATCACGAAGACGTGGGGGGCAACGTCAACCGGACGATCCGTCTGGACATCGGCAGCGGGGACATATTCATGAAAACATCGGGACGGGGCGAGGAGAAGCTATGAGCGCCATCAAAGAGCTGATCAGGGAAATCGACAACCTGACACCCATTCCGGCCGTGGTCAATCAGATCATGGCCGTGTATGAGAACCCCGGATCATCGATGGAGGATCTTGCCGAAATTATCCTCTATGACCCCATGATCACGGCCAATATCCTTCGGATGTGCAATTCCGCCTTCTACGGCCTGCCCCGACGGGTGGAATCGATCCAGGACGCCGTCACCATGATGGGCATGGACCAGGTCATCGACATGGTCCTGATGAAGTCCGGGGCCGTCAATCTGGCCAAGGGGCAGGCCGGTTACGGCCTCAACGAAGGGGAACTCTGGAAGCAGTCGGTGGCTTCGGCCCTGATCGCCCGGGACCTGGCTGAAAAAAAAGGGTCGAAGAACAAACAGATGATCTTCACCGCCGCCCTGGTCAAGGACATCGGCAAGGTGATCCTTGACCGGTTCGTGGGGGATTCCTTTGCGAAAATCGACCATCTGGTCACCCACGGCGGCTTGAGTTTCAAGGAAGCCGAAAAGAAGGTGATCGGCATCGATCATGCCGAACTGGGGGGGCTGGTGGCGGAAATGTGGGATTTTTCCGAAAAAATGGTGTTCATGATCAAGAATCATCACCTGAACGACGAGGCGGCCCGAAAGGATCTGGATACCCAGATCCTCTATGTGGCCGACAGTGTCTGCATGATGATGGGCATCGGCGGGGGCGCCGACGGACTGGCCTATCGGTTCCACAAGGACGTGCTGGACCTTCTGGGCATCACCCCGGTGGATCTCCAGGAGATCATCGCCGCCTTCGGGAGTGAGATGAAAAAAGTCGAAGACCTGCTGAAGGTCATCTGAAAACAGGTTTTTCGGGGGAAATTATGGGATTCAATATTCTGGTTGTCGACGATTCACTGCCCATGAGGAAGGTGATCAAGAAAACCATCAAGGCCTCCGGCTTTTCCATGGCCGAATACGACGAGGCGGCCGACGGGATGGAGGCCCTTTCGATTCTTCGGGAAAAATGGGTCGATATCGTGGTGACCGATTACAACATGCCGGGGATGAACGGTCTGGAACTGGTCCGGGAAATGAAAAAAGACGACCTGATGAAAACCGTTCCGGTCCTGGTCGTCACCACCGAGGGCGGCGAGGCCAGGATGGCCGAGTTCCGGAGTATGGGGATTGCGGGCTACATCCGTAAACCTTTCACGCCCGAAGAAATCCGGGCGAAGCTTCACGAGATTCTTGGAGAAGGCGACAATGATGAAGGAACTGAAGTCAGCGATGACGGCGTCGATTTCTGACGTGCTCGAAACCATGTTTTACATGCCCCTCGAATGTGATGACGCCGCCCGGCGCCGTCCCGAGGCCCTGTTCGATCAGCCGGACCTTCGGGTCTGCCGGCTTGATTTTGGCGGCAAACTCAGCGGTCGGTTTTTCATGGTCATCCCCGAGGCCCTCCTGGTGACCATGGCCGCCGATTTCATGGGCGAAGACCCCCGGAACATCAAGCGCCCGCACAGCGACGGCATTATCAAGGAGGTGCTGAACATGGTGGCCGGTCACATGTTCTCCAACATGGACAGCGCAAGTGAGTTCACGCTGGGTATCCCTGAGATCATCGAGGACCCGGCCGTCGTCGCATCCTGGAAACGGACTCTGCCCGAGGGGGCCGTGGCGGCCGAGGCCGTTGACGGCCTCATTGTTACGATCATCGAGTTGAACGGATGATCTGCAGCCTTATCGACATACGGCGGGGAATCATGCATGGGACGTGAGATCAAAGTGCTGGTGGTCGACGATTCGGCCATTGTCCGTAAAGTATTTACCGAAGAGCTGTCCAAGGAGAAGGATATCCGGGTCATCGGAACCGCACCGGACCCCTATGTAGCCCGTGACAAAATCGTTACGCTGAAACCCGATGTGGTGACCCTGGATATCGAAATGCCCCGCATGGACGGCCTGACCTTCCTGAAAAAAATCATGGCCTACGCCCCGCTGCCGGTCATCATCGTCAGCTCCCTGAGCCGTGAAGGCGGCAAGGTGGCCCTGGAGGCCCTGTCCCTGGGGGCCCTGGAGGTGATTTCCAAACCGTCGGCCGCCTATTCGGTGGGGGATCTGAGCATCCAGCTGGCCGACAAGATCCGTGCGGTGGCCAATGTCAAGGTGGCGCCCCGGCG
The DNA here is from genome assembly GCF_054657895.1 of Desulfatiferula olefinivorans. Lineage (NCBI taxonomy): Bacteria > Pseudomonadati > Thermodesulfobacteriota > Desulfobacteria > Desulfobacterales > Desulfobacteraceae > Desulfatiferula > Desulfatiferula olefinivorans. The sequence goes on along the minus strand of NZ_BAAHXV010000019.1, from coordinate 37,552 downwards.
GCCCGGCATCGCCGAACGGCCGGTTCGGGAAACCGCAGCCCTGTCCTCCAAGGCCCTGATTGCCACCACCAGCAAGATCATTGCCATCGGCGCGTCCACCGGCGGCACCGAGGCCCTGAAGGAAGTGCTGACCCGGATGCCCCGGAACGCGCCGGGCATCGTCGTGGTTCAGCACATGCCAGCCAAGTTTACCACCTCCTTTGCCGAACGTCTGGATTCCTTGTGTGAGATGAGCGTCAAGGAAGCCGAAGACGGCGATACGGTCACCAACGGACAGGTTCTGATCGCCCCCGGTAATTTCCACATGTTGCTCAAGCGAAGCGGTGCCAGATACTACGTGAATGTGAAAAGCGGTCCCATGGTTCACCATCAGCGGCCCGCCGTCGACGTCCTGTTCAATTCCGTGGCCCGGTACGCCGGGCCCAATGCCCTGGGAATCATCCTCACCGGCATGGGGGCCGACGGGGCCGAGGGCCTGGCCCGGATGAAGGACGAGGGGGCCATGACCATTGCCCAGGATGAGGCCAGCTGCGTGGTCTACGGTATGCCCAAGGAAGCCGTCAAGACAGGCAAGGTCGACAAGGTGGTGCCCCTGATCAAGGTGGCCCAGACGGCCCTTAACATGCTGTAGGGGCAGGCCCTTATCCTATAGGGTCTGAAATTCCATCAGGATGGGCCGGAGGGCCTCACGCTGGTCGGGCGGAATCATCAGAACCGAAAGGGGGCGGTTTTTCAGAAACCGTTCGTCCGGAGCGGCACAGGTGCCCGAGCGGCGGTAGGCGGCCATGGCCCCGGTTTCGGAGAGAAGGGGCAGAAGATCACTGAGGTTGGCGAAACAGCCGTTGGGATCCAGATGCTCCAGGTACTGCATGAACACCGTTCCCACGGTCATCATCAATTCGGTCATGTCGGCCATGCCCCCCGGGCCGCAGGGTGTCAGGGAAACCATGGACCGACAAGCGAAGGGGCGCCTGTCATAGACCGTGCAGAGTCCCTCGTCGAGCAGGGGGCAGGGCCCCCAGGCCGGATCGCTGTCTTCATCGGGTACGGGAAGTCCCTTCATGCACAGATCGGCCATGGTGTTGATGGTGATCGCAGGGGTCAGACGACGCAGGTGACGCCGGGCGGCGATGCGGTCGAGCAGGCCGCTGCGGGTTTCGGGGTCAAGGCCGTCCAGAAGATAGAAGGCTTCCAGGCTCGTCAGGGTCACGTTCCGGGTGCAACAGGTCGAACACCCCCGTGTGCAGGCCGGAGCCCATGTCCCGGTCAGCCGGTCGTGAATGCGGTACAGGGCCGCAAGGGCCGCAAGGGTTCTCACGGGGTCCGCAGGCATGATCGCTCCTTGTTCTTGACGAAAAACAGTCGGTTGATTACACTGATAGTCTTTTAACGCCAATCCGATTCAAATACAAGGCCGGGGTAAGATTCCGGATAGTGCAAACAGGGAGGACCTATGGCATCACCCGTTTATTTGACCGATTTCAGGGCCACGTTTCAGGAAAGCCTGACCGCCAAACTGGGGCGTCTGGTCCGGACGGCCGGTTTGTCCGAGGTGATCGGCAAACGCGATCTGACGGCGGTGAAACTCCATTTCGGGGAAAAGGGCAACACGGCCTTTATCCGCCCCGTTTTTGTCAGGGCCGTCATCGAAGAGATCAAAGCCTGCGGCGGCAGGCCCTTTCTGACCGACACCAACACCCTCTACGCCGGAACCCGCAGTGATACGGTCAACCATCTGGATACCGCCGTCAAGAACGGCTTCGCCTACGCGGTGATGGATGCGCCTCTGGTCATCGCCGACGGGCTCCGCGGGCTGGCCGATGTGGCGGTTTCCATCGGCGGAAAACACTTTGACCAGGCCTATATCGGCACCGACATCCACCACGCCGACGCCCTGGTGTCCCTGGCTCATTTCAAGGGCCACGAACTGTCCGGTTTCGGAGGCACCCTCAAGAACCTGGGCATGGGCTGCGCCTCCAGGCGGGGCAAGCTGGCCATGCATTCCACCGTGTCGCCCAAGGTGATCCGCAAGCGCTGTGTGGGGTGCAAGGAATGCATCAAGCACTGCCCGGCCTCGGCCATCGCCTTGAACGAGGACCGCAAGGCCGTCATCGACGAGGCCAAATGCATCGGCTGCGGGGAATGCATCGTGGTCTGCGCCGCCGAAGCCGTCCAGATCCGATGGAACCAGTCGGTGCCGGTCTTCCTCGAAGGCATGATGGAATACGCCAAGGCGGTGATCGAGGCCAAAAAGGGTAAAATTCTCTATGTAAATTTCATCAACCATATCTCGCCCATGTGCGACTGCATCGGTCACAACGATGTGCCCATCGTCCGGGACATCGGCATGGCGGCCTCGCTGGATCCGGTGGCCCTGGATCAGGCGTCGGTGGATCTGGTCAACGGCGAGCCGGCCTTTCCCGGCAGCTGCCTGACCGCCAACACCAGGGCAGGCGAAGACAAGTTCCGGGGGCTGTATCCCCAGGTCGATTGGGACATCCAGCTGGAATACGCCGAAAAACTGGGTCTGGGCAGCCGGGATTACACGTTGGAACGATTGAAGACCAAGGGTCTGAAAGACAGCGACGCGGATTGATCCGGTTTTTGATTTGTCGTGGGTTGATAAAGGAGATCAGGCTTCATGGAAAAACCCGATGCCCTTGAAAAACGCATCAAGCGTCAAGTGACGGCCCGGCAGCACCGGTTTTTCGTGGTGGTCTCGCCGGGACTGGGGCCGGTGTGCCGCGCCGAACTGAACCTTCTGTTCGGCGGGGAAAAGACCCTCATCGACGAGGACGGGGGCATCGCCTTCGACGGGCCGGTGACCGATGTGTACCGGGCCAATTTGCATCTGAGGACGGCCTCGCGGATTCTCATGCGCCTTACGTCCTTCGACGCCACGGATTTCAAAACGCTGGAAACAAAGACGGAGGCCCTGCCCTGGGAACTCTATCTGGATCCCGCGGCGCCGCTCGATGTCCAGGTGACGGTCAAAAAATCCCGGCTGTATCATTCCGGTGCCGTGGATCAGCGGGTCCGGGAGGCCATCGGCCGACGGCTGGGGCCTTTCGGCGCATCGGGCATGACGCAGACGGTGTATGTCAGAGCCGTTCAGGACCGCTTCGAGCTGTCCCTGGACAGCTCCGGCGATCTGTTGTACCGTCGCGGACTGAAAACCGTGGGCGGGTCGGCGCCCCTGCGTGAAACCCTGGCCGCCGGCATGCTGATGGCGGCCGGGTACGACGGCCGACGTCCCCTGCTCGATCCCATGTGCGGCAGCGGGTCCTTTTCCCTGGAAGCCGCCCTGATCGCCCGGAATATTCCGCCGGGCCGGTACCGGCGTTTCGCCTTTGAACACTGGCCCTGTTTCCGGGAAGGCGCCTTCCGGCAGATCCGCCGGGAGGCCGAGGCCGGGATCAATCAAACCCCTTCGGCACCCATCGTCGCTTCGGACCGGGACACCGGGGCCTGTGAGCGCCTGAGCGCCCAGGTCCTTTCCGTCGGTCTGGGCGATCTGATCCGGGTCCAATGTCGGGACGTGCTCGATCCCGATCCGGAGATTGTTGCAGGGCCGCCGGGGATCATCATGGCCAATCCCCCCTATGGCCTTCGCCTGGGCACCCGCAGGAACAGTCTCTCCCTGATCCGTGATTTTCTCGCCCTGGCCGGCCGATCCTACCGGGGCTGGACCCTGGGCCTGTTGTCTCCCTTTGACGTCCGCACCCTGAACCCGGCTTTCCCTCTGACGTCCCATCGCCTGTTCCACGGCGGCCTGAGCCTGTTTTTCCTGACCGGGCCCATCCCTTCTGCCCCTATCCGTTGACAAGCCGGGATCATTCCTCTATGGTGAAACACACATCCCTGCCGGACAGACGATCAGGATTCATACCCAGGCGCAATCATGCGGGAAAGGCGGAGTTATGCAGGACGAGGCTCAGGAGCTGAGCGACGTGATTTCCATGATCGATATCCATCTCGATGTCCCGCTGGCGGACAAGGACGCCCTGCTTGTCTACATTGCCGAGGCCGCCGGAGCATCGGGGCGGGTCGCTGATCCCCTGCGGCTTCTTTCGGGCCTCAGGGCTCGGGAGGCGACCCTGAGCACGGGTCTGGGCGGGGGCCTGGCCTTTCCCCATGCCCTTGCCGGACCGGATGATCGGCCTGTCCTGGTGATGGTCCGCCCCCGTCGCCCCCTTCCCTTTGACGCCGTCGACGACCGGCCCGTGGACCTCGTGTTCGCCGTCATCGTTCCCGAAACCGATCAGGGCCTTCACCTGCGCCTGCTGTCCGCCCTGTCCCGGCTCTGCCGGAACCGTGAGGTCACGGCCCTGTTCCGCGGGGCCCCGGACGCCGCGATCCTGTCCTCCTCGCTCCAAAACCTCGAATGTCAATAATTTAAAGCTCTGATGGGCAAAGCAACGCGTGTCCATCCATCGTATAAGACGTTTTTTTTAAGTTAATGACATGGCCGGCCAAATATCTGTTGACACGGACCGGTGTTTTTCATTATAACGCTTTTCACATATGGGGTTGTAGCTCAGCTGGGAGAGCGCATGGCTGGCAGCCATGAGGTCAGGGGTTCGATCCCCCTCAGCTCCACCAAAAAACAAACAAAAGGCCAACCGGAAACGGTTGGCCTTTTTGCGTTGGGAGGCACGGCGCATCACAGATATTAAATCATTTTATAGCTTAAAGAAATTTAAGGTTTTTTTGTCGCCGGTGCCGTTGGTCTAAGCCCCTCTGTTTTGGGTGTGAGTTAAAATAATGTCCATTTAATTCGATCAATTATCGCGTAATAGATGGGGCTTGACATGCCGTGGCACCTTTTTTGTATAAAACAGGGTAACCTTAACGAACCATATCCATTTTGAGGATGCGCATGCAAACACATCAAAAAGGCTTTACACTGGTCGAACTGCTGATCGCCATCGTGATTATCGGCATCCTGGCTGCGGTCAGCGCGCCGTCCCTGAGAGACTGGATGGAGTCCCACCGGCTGACCTCGTCGGCCATGGGCATCAAGGGCGTTCTGGAACTGGCCCGGTCGGAGGCCATCAAGGTCCAGTCCAATGTGGCGGTGGAATTTTCCCTGGGCGCCGGATCCGCCGGGGCTTATCAAATGTTCGTGGACGGGGCCACGCCCGAGGTGCGCGACGCCGGTGAAGCCGTGATCCGGTCGGGCAGTGTCCAGACCGGGGTGACCCTTTATCAGACCGCCTTCACCGGTGATCAGGCCGCGGTGGTCCGCTTCAACGCCCTTGGCCTGGCTCCGGTGGCAAGCGGTGTGGTCCGCATGAGAAACGATGCCGGAGACGCCTTCAAACAGATCCGGGTCACGCCGGCGGGGAATGTGATCATCGAGTCCAGCGATTCGGGCCTGGACGGGTCCTGGACGGATTAGAGGGGACAATCGGGCATGATGCCGTATCAACACAAAGGGGACAAGGGAATGAAAGGATCGGACGGAAAGGCGGGGTTTACCCTCATTGAAATCATGATCGCCATGGCCATCGCGGCGGCCGTGCTTTTGGGCGTCTATTCGGTGTTCAGCGGGCAGGTCCGGGCGAAGAGCATTCATGAACAGGTCGTCGGGGTTCAGCAGAACATCCGATCGGCCATGTTCCAGCTCGACAATGATCTTCGCATGGCCGGTTACCGGGGGGACCTCACCAATATCACCACGGGTTTCGTTGCCGGAACAGGCCCCACCTCCGTGGCTTTTACCATGCTGGCTGCCGAAGACGATGAGATCGATAACGACGGTGACGGCGAGACCGACGAGTTCGGCGAACTGGCCACGGTCATGTACGCCCTCTATGACGGCGATGCCGACGGCGTCGCCGACGATCTGGGGCGGACCATGGACGGGGCGACTCTCATGGTGGCCGACAATATCGAGGCCATTGAGTTTTTCTACACCACCATCGACAACACGGGAGCCCAGGCCCAGAGCACGGCCCCGGCGGCCCTGGATACCATTCGCAGTGTGACCGTGTCGGTTCTTGCCCGTTCCCGGCGGGAGGTGCCCGGGGGCTCAACCGGCGGGCAGTTCACAGCCGCCTCGGGCGCGGTATGGGGACCGTTTAACGACAATTTTTTCAGACGTTTCGAAACCAGCACCATCGAGTGCCGGAACATGTAACCATAACGTGAAATAAGGAACTGTTCAGGATGAAACACATGATTGAAAACCATGTTGCAGACGGTGAGCGGGGTTTTACCATCGTGGAAGTCATGATCGCCATCGTCATCTTTTCCATCGGGGTGCTGGCCGTGGCCCAGATGCAGGTCCGGGCCCTGAACGCCGGTCGCCAGTCGTTCAACCAGACCGAAGCGGCCATGTGGGCCGCCAACCAGGCGGAAACCTTTGTGTCCCTGCCGTTTACCGATCCCGCCCTGGCCAACGGCACGAACACGGTGGGCGACGGTATGTATCAGCTGAACTGGACGGTGTCGCAGCCGGGGGCGGACCCGGGAACCCTGCTTATTCAGATCACGGTGACCTGGAATGACCGGAACGTGGCCAAAAACCTCGTGTTCGACTACGTCAAAGTCCAGGGTATTTAACAAGGAGGCTTCCGATGAAACAAACGTCACACATACGGTCTGAACGGGGGTCGGTGGTTCTTTTCGTTCTGGTGGTTCTCGTTCTGGTCTCGCTTTACGGCATCACCTCGCTGAACACCGCCTCCTCCGAACTGATGATCGCCGGCAACAACCGTGTCTACAAACAGAATCTCTACCGGGCCGAGGCGGCGATCATGGAAGTCGGGCGGCTGCTCCAGCTGGAGGCCGCTCCCGAAACCAACCTGAAACCGGTAAACAGTTCCCTGACCTGGCTGACCGACGGCACGGCCGCTTCGCCGACCTTCGATCCGGAAACAGGGACGTGGGTCTTCGGTACCAACGCCCAGCTTTCGGCCCTTTATGCGGACAACGCCTCGGGTTATGCCGTGGTGTTCGAAGGGGTGGCCGCCGGCGGGTCCCTGAACATGACCGGCCCCCGGATGTGGCAATACGGGGTTTACGGTCTGTCGCAGCTCAACGGGGGACGGGTCGGCGTCGTCTCCGGCTACAGGCGGATGTTTTAGCCTTTGGATATTAAGGTGAAACCAAACAAAAGGTGAGACAATGAAAACAAATCAATTGATAAACCGATGGTGGAAAACCGCGCTGGGCACCCTTGTGCTTCTGGCAGGTCTTACCGTGAACGCCCTGGGAGCGGTCACGCTGCCGTTTACGGATAATTTTGACGACAACTCTCTCGACTTGACGGCCTGGGACAGCGTCGACAGAGATGGTGATAGCGGCTCTGCGGTGTTTGAAATCTATAAGGATTATAATTGGTGGGGTGCCCTCAGAAGCAGTTCCCTTCATATTGCGGCGTACGGAGAAGATGTATGGAACAGTAATGACGAATATGCTTCCCTTTATCTGAATGACATCAATGGCGATTTTGTTGCCATCGTTCAGATCAGGTACCAGGAGAATACGGACGGCTGGGGCAAGTGCGGGTTCATGGTCAAAAACGACATCACAACCACGGCGGCAAGCAGCGGTTATATGATCTGGGCCAGGACCCCCAATAACGGATTCACCCTTCAGGTCGACGGGGACGACAACGGCTATCTGGGAACGACCTGGTCGACCAAGCCGAATATCGCTCCCCCAAACGCCTGGTTGAAATTGGAAAAGACGGTTCAGGCCACCGGGGGTGCGATGTTCACCGTGTCCTATTCCAGCGACGGAAGCAACTGGGCCCCTTACATGGCGTATACCGAGAACACGGCGGCCGTTGTTCAGGATGTTGGTCTTTTCGTTACGTCACATGACGACAACGACCGATGTTCCGTTTTATTTGACAATTTCACCATTACGGGGTCAGGGGCTCAGAATACCTACTACTATGATGGGGATGACGACGGTTTCGGTGATCCCAACAATACCACGATGGCTCTGGCCCAGCCGGTCGATTATGTGACCGACAACACCGACTGTGACGATGACGATGGCACTACTTATCCAGGCGCCACGGAAGTCTGCGACGGCAAGGACAATGATTGTGACGGCACCATCGACGACGGGGTGGGGACCACGACCTACTACTACGACGGTGACGGTGACGGGTATGGGACCAACGCAAACACCCAGGTGGGCTGCTCGGCTCCGGCGGGCTATTCGGAGAACGGCGGCGACTGTAACGATGCCGACGCGGGCATCCACCCCGGTGCCTTCGACGTCTGCGGGGACGGCATCGACCAGGACTGTTCGGGAACGGATCGCCCCTGTGCCACCGGTCAGGTCTGCATGGACATTGCCGACGTGCCCCTGTCCACCCAGCTCAAGGCGGCGCCGCCCCTGATCATGTTTGTGTTGGACGATTCGGGCAGTATGGCCTGGGATGTGCTCTGCCCTGAAAACAACGGCCTGTTTAACGGCGAATCGTCGGTAGGCAATGTCAAATCTTACTGGAGATCACAGTATAACGATACGACCAGTGCTTCGAATTACTCCAACGGTATTTACTATAACCCGGCCGTGGACTACACCCCCTGGCCCACTCTGGGCAACGCCGATCCGGACAACCCCCGGATTCATCCTATCGACGCCTTCGGGACCGGCACCCGGGGCCTCAGCACCACCTTTACCACCCTCGACGGGGTTCCCGTCAAATATGCCCACTGGTACATGTGGTCGGCCATCGACAACGCCCCCTATCTGGTTAACCTGGACGGGGGGGCAGCCTCCTATTACAAGGTGACCAATTATGGATCGGGCGACTATGGACGGGTCTATGATCTTTCGCACGTAGCTACGCCGCCTTCGGATGTGGCCATCACACGCTCCTACACCCTTGAACGGCAGAATTTTGCCAACTGGTACACCTATTACCGGACCCGTGAGCTGGTGGCCAAGGCCGCCCTGGGCCGGGTTCTCAACGGGGTCAAGGCCGTGAAAGTGGGGATACATTCCATCAACCACAGCGTCATCGAACCGGTGCGCTCCATTGGTGTGGAAGGGGAAACGGACAACAAGGCCTACATGCTCGACCGCCTGTACCACGTCGACAAGAACGGCGGAACGCCCCTTCGTCAGGGTTTGGAGGATGCGGGTCAGTATTTTCATGCCGATGACGGGGACACCGGAAACATCGGCGCCTCTCCCTACGCGGATGAATCGGACGGCGGGGCCTGTCAGCAGGCCTATACCATCGTGATGACCGATGGGTATTACAATGGAAGCAGTCCTTCCGTTGGGAACGCCGACGGCGACAACAACACGGATTTCGACGGAACTCCTTACGGAGACACCACCTCGAACACCCTGGCCGACGTGGCCATGTATTACTATGAAAACGATCTGAACGCGAATCTGGCCAACGGGCTTCAGCCCAACGACCGGGATTCGGCCACCCATCAGCACATGGTCACCTACACGGTGTCCTTCGGGCTCACCGGCACCCTGACTCCCACAGCGTCCTGCCCGGAAACGGCGGCCGACTGTCCGGCCTGGCCCGCACCCACCAATGACGACCGCAAGATCGACGATCTCTGGCATGCGGCCGTCAACGGCCGCGGCGATTACCTGAGCGCCGCCGATACCCAGGCGCTGATCGACGCCTTAAGTCAGGTGATGGCCGATATTCAGGACAGGGCCCGGACCAGCGCGCCGGTGACCCTGAACACCCAGAAACTGGAAAGCGACACGGATCTGTACCAGGGCTTTTTCGATGCGGCCGACTGGTCCGGGGACCTGCACGCCTATGACCTTCTGGCCGACGGCAGCGTCAATCAGACCGCGTCCTGGTCGGCCCGGGCCAAACTGGTGGGGGTGGCCGCCGATGATCGCGAGATCCTGACCTACAGCGGTTCGGCGGCGGTGCCCTTCCGGTACGCAAGCCTCACGACCGACCAGAAAACCTCGCTGGATCCCAACGCCGTCACGGCCGAGCGGCTGCTGAATTATATCCGCGGCGACAACACCCATGAGGTGGCCAACGGCGGGGCCTTAAGGGATCGGAGCAGCGTGCTGGGCGATATCGTCAACTCCTCCCCGATCTATGAAAACGGCATGGTGTACGTGGGAGCCAACGACGGCATGCTGCACGCCTTCAATGCGACGACCGGGGTGGAGGAATTCGCGTTCGTGCCCTCCCGGGTCATCGAGAACCTCCGGCATTACGCCGATGTCACATACGCCCACCGTTATTTTGTGGACGGCACCGTCAACACGGCCACCATCGGCACCACGACCTGGCTGGTCGGCGGCCTGGGCAAGGGCGGCCGCGGGATTTTCGGCATCGACATCACCGACCCCGCCGCCATCACCGAAACGAACCGGCCCACCATCTGGGAATTTCCCCAAGGGGTGGACGATGACATGGGCTTTTCCTTCAGTACCATGAGCATCGTTCCGGCCAATAACGGAGACACGGTGGCGATTTTCGGCAACGGCTACGACAGCCCCAACGGACGGGCCGTACTGTATATCGTCAAAATGGACGGGACCCTGGTCCGGAAGATAGACACCGGCGTGGGTAATAACACGACCCAGTGCAACGGCCTGAGTTCCCCCGTGGTTATCGATGTGAATTACGACGGCAAGGCGGACTTCGTGTTTGCCGGCGACCTTTTGGGCAACATGTGGAAGTTCGACATCCGGTCCACGGTGGCGGCCAACTGGGATGTGTATTTCAAGGATGCCTCAACCAACGCGGCCCAGCCGTTGTTCCAGGCCAAAGACAAGGGCGGCACGCACCAGGCCATTACGGCCAGCCCGGATGTGATGCTGCATTGCGACAGACGGCTGGGCGGGCTGATGGTGGTGTTCGGCACCGGTCGTTACCTGTCCTTCGACGACATTCCCTCCACCCAGCCCCAGACCATCTATGGGATCTGGGACTGGTCCGCCGCCTGGGAGCGTCTGGGTGAAAGTTCGTCGGACAAGTCCCTGGGAGCCGTGAACGTTCCGGCGGGAACCCCGGCGGTCCGGACCCTGGCCAACATCGAGGCGTCGACCTATATCCACAGCGATATCGATCTGATCCTGCTCGAGCAGACCCAGACGGTTTTTGCCGGCGGCTGGCGTGAAACCACCTACCATGAGATCAACTGGTTCAACCCGTCCAAGTACCTTGAACTCAAGGCCGACGGTGATGAGGCGAGTTATGCCGGCGGGCGGCATGTGGGCTGGTTCTTCGACCTTCCCCTGGAACGGGAACGGGTGTTCTCACGGACCCAGATCCGGGACGGCAAGGCGGTGGTCGTATCGGTCATGCCGGCGGATTCGCCCTGTTCGGCCGGCGGCAGTTCCGTGGTCCACATCATGGACGCCTGCTCGGGAGGGGAGCTCCAGTCGCCGCAGTTCGACACCAATGACGACGACACGATCGACAGTGACGACGACCCCAAAACAGGCAAGTACTTTGAAGGTGAAGTGTATTTCGATCCGGCCATTCTCGAGGACAAGATGTATTTCAGCCGAGATGAAATCGAAGAGACCACCAGCCAGATTACCGGCCTGTATTACTGGCGCATGTTCTGATCGATGAAAAATAAACCGGAAGGCGCCGGTCCCTCTTTGGATCGGCGCCCAATATCAATATAAGAAAGGAAGATGGCTATGATCACACGACATATGAAGATCCGGGCGTTGGTATCGTTTCTGGTTCTCGGGCTTTTTCTTTCGATCGCACCGGCCTGGTCCGACGAACCCGCAGTGCCTGCGCTCAACCCTGAAACGGTGGAATACAAAACCGGCACCCTTCACCGGCTGGGTGAAACCGAGATCGTCATCGATGACTGTCTTTACAAACTCGCGGAGAACGTGCGGTTTTTGTCCAGCCTGGGCACGACCGTCGAACGGCGATGGTTTGTTGTCGGAAAGACGGTCAAATTTTATAAAAACGACGATTCGACAGTCCTGATCGTCCGGCTGCCCTGATTCGGTTCGGGGCTGTGACGGCTGCCCATGGCAGGATGGCTTAGGTCGTTCAGGCACGGCATCGGGAAAAGAAATTTGATGAACTCGTAAAAAGTCATCACATGACGGCAAAGAAAAAAGTTCGAGTTCAAGGCGCCGCGAATCCCGAGGAATGAGGAGTACTTAGGGTACGCCGCAGTGACGAGGGATGAAGCGCAACGCAGAAATCGGACTTTTTACGAAGCCGTCAAATTTGAATTTAAAAGCCGACACGAGGGGGGAGACGCAATGTCTCTTTCCGGATGTCGGCTTTTTTATTTTCGCAGACCTGGGGCCGGTTGGCGGGTAGGCAGCGTTTTGCCTTGTGTTGCCCGTAGAAGATGGGCAAAGCGCAGTGTGCCCGTCAATGACCGTTACCCCATCGTCGCCATGATATGCTCCACCGATTCGGTGACCGTGGTTTTCAGGGAGGCCCATTCCTCGTCGGACAGGCCGATGGATGCAAGGGCGGCGGGGTCGCGGGTGTAGTTGCGTTCAAGGGCGTCCTCGTTGGCCAGGGTGTCGGCGGCGTGGAGGATGTGGGTCAGGGGGTCGTCGCCGGACAGGGCCGGATCGTGATGGAAGCGGATGGCGTGAATCTGGGCCGGAGGCAGTTTCCATTTTTTGAAAAATTCCGCGGCGATCAGGCCGTGGTCAAAGCCGAAGACCCGGCGTTCGGCCTCCTGGAGGGTCGCGCCCTGATCCAGCAGGCCATCGAAAACCGCTTTCCCCTTGGCCACATGGTCATCTAAAATCACCATGCCCGAGTCGTGGATCAGCCCGGCGTTGAAGGCGTCGTGGATCAGGGCCGGATATTTTTTTTCGGCGATGAGCTTGGCCCCGATGGCCACGGACAGGGAATGCTTCCAGACCTCCCGGGCCTCGATGCCGTAGCCGGTCAGGGATTTGCCCATCATTTTGGAGGTGCTGACCACGGTGATCAGTTCCATCAGGGTCTGGAACCCCAGAAGGGCGGACGCCTGCTGAACCGAGGATACCGGCGTCCGCAGGCCGTAGTAGGCCGAGTTGGCCAGTTTGAGCACCCGGGTGGCCATGGCCTGGTCCGTGGCCAGCACGTCGCCGACCTCCTTGAACCCGGCGTTTTCGTTCGACAGCACCTCGTTGGCCTTGGCGATGATCTGGGGCATGGGGGGCAGGGCCCTGGAATTCTTGATAATGTCCTTCATCAGCGCCTCGCCGTCGGGCGTGGGGTCCGGTGAAACAGGACTTAAGGCGGCGGGTTTGCGCACGGTGATGACGGCGCCGCAGGCCGGGCAGGGCAGGGAGACATCTTTATCCGCCGGTATTTTTTCGTCGGGGAGCGAATAGTTTTTCTGACAACCGGGGCATTGGACTTTAATCACGATCACACCTCACAAATGGGTAAGACGTCCCACGGTGACGGTGGGGCGCACGGGATTCAGAACTCGATTGAAGGCCCTTTTCTCCGGACAGGGTCCATGGGCAAAAGGCTTCATCATATATCGTCCGGATACCGAAAACATTGAATGAAAAATCACACTTTTTCCGTGAAGCGTCAACGGGCCTCAGGATGTCTCACGCCCAGGCTTTGGCTTTTTCCACGGCCTTTTCCCACTGTTTGTAAAGCTTTTCGGCGGCTTCGTAGGCCATGGCCGGTTCGAATCGCCGTTCCAGTTGCCATGAATTTTCCACCTCGTCGGTGCCCCGGTACAGCCCGACGCCCAGTCCGGCCAAATAGGCGGCGCCCAGGGCCGTGGTCTCGAACACATGGGGCCGGTCCACGGTGGTCTGGAGGATGTCGGCCTGGAACTGCATGAGAAAGTTGTTGGCCACGGCCCCGCCGTCCACCCGCAGGCCGCGAAGATCCATCCGTGCGTCGGCCAGCATGGCCTTCACAATGTCGTTGGTCTGGTAGGCCATGGATTCCAGGGCCGCCCGGACGATGTGATACCGGTTGGTTCCCCGGGTCATGCCGGTGATGGTGCCCCGGGCGTACATGTCCCAGTGGGGCGCGCCCAGGCCCACAAAGGCGGGAACCAGGTAGACGCCGCCGGTGTCCGCCACCGTGAGGGCGAAGGCCTCGGACTGGGCCGCATTCGTGATCAGCCCCATTTCATCCCTCAGCCACTGGATCACGGCCCCCGAGATGAAGGCGCTGCCTTCGAGGGCGTAGAAGACCTTGCCGTCCAGACCCCAGGCCAGGGTGGTCAGCAGGCCGTTCTGGGAATTGACGGCCTTTTCCCCGGTGTTCATCAGAAGAAAGGACCCGGTGCCGAAGGTGCATTTGGCCATGCCCGGATCGAAGCAGCACTGACCGAACAGGGCGGCCTGCTGGTCTCCGGCCACCCCCCTGATGGGGATTTCACGCCCGAAGAGATCGGTCCGGGTAAGGCCGAAGTCCCCCGACGAGGGACGGACCTCGGGCAGCATCGAGGACGGGATGGTCAGGGCGTCCAGAAGATCCGCATCCCAGGCAAGCCGGTGGATGTTGTACATCATGGTCCGGGAGGCGTTGGAATAATCGGTGGCGTGAACCTTGCCGCCGGTGAGGTTCCAGATGATCCAGGAATCCACGGTGCCGAACAGCAGATCGCCGGCCTCGGCCCGTTTTCGGAGGCCCGGCAGGTGTTTGAGCATCCATCTTACCTTGGTGCCTGAAAAATAGGCGTCGAGCACCAGACCCGTTTTACGGCGGACCACCTGGTCAAGCCCTTCTTTTTCAAACCGCTTGCAGGTGTCGGCGGTGCGTCGGCACTGCCAGACGATGGCGTTGTATACCGGTTCGCCCGTATGGCGGTCCCAGACCAGGGTGGTTTCCCGCTGGTTGGTGATGCCGATGGCGGCGATGTCGGCCGGGGCGATTCCGGCCGTCTCGATGACCTTTCGGGCCACGTCGATCTGACTCTCCCAGATTTCCATGGGATCGTGTTCGACCCAGCCGGGCTGGGGATAGATCTGGCGGAATTCTTTGCCTTCCCGGGCGACAACACGTCCGTCGGGTGAAAAGACGATGGCTTTGGAACTGGTGGTGCCCTGGTCGAGGGCCAGAAGATACTGGGTCATGAATGATGATGTCCGTCTAAGCTAAGGGTTATGGAAAGCGGGCGTCTTATCCAGGTGTTTGATGATCCATCGGATCACATCATCGGCCACCTGGTCCCGGTTGATCTCGTTTAACATTTCATGGCGGCCCTCCTCGTAGAACCGGAGGGTGAGGTCCGTCACCCCGGCGCGCTGATAGGCGTCGTGAACCTTACGGACGCCCCGGGTGTTGCCGCCTACGGGATCCAGGGCGCCGGAGAACAGATAGATGGGCAGATCTTTCGGCGTCCGCTCGATGAGGGCCGTCCGGTTGACGGACAGCAGGCCGGCAATCAAGTCCGCGTAAAAACCCGCTTTGGCGATGAACCCGCACAAGGGGTCACGGATGTAGGCATCGACCTGATCGCTGTCCCGGCTCAGCCAGTCAAAGGGGGTTCTCTCCGGTCTGAACGCCTTGGCGTAGCTGCCGAAGGACAGGGTGTCCATCAGGGGGCTCGGGGACGTTGCGCCCTTGAGCAGAACCTGGAGGCGGGCGAGCAAAAGGCCCGCATGGCCCATAATCCCCGGATGCCCCGCCGTTCCGGAAAGGATGGCGCCGCTCAGGATGTCGCCGAACCGGGCGATGAAGTCGCGGCTGAGAAAGGAACCCATGGAGTGGCCGAACAGAAACAGGGGCCGTCCGGGATGCTCGTTCAGGATGATGTCGCTCAAGGTTTTCATGTCGTCGACCACCCGGTTCCATCCGTCGGACTCGGAGAAGAAGCCCAGGCGTTTTTCGTCTTCACCGGCCGTCAGGCCATGCCCGCGGTGGTCGTTGGCATAGACGGCGAATCCATGGGCCGTCAGGTTTTCGGCGAACCAGGCGTAGCGTCCGGAGTGCTCGGCCATGCCGTGGGCGATCTGGACCGCGCCGCGTACGGGCCGATCTGCGGGCAGTAGGCGTCTGTAGATGATGTCAAGGCCGTCTGCGGCCTGGAAAGAAAGAGTGTCCACGCGTTATTCGTCTCCATATGATGGTAAGGATGACCGGGCTTTTGCACCGGAAAAGGATCATTACCTGGGGTTAGGCGGTTTAAAAAACGTAGCAGGATCAGCCGTGTCTTTGCAAGATAAATTTCGCCTAAACCTCAAGGATCAACAGGGAAAATCGCCTGGCGTCGAATCACGGCTTACGGGATTCTATCCCGCCCATCGAAACCGGCCGCAGGGCCATGGGATATGCGTTTGCCCCGGCCCTGCGGGAAAGGCCGGTTGAAGTCGCCGAAATCCTGTGATATAGTCGTTTTCACCATCATAAACGTCTGTCCGTTGTTTACCGATTACCCGAAAAGCCAAGAGGTCGCCATGTCGAAGGGACTGGATGTGATCATCGTGGATGACGATGCCGAGGTTCTTGAGATCACCGCCGGAATCGTCAACCGGTTTTATGTCTGGGGGGATGTGTACGTGTTCACGAGTGCCGATGAAGCCCTGGAGTATTGTCGTCTCAGGGACACGGGGATCGCCGTGTTCATCGTGGATGTATTTATCGGCGACCGGACGGGGTTTATCTTTCTTGATGCCCTGGCCGATACCTATCCGTCGATCTATGAGGACACGGTGATGATGACCGGAGACGCCAGCGACGACGTGGTCAACGCCTGTGTGGCCTCGGGCATTCATCATCTTCTCGAAAAGCCGGTGCGGGCCTACGCCTTGCAACTGGCCGTGCGGGCCATTGCCTCAAGGTACATTTCCTTCTCGCGGCGACTGTTGAAAAACCCCGATTTCGCCGGGCTGGTGGCCGGTCTTGAAACGCCGGAACCCGCCTGACCGGGTATCAGGCAGACAGTTCCTTCGATCGTCGGGCGGCGGCGGACACGGCGCGGACAATGCTTTCCCGGAACCCCGACTCGGAAAGGGACCGGAGGGCCGCCTCGGTGGTGCCGCCGGGGGACGTGACCTTTTTCCGAAGAATTTCCGGTGAGTCGGAGCTGTTCTCGAGCAGTTTCGCCGCTCCCTTCATGGTCTGAACCGACAGGGTCAGGGCCGAGGAGTAACTGAGCCCCAAGGCCGTACCGGCTTCGACCATGGCCTCAATCATGTGGAAAAAATACGCCGGTCCCGACCCGGACACGGCCGTGACGGCGTCCATCTGCTCTTCGGTCACAGACACCGCCCGTCCCATGGATTCGAGAATGGTCCGGGTCGTGTCCGCATCGCCCGGCCGGGCCTGATCGTTCATGCAAAAACCGGACATGCCTTCGAGAACCAGGCAGGGCGTGTTGGGCATGACCCGGACGATGGGCAGCCCGGCCCGGCCGTCCGTGTCCAGGTTTTGGTAGAGGGCCGATTCGATGCGGGCCAGGGAGATACCCGCCGCGACGGAGATGATCAGTGTCCGGCCCGTCGGCAGACAGGCCCTCAACTGGTCCAGAACCCCGGGCATCACCTGGGGCTTGACCGACAGGACCACGATGTCCGCGGTATCGACCACCTCCGGCATGCTCAGGTCCGTCCGGATGGTGTAGGCCCGCTTGAGAGCCGAAAGCCGTTCGGCGTTGACATCGACGGCCATCAGGTCTGACGGGGTGACGGTTCCCGAAGCGATCAGGGCGCCGATCATGGCCTCGGCCATGTTGCCCGCTCCGATGAAACCGATGCGCGCGTCCAGTGTCTTCATGTCTGACCTCCAGAGTGTTTGGGGGATGTTTCAAATGACATCATTTATGATCCGGACGGTTCAAAGTCAATGCTTTTTTAAGCGAAATGCCTTGACTTGAGGGAGGGATATACCTTATTTTTAGGCATCGTTTACGCACAGTCATGACGTGGGGAGAAGAACCGGGCCGGGGGATTTCCCCTGATTTTATCCGCGATACCGAACCCGTGAGCCCGTCAATCCAATAGAGGTATTTTTTTACTATGTCGATTCTGGGAAACCTGTTGAACGCCGTGGCCATCGTTCTGAACATGGGCCTTTCACTTTACATGTGGATCATCATCGCCCGGGCGGTACTGTCCTGGGTCAATCCCGATCCGTACAACCCCATCGTCCGGTTTATTTACAATATCACCGAGCCGGTACTCCGGGCCGTCCGGTCGAAAATTCCCGGGATCGAAGGCATCGATATCTCGCCGATCATCGTGATTTTCGGCATTTATTTTCTTCAGGCCTTTGTGGTCAAAAGCCTCTTTGACGTGGCCCGCACCCTCATGTACTAGGCCGTGATGTGATGAAGAACACCAACAAACTGACCCCCCTCGAGATTCATCAGCAGCGGTTTACCGTAAGGTTCAGGGGTTACCATACCGTGGAAGTGGACGAATTCCTCGATCAGGTGTCCGAAACCCTGGAAATCATGATCGGCGAGGCCGAGGATTATCGTGAAACCATTCGAAGGCTGACCCGGGAGAACCAGGACTATCGCTCCAGGGAGGAATCGTACAAGCGGGTGATGCTCAATTCCCAGAAGGTGCTCGAACAGATGACGGACAACGCACGGAAATCCTCGGAACTGATTGTGGCCCAGGCCGAGGTGGATGCCGATGCCATCATTCAAAGCGCCCACCGGAAGCTCTCCCAGATGCACGACGAAATAAACGAACTGAAGCGTCAGGAGGTTCAGTTCCGCGCCCAGATGAAAGCCGTGATCGAATCCCACGCCCAGCTGCTCGAATTATCCCAGGTGTCGCTGGACGAGACACGGGACGAGACCGTTCGGCAGATCGATTACGATTGACGGGCAAGGATGATGGCCTCGAAAAAATCAGGTTTTAGACGGCTTTGTAAAACGTTCGAGTTCAAGGCGTACCTGGCGTACGCCTCAGTGACGAGGGATGAAGCGAAAGCGCAGAAATCGGACGTTTTACGACGCCGTCGGGGATGATACCGTCGGCTGCGCATCTTTTCGTGCGACGGCCGACTCGGCAGGATAATGAACGGGACGATTAGCAGGAGAGACCCATGGCAAAGATAGATGCGTTTTTCAAGTTGATGCATGACCAGGGAGCGTCCGATCTGCATCTTAACGCCGGCCAGCCGCCGGCCCTCCGGATCGACGGGCAGATCGAGCGCGTCAAGTACAAGGTGCTGGACAACAATTCCCTCAAGGGGATGCTCTATGAAATCGCTCCGGAAAACAAGATCAAGGTGTTCGAGGAAACCGGCGACGTGGATTTCGGGTATGAAATCCCCGGCCTGGCCCGGTACAGGGCAAACTTCTTTCAGCAGAAAAACGGCGTCGGCGCCGTGTTCCGGGAGATCCCCAGCACCATCCAGACCGCCGAACAGCTGGGCCTGCCCAACGTGGTGTCCCGTCTGGCCTCCCTGCCCCGGGGGCTGGTGCTGGTGACCGGGCCCACGGGAAGCGGCAAGTCCACGACCCTCGCCGCCATTCTCGATGTGGCCAACCGGACCCGGCGGGATCATATCATCACCATCGAAGACCCCATCGAGTTCGTGCACGAAAGCCGGGGCTGTCTGGTCAACCACCGGGAAGTGGGCTTCCACACCAAATCCTTTTCCGCCGCCCTCCGGGGGGCTCTGCGTGAAGACCCGGACATCATCCTGGTCGGCGAGCTTCGGGACCAGGAGACCATCGCTCTGGCCATCGAGGCGGCCAACACCGGCCATCTGGTGCTGGCCACCCTGCACACCTCCAGCGCCCCGAAAACCGTGGACCGTCTGATCGAAGTCTTTCCGGCCAACCAGCAGGCCCAGGTCCGGTCCACCCTGGCCGACGGTATCCGCGCCGTTATTTCCCAGACCCTGTTCAAGCGCAAGGACCAGCGGGGACGTTGCGCCGGTCTGGAAATCATGATTGCCACCCCGGCGGTCCGCAACCTGATCCGGGAAGGCAAATCCCACCAGATCCCCTCGGCCATCCAGGTGGGCCAGAAATACGGCATGCAGCTGATGGACGACTCGATCATGGACCTGCACAACAAGGGCTGGATTTCGTCGGAAGACGCTTACGCCAAGGCCTATGACAAACAGAAATTCCGTGCGCTGATGTCCGGAGCGCCCCAGGATTTCACGGACGCCTGATAACCAAAGGGAGCGTGAGAGCTCATGAGAAAACAGGAAATCGATTATATTCTGGCCCGGATGCTGGATTCCTACAACAACGTGTCCGACCTGAACCTCACCGTGGGCAAGCCGTTGCAGGTGGAGAGCTCGGGTAAACTGGTTCCGGTGGACATCGAACCTGAAATCAAGGAGCTGACCCCCTTCCAGACCGAGGTGTTCGCCCTGAACCTTATCGGCCAGGACCGGCGTCTGACCGAGATCCTGATCCGGTCGGGTTCCTGCGATCTGTCCTATAGCCTGCCGGGCAAGGCACGGTTCCGTGTGAACATCTTCTCCCAGTCGGGCAATTATTCCATCGTGCTCCGGCGCCTGGAAACCACCATTCCTTCCATCCGGGAACTGAACCTGCCCAAGGCCTTTGAGGAAATTCCCCGGACCCTGAACGGCATCGTGTTCGTCACCGGCGCCACCGGTACCGGCAAGACCACCTCCCTGGCCGCCGTGCTGGCGGAGATCAACGCCACCCGGCCGGAGCACGTGATCACCCTGGAAGATCCCATTGAATACGTGCATCCTCATAAAATGGCCACCTTCAACCAGCGGGAACTGGGCAGTGACTTCGAGAGTTTCGCCAGCGGCCTGCGGGCGGCCCTCCGCCAGGCCCCCAAGGTCATTCTGGTCGGTGAAATGCGTGACAAGGAAACCGTCGAGATCGGCCTTCGGGCCGCCGAAACCGGCCATCTGGTGCTGACCACCCTGCACACCAACAACGCCGGGCAGACCATCAACCGTATCCTGGGTATGTTCGACCCCGACGAAGAACGCCAGCTGCGCATCCGCCTGGCCGACTCGGTGCGCTGGATCATCTGTCAGCGACTGCTGCCGAAGATCGGCGGCGGCCGGGTGGCGGCCTTCGAGATTCTCGGCACCAGCCTGCGGGTCAAGGACATCATCCTCAACGGGGAAGTGAACGAGAATACCTACGAAAGCTGTATGGACGCGGGCAAGGCCTTCGGCATGACCACCTTTGACAACTACATCATCCAGCTTTACGAACAGGGGCTGATCACCCATGAAACGGCCATCACCTACGCCAGCCACAAAGCCGTGGTCGGTCGGGGTATCGACTCGGTCAAGAGTTCACGCGGGGAGAAGACCACGGACATCGAGGCCCTGGAAATCGACCACGGGTACAACAAGTCGTTCAAGTAGTCCCCATCGTGATGGCCCGTAAGACGGGCCGTGAGGAGAAGGCAAAACCATGAAAGTGATGTGCGACAAATGCCAGGGCCGGTACAACGTGCCCGACGAGAAACTGCCCGAAGGAAAGCCGTTCGGTTTTACCTGTCCCAAATGCAAGAACCGGATCACCGTGGTCCGGCCCAAGGACGAGCCCAGGGACGAGGACATCGTTTTTTCCCTGGCCGATGAGGAACCCCGGCCCAAGGCCGCCGCCCGACCGGCCAAGGGGGTGCCCATGACCTTTGACGAGGAGGATTCGTCCAAGCCGTCGATTTCTTTTGCCGAAGACGAGTCGGACTACGATTCGTCAGAAAAACCCTTCGATTTCGTGGAAGAGGATTACGAGACGGCCCTGATCTGCGAGACGGACCCGGGCATCCGGGAGAAGATCAAAATCGCCCTGGAACTGATGGAATACAGCATCACCATGGCGGAAAACACCCGGGACGCCCTGAAAAACATGCGCTACCACACCTATGACCTGATCGTGCTCAACGAGAGGTTCGATACGGCCAACCCCGATGTGAACGGCATCCTGATCTACCTGAACCGCCTGGTTATGGCCGAGCGGCGTCGGATTACCCTGTTTCTGCTGACCGACCGCTACCGTACCATGGATACCATGGAAGCCTTTCACCGCAGCGCCAATGTGGTGGTCAACGTCAAGGACATCGACAAAATCGATACCATCCTCCAGAAGGGGCTCAACGACACGACGGTGTTCTACAAGATTTTCAAGGAGTATCTGGTCCAGGCCGGGAAAATATAAAAGAAGGGGGCATGATGGCCGGCGCGAAAAGTTCGACCTACACATGCAGCGACTACCGTGAGGAGATGATTCTTTTAGGGCTGCAGAGACGATTGAACCGGGGGAACCTGACCGAGCAGGAAAAAAAGGACATCCTCAAGGAAATCGAGGCCGTTGAAAAACAGATGGGGCTGAGATAGCCAAAGGTCCGCGGTGAACGGGCCCGTGATTCATTAAACGCCGACCCGGGGGTTCGTTTCCCGGTCGGCGTTTTTTTTATGGGCTGATGGGTCAGGGGGCAGCCCGGACGAACACCTCGGTTCCGCCGGTGCGCGAGGCCGGAACGGTCAGGTCCAGAACGGTCCCGTCTGCCGCAATGGCGTCCACCTGGAACTCGAACCGGCCCTGTGCCGCCTCGATCAGTCCCACCGTCAGGATGATGGCATCGGCACCTTCGCCGATCTGGGTGCTCAAGCCGAACCCGTTGCCGCTCGGGGCCATATCCGCGAAAACGTTTTCAAACGTCAGGGACAGGGGTTCACCGGTGCAGTCGATGCCGGTGACAATGTCGAGGCTTCCTTCGGCGGAGACGAAAACTCGGTCGTCGGCCACCCGTTTGTGCAGGGTCACCGAGAGATCCAGATCTCCGTCGACGATCATCTGGGTGTTGGGGGGGGATGAGCAGCCCAGCATATGATAGGGCGCGGCCAGGGCCGTAAAGGTGCCGCCCGAGAAGCCCGGCCCGCCGTCCTGCCGGGTCAGTTCCAGGCCGTCGAACCGTATCCGCGTCAGACGGTCCGCACTGGAAAGCGAAAGGGAACACCGGTAGACGCCGGAGCTGTCGCGATCGACCCTAAGGGTGACCGGGGCATTGTCGCTGGTCAGAAAGCCTAAGGCATCGGTCTTGTCCACCTGTGCCGTCGCATCGATACGCAACGCGTCGTCGGTGACGGGATCCGTTGGGGTTCCATGGAAAACGACGGAATAGGACGGTGCCCAGGCGGGCGTGACCTCCATCGGCAGGAACAGTTCCCCCACGGCATGGGGCGGACCGTCGGGCGTCGGGGTGAGGGTCAGCGAGAACTGAATCAGACCGAAGGGGGCCTGAACCAGGTCCGTGGTGTCTCCGGCGGTGACGGCATGGGTGATGTATCGGGTCGTCCCCCCTGCGAGCACGAACCGTGCTCCGGAAAACGAGGCCTTAGCGTCGGAGGAGTCCAGCCGGGAAAGGGGCTGGATCAGGGTGCTCCGTGTGCCCAGGGCGTCAACAATCAGACGCATCTCACCGGTGTAGCGTGCGGCCTCACGCTGGGCCGGATTGTTCTGCGCGTCCCGGTAGGATTCCGTGACGACGGTTTTGGTGACGGTCAGCGTCAGGTGATAGTCCGTTGAGACCAAGGCGCCTGAAAGATCGGGGATATCGGGGAGGGTCCCCGAGGTCCGGAGCATCAGGGTCCGGTGTTCGTCGCTGTAGAGAACGGCCGTATCGACCAGGGCCAGGGAAAGAGGCGTCCGGTTGGGCGACAGTTCCTCCGGAAGATCAAGGGTCAACGCGGCCATGGGATTCAGGGCGTCGGTGTTGACGGTCAGGGTCAGGAGGTCGGCGCCCGGAACGGCGGAGATTTCGGTCTGGTCACTGTACTGTCTGCGGGGAAATCCGATGACGATCCCCGGGCTTTCCTTTTTCCAGGTGCTGTCGCAGAAGGACACGGGGGCGGCTGCACTGGTACGGAACACCTCGACATCAAAGGTGCAGCGGATGTCGAGGCCGGGGGCGTCGAACAGAACACGGCAGAGGTACATGCCGGCGGACGACCGGGTGATGGTCAGGGTCATGTCGACGGCGGTCCGGATCAGGCTGCCCGATCCGTTGGTGAGGGCGGCAACGGTGGATCCGGTGACGGTCAACCCGTTTTCGTCCACGGTCACCGGGGCGCCTGCGATCGAAAATGCAATGGGGTGTCCGGTGACGGACATGGGCGATTCGAGGGTGACGGCGACATCCCCCCGGATCCGATTGTCCTGCTCGACAAGGCTCAGGCTGACGGCGACATCCTCGTTGTCGCCTGTGCGGATCCGGGATGTCTGATCTCCGGTGATGGACGTAAAGGTGGCGCTCTGGGAATCGGAAAGGAGCCCGGTAACGGTGTTCCAATGCTCCAGGGTCAGAGCGTCGCCGGCCCCCGGGTCGGCCTCGGCGTCCTTGGCCGGTGTGTCACGCAGGGCCTCGTCGTTGTCCGCATCGATTTCCCCGCATCCGGGAAGGGCGGCCAGAACAAAAAACAGAAAAAGGACAAGGCCGATCAGGCCGGAAACAAGGGATTTGGGCTGTGCGGATGTCACGTGTCATCCTCCGTCTGGTGCCGGATTGCATCGGTTGATAGGATGGATTGCCCGAACACAAATTGATCGGGTGTACAATATATCCGTATGCATACCCCAAAGCGAGGGTCTTGTCAAACCGTAAGACACATCGGCCCGGCTCAGGCCGTCAGGTGCTCGTGGATGATGCGGAGGCCGAAAAGGGTCAGGGCCCCGTCGACCTCGTCGATGCTTTCGGACACGTCTTTCATCAGGGGGGCCAGTCCGCCGGTGGCCAGGACCAGGGGGGTGTCGTCCATGGCCGCCCGGAGCCGTGCCACCATGCCGTCCACCAGACCGGCGTAACCGAAGATGATGCCGGATTTCATGCTGCCGGCCGTATCCTTGCCGATCACCTGGTCCGGCGGCGAGAAGATCTCCACCCGGGGCAGTTTGGAGGCATTCTGGAACAGGGCGTCGGCGGCGATCATGATGCCCGGGGAAATGGCGCCGCCCAGGTATTCGCCGTTTTTCGAAATGACATCGAAGGTGGTGGCGGTGCCGAAATCCACGACGATCAGGGCCGTCTTAAACCGCTGATACGCGGCGATGGCGTTGACGATGCGGTCGGCGCCCACCTCCGCCGGGTTGTTGTAGCGGATGGGCATGATGGACCCCACGGTGGCGGCATCGACCCAGATCGGCGTGCGGTTCAGGTATTTGAGGCAGAAGGTGTTCAGAATCATCATCATCCGGGGCACCACGCAGGCGATGATGATACCCGTGAACGTTTCGGCCGAAAGCCCTCTCTCGTGGAACAGGCTGCTGACCAGGACGTTCAGCTCGTCTTCGGTCATGTTTTTGTCGGACCTTATCCGCCAGTGGTGAACCAGCGTCTTATCGTCGAACACCCCAAGAACCGTGTTGGTGTTGCCCACATCGATGACCAGAAGCATACCGCGTTAACCTTTCTCGTTGATGGTAAGGGTGAACAATTCCGGCTTCACCGAGATCAGGGTGAAATCCACGGGAAGACGAATGGCGGCACGGCGAACGTAAACCCCGGGTTTTAGGTCCTCCGTGTCGATGGATAGTCGGATGTCGGCGTTGATGTCAAGGGATTTGAACCGGTTTTCAGGCCCGCTGATTTCGAGGGTCGCCCGGGCGGGATGGGCCGTGGCCCAGGGGCCGGGCAGGGTCAGGGGGACGTCGATGATCTTGACCGCCATGATGTCGGCAATGGAAATCAGGGCGGTCACGGGGCCCGGGGGCAAAATTTGGGTTTCCGGGGAATCCTGATCGAACACCGCCTCTTTTTTGCAGGATTCGGTCAGGCCGCCGATATCCACCGGTTTGGTCCGGAGGCGGTCAAGGCCGTCGACCAGACCCGCCGGGCCGGTGACGGTCACCGACGGAGGCAGGGCCAGGATTCCCGCCAGGCGGTACCCTTTGGCCGGTGCGCCGCTGAAGGGAATGTCCACGGTCAGGGTCCGGGTGATTTTTCGATCCAGCGTGACCACGATCTCCGGGGGGATGGCTTCGTGGGCCCGGATTCCCGGAGGCAGGACAACCTGATCCGGTGATACGGCGATCCGGTTGTCGCCTTCCACGGCCGTGTCCAGGTTCAGGGTGATCGAGGCCGATGCAGGCCCCTCTAAGTGTTTGGGCTTTCCGGTAACCCGGATGTCGACGGTGCGGGTGCTCGCCGATGAGACGATCAGGTCCCCGGCCGGAAGGGTGAAGCCGACGGCGACACGGATCAGGGCCTCCTGGTCCCGGTCTGTGGCCGGATGCATGGCGCGATAGCCGAATACCCCGGCCGCAAGGATCAGGGCCGGAATCAGGAGTCGGATGGCGCGTGTCGGAAAAGCGGCTGGTTTCATGGACCGTCGTCAGCCTGAATCAGGATTGTTTCAGGGCGTCAATGATTTTTACGGTGGCCCGGGTTGCGGCCACGTCATGGACCCGGACGATATGGGCCCCTGCAAGAATGGAGGCCGATACCGTGGCCTGGGTTCCGATTTCGATGTCATGGGCCGTGGCCGGTTTGTCATCCGTGGCCAGTGTATTCCGGATGAAGGCCTTCCGCGAGGAGCCGACCAAAAGGGGAACACCCAGGGAGGCGAAGGCATCCAGATGTTTGAGCAGGGTGAAGTTGTGGGCGACGGTTTTCCCGAATCCGATACCGATGTCCGCGATGATCATTGACCGGTCAATACCCTGATCAACGGCGCGCTCGACGGCGGCGGCCAGGTAATCTTTGATTTCCCGGACCGGATCCTCATAACGGGGGTCCGTCTGCATGGTTTTCGGGGTCCCCTTCATGTGCATCAGCACCACCGGGACCCTGGATTCGGCCACCACCCGGGCCATGTCCGGGTCCATGGTCATGGCCGATATGTCGTTGACAATGGCGGCGCCGGCCTCAATGGCCCGGCGGGCCACCTCGGCCTTGTATGTGTCGATGGAAATGGGCACGGGGACGTTCCGGGACAGATGCTCAATCACCGGAATGACCCGGTCCAGCTCTTCGGAAAGCGAGACGGTCTCGGAAAAGGGGCGGGTGGATTCCCCGCCGATGTCGATGATGTCGGCCCCCTCTTCGACCATCTCAAGTGCCCGTGACACGGCCCGGCTGGTTTTGAAGAACCGGCCGCCGTCGGAAAAGGAATCGGGCGTGACGTTCAGAATGCCCATGATGCAGGTCGACGGGCCGAGTCTGAGGGTGTGGTTTCTGAACGACAGGCGGTAATCAGTCATCGGTTCGTGATTCCTCCGCCTCCGGTGCGATGACTTCCCCGATCTCATCCCGGACCGACGGCAGGGTGATGCCGGGCCGCATGGCAAGGATCAGCTCGTCCAGCTCGGCTCCCGAAATGGTTTCCTTTTCAAGAAGAAGGGTGGTGAGCCGGTGAAGGATATCCACGTTGTCGGTCAGAATCTGTTTGGCCGTGTCGTAGCCGTGGGCGATGAAGGCCGACACTTCCTGGTCGATCAGCCGGGCCGTTTCCTCGGAATAATCCCGGTGCTGGGAGATTTCCCGGCCCAGGAAGACCTGGTCGTTGCTCAGGGAGTAGGACAGGGGGCCCAGTTTCTTGCTCATGCCCCAGTCCCGGATCATCTTGTTGGCCAGTTCCGTGGCCTTTTTAATGTCGTTGGAGGCGCCGGTGCTCAGGCGGTTGTAGATGATCTCTTCGGCCACCCGGCCTCCCAGCAGGACCGCCAGACGGCTTAGAAGCTGTTCCTTGAAGCTGAAATCACGCTCTTCGGGAAGGAACCAGGTGACGCCGGCGGCCCGTCCCCGGGGGATGATGGTGATCTTGTTGACCGCGTCCGTGTCGGGCAGGAACCGTGCCACCAGGGCATGACCGCCCTCATGGTAGGCCGTGTTCTTCCGGTCTTCCTCCCGGACCACCTTGGACTTGCGTTCGAGGCCCATGAACACCTTGTCCTTGGCGTCCTCGAAATCCACCATGCGCAGTTTGTCCTGGTTGCGCTTGGCCGCCAGAAGCGCCGCCTCGTTGACCATGTTTTCCAGATCCGCACCGGAGAAGCCCGGGGTGCCCTTGGCCAGGGTCAGCACGTCCACATCGCTGTCGAGGGGTGTTTTTTTCATGTGGACCCGGAGAATTCCCTCGCGGCCCTTGATGTCGGGCAGGTCCACCACCACCTGGCGGTCGAACCGGCCGGGCCGGAGCAGGGCGGGGTCCAGGACATCGGGGCGGTTGGTGGCGGAGATCAGGATCACGCCCTCGTTGCTTTCAAACCCGTCCATTTCGACCAGCAGCTGGTTCAGGGTCTGTTCCCGCTCGTCATGGCCGCCGCCGAGTCCGGCGCCGCGCTGGCGACCCACGGCGTCGATTTCATCGATGAACACGATGCAGGGGGCGTTTTTTTTGGCCTGGGCGAACAGGTCCCGGACCCGGGAGGCACCCACGCCGACAAACATTTCCACGAAATCCGAGCCGCTGATGGTGAAAAACGGAACCTCGGCTTCGCCGGCGATGGCCCGGGCCAAAAGGGTCTTGCCGGTTCCGGGGGAGCCCACCAGAAGGACGCCCTTGGGGATGCGCCCGCCCAGCCGGGTGAACTTCTTGGGATCACGGAGGAATTCCACCACCTCGGCCAGTTCGTTCTTGGCCTCTTCCACGCCGGCCACGTCGTCGAAGGTGACCCGGGCCTTGTCGTCGGACAGAAGCCGGGCCCGGCTCTTGCCGAAGGACATGGCCTTGCCGCCGCCTCCGCTCTGCATCTGCCTCATGAAGAAAATCCAGACGCCGATCAGGATGATCATGGGCAGCCAGGACACGATAATCTCGAACCAGGGCGACTCGGCGGGGGGTTTTTCCTCGATTTCGATGTTGTGCCGCTTGAGGGTCGGGATCAGTTCGGGGTCATCGGGGGCGTAGACCCGGTAGTGGGTCTGGGTGGCGTCCACCGCATGGAGGTTCCGGGACTGGATGGTGACCTTGAGGATTTCGTTCTTTTCGATCTTGGTCAGAAATTCCGTGTAGTTGATCGGTTTTTCAATGCCCTGGGCAGGGTTGAAAATATTGTACAGCACGATCATCATCAGGACGATGACGATCCACAGGGATAGATTCTTGTAAAAGGGGTTCAACGGAAAGCACCTCCAAAATGCGTTGTGTCAACCTGTCCGGTCCATGGCGTCGTTTCGTAGTCGTTTGCCCCATCCCGGGGGAAATCGAATTATACCATATTAACCATCATCGCCTGTTTCGCAAGCAAAAGTTCCATTTTCAGAACTTTTTCCGGGCGGCTCAAGCCCATCGAAGGGGCGTGTCTGCCGCAGGGACCGGTTCTCCTGTTTGACGGTCAGGACGCCGCGGCGGCGGAGAATCCGGACCCGGCCGGGCAGATCCAGGCTTTTCCGCTCTCCGTCCGGCGTGATGAGACCTGCGGCCGCGTCGATATGAACCAGCCCCATGCCGTTCACGTTGCCCTTGACGGCCTCGATGGCCCGCCTTACAATCCGCCGCCTGGCCGCCGGGGGCAGACGGATCAGTCCCGGCAGATCCAGGTCCAGGCTATCGTTCGTCCGGCCAAGGACCAGGCCCTGGAACAGGGGTTCGATGAGCGAGGCCATCCAGGCCTCGTCGTCTTGGATGATCCGGGCGGTTCTCACCAGGGTCCGGCTGAATCCCTTTTGATAGCGGGCCTCGATCTCGGGCAGCAGGTCCAGGCGGACCCGGTTCCGAAGAAAGGCCCGGTCCTGGTTGGAGCCGTCTTCCCGGAAGGCCAGGCCCCGGGCGTCTAAGTGGGTTAAGATGTCGGAGCGGGTCAGGTCCAGGAGGGGACGGATCAGACGGCCGTCCGCGCTGAGGGGCGCCATGCCGGAGAGCCCCGAGGGTCCGCTGCCCCGCATCAGGTTCATCAGGACCAGCTCGGCGTTGTCCGAGGCGTGGTGGGCCGTGGCGATCCGCTGATAACCGTGCCGGTCCGCCGTTTCGAACAGAAATTCGTAACGGACCGTTCTTGCCGCCTCTTCCAGGGACAGCTTGTGCGTCTGCCGGAAGGCCGCCACATCCCTTTTTTCCCCGAAAAACGGAAGCTCGTGCCGGCGGGCCAGTTCCCGGACAAACAGAAGGTCGGCTTCGGACTCGGGGCCCCGCAGGGCGTGGTTCAGGTGAGCGACCCCCAGGGTCAGCGAGAAGGCCCCTCGAACGGCGAGCATCAGATCCAGCAGAACCACCGAATCGGCGCCGCCGGATACGGCGAGCAACACCGTGTCGAAGGGCCGCAGCAGGCCGCGACCATCGATGGTCCGGCGAAACCGGTCGGCCAGGGCCTGTGGCGAAGGAGGTCGTTTCATGTACGGGGTTATATCACCGATTATATCCCGCTTCAAGCGCACGATCGGCGATTCGCCGGAGGGCGGTGCGGACCTCCGGGCGTATTTTTTCATGAAATTTTCTTGAAAAAAGAATTGTTTAAGACTATAACGGGTCCGCCTGACCGTGCTGTCCGTTATCCGGCCGCCGCGCAACAGACACCCCCGAACCTTGTCAGGTCCGGAAGGAAGCAGCAATAAGGGGAGATGGCTGTGTCGTGGATCGATCCCGGGTATCGGCGGTGCGGTCAGGTTTTTTTTTAATTCCGCCTTGCCCTTCTTGACATCGTTTCAATCGGTCTTATTTTCTGTCACAAATCGCATTGCCGGTGGCCCTTGGCAATGTTTTCCATGTGATTACAGATAGTTTTAAATGCCCCGCGCATGATTTAGACATGAGAGATATCAATGCCGTTTTTGACGGCGGTGCAGGAGTGATCATTGTCAAAAAAACAGGAAAAGGCAGAGAAGAACGATAGCGCACGGGACGAGGAACAGATTCCCGAGCAGGCGGCGGGGGCCGCTTCGGCAGAAGGCGACGGCCCCGCGGACGGCGTTTTGGAAACGGATCCGGTCAAAGCCCTTGAACTGAAGCTCCAGCTGGCCGAACAGGCGGCGGCCCAGTCCCACGAACGGTTGCTGCGGGCGTCCGCCGAGTACGACAACTTCAAGAAACGGGCCCAGCGCGAAGCCGAAGAATTCAGGAAATTCGCCAATGAAACCCTGATCAAGGAACTGCTGCCGGTCATCGACAACCTCGAGCGGGCCGTGGAATCGTCCGGCACGGCCAAAGACGGCGGCAACGGCATTGTTCAGGGCGTGGAAATGACGCTCAGGGAAATCTACAAGATCCTGGAACGGTTTAATCTCAAGGCCCTGGATTCCGAAGGAAAGCCCTTCGATCCGAATTTTCACCAGGCCGTGCTTCAGGAAGAAAGCGAGGAGCATCCCGAGAACACCGTTCTGAAGGAAATGCAGAAAGGGTATCTGCTCCATGACCGGCTGATCCGTCCGGCCATGGTGGTGGTGGCCAAGGCGCCGATCAAGGAAAATGACAGTCAGCCTTCCGTTCAGGCATCCGCCGACCAGACTGACGACTGATATTAACGCACAGGATTACAAACACAACGATGCCCGCCTATACGGCTGACCAGGCAGGCAGGGAGGATGAACATGGGCAAGGTAATAGGAATTGATTTGGGTACGACCAATTCATGTGTCGCGATTATGGAAGGCGGCGATGCCAAGGTGATCACCAACCAGGAAGGCGGGCGCACCACGCCGTCGATCGTGGCCATCTCCGAAAGCGGTGAACGCCTGGTGGGACAGATCGCCAAGCGTCAGGCCATCACCAACCCCGAGAACACGGTGTTCGGCGTCAAGCGTCTGATCGGTCGGAAATTCGACTCCAAGGAAGTCCAGAACGACATCAAGATTCTGCCCTACAAGATTCAGAAAGCCGACAACGGGGACGTCCGGGTGAACATTCGCGGCAAGGCCCACAGCCCGGCGGAGATTTCCTCGTTCATTCTGGCCAACATCAAGAAAACCGCCGAAGCCTATCTGGGTGAAGAGGTGACCGACGCCGTCATCACCGTTCCGGCCTATTTCAACGACAGTCAGCGCCAGGCCACCAAAGACGCGGGCAAGATCGCGGGCCTCAACGTGCTGCGCATCATCAACGAGCCCACGGCGGCATCCCTGGCCTATGGTCTTGATAAAAAATCCGAAGAGAAAATCGCCGTGTTCGACTTAGGCGGCGGAACCTTCGACGTGTCGGTTCTGGAGATCGGCGAAGGGGTGTTCGAGGTGAAATCGACCAACGGCGACACCCATCTGGGAGGCGAAGACTTCGATCTGCGCATCATCGATTTTCTGGCCACCGAGTTCAAGAAGGATCAGGGCATCGATCTTCGGAACGACAAGATGGCCCTCCAGCGCCTCAAGGAAGGGGCTGAAAAGGCCAAGATGGAACTGTCCACGGCCCTTGAAACCGATATCAACCTGCCGTTTATCACCGCCGACGCCGGCGGCCCCAAACATCTGAACATCAAGCTGACACGCGCCAAGCTCGAATCGCTGGTGGCCGACCTGCTTGACAAGCTGACGGCACCCTGCACCACGGCCCTCAAAGACGCCGGTCTGTCGGCCGGGCAGATCGACGAGGTCATTCTGGTCGGCGGCATGACCCGCATGCCCGCGGTTCAGGACCGGGTCCGGAAGATTTTCGGCAAGGAACCCCACAAGGGCGTGAATCCCGACGAGGTGGTGGCCCTGGGCGCCGCCATCCAGGGCGGCGTCCTCAAGGGGGACGTGAACGACGTCCTGCTGCTGGATGTCACCCCGCTGTCTCTGGGCATCGAAACCCTGGGCGGCGTCATGACCAAGCTCATCGAAAAGAACACCACCATCCCCACCCGCAAAAGCCAGATTTTCTCCACGGCGGCGGACAACCAGCCCGCCGTGTCCATCCACGTGCTTCAGGGTGAGCGGGAAATGGTGGCCGGGAACAAGACCCTGGGCCGGTTCGACCTGGCGGACATCCCCCCGGCACCCCGGGGCATTCCCCAGATCGAGGTGACCTTTGATATCGACTCCAACGGCATTGTCCACGTTTCGGCCAAAGACAAGGCCACGGGCAAGGAACAGTCCATCCGGATCACCAGCGACAGCGGCCTGACCGAGGAAGAAATCCAGAAGATGATCAAGGACGCCGAGATGCACGCCGAGGAAGACAAAAAGCAGCGTCAGTTGGTCGATGCCAAGAACACCGCCGACTCGTTGATCTATCAGACCGAAAAATCCATGAAGGATGTGGGCGAGGCCGTGGACGCCGAGACCAAATCCAAGGTGGAAAGCGCCATCACCGCCCTCAGGGCCGCCATGGAAACCACCGATGTGGAAAACATCAAGAAGCTGACCCAGGACCTGACCGAGGCGTCCCATAAAGTCGCCGAAGCCGCCTATCAGAAAGCGGCCCAGGAAGGTCAGGCCGGAGGCGCAGGCCCCGAAGGCGCCGCCGGTCCCTCGGCCCAGGCCCACGATGACGATGTGGTCGACGCCGATTTCGAGGAAGTCAAGGACGACAAATAAATCATTTTGATTTTCGTCATGATCGTACGCTAAGATAAACCCGCTGTTCCGATGAACAGCGGGTTTTTTCATGCTCGTGACGCTTAAAAAACGGAACCTCAAATGAAGCTGTTTGATGTCCATACCCATCTTCAGGACGAGCGCATCCGCGATCAGCGGCAGGCTCTCATCGATCGGGCCCGGCGGGCCGGGGTCGATAAAATCATGGTCTGCGGCCTCGAGGAGCGGGACTGGGACGATGTGCTGGCCATGACTGCCGCCGATGCCTGTCTGGTTCCCGCCCTGGGCATACATCCCTGGTTTGTCGACGGGCGGAGCGACACCTGGGCTCTGACCCTTGCCGAGAAACTCGAAGCAGGCGGCGCAGCCGTCGGCGAGATCGGCCTGGATCGCATGATTTCCCACCGAAACGATGAGGATCAGGAACACGTGTTCGTCACCCAGCTGGATATCGCCCGGGATCTGGGCCGTCCGGTGAATATCCATTGCCGCAGTGCCTGGGGCCGGATGCTCGAGATCCTCAAAGGCCGGGGCGGACTGCCCCACGGGGGCGTGATTCACTCATGGTCCGGTTCGGCCGACATGGTCCGGGAATATGAACGCCTGGGGGCCAGTATTTCCTTTTCCGGGTCGGTGACCCGCCCGGACAACAAGAAAGTCCGCAAGGCCGTGTGCGCGGTCTCACGGGATCGGCTGGTGCTGGAAACGGACAGCCCGGACATCGTTCCCAGCGGCGTCGATGCGATGCTCAATGAACCGGCCTTTGTCCGGACGGTGCTTGGCGCCGTGGCCCGTCTGCGCGGCGAGACGGTGGATACCGTGGCGGCCGCTACCTGGGCCAATTCCGTCAGACTTTTTTCCGGTTGCCGGAATGTCATCGCTGAGGAGCCGTCATGACTTGGAACGACCGGACCCGTCTTTTGATCGGCGATGCGGGCATCGACCGGCTTGCCCGGGCCCGTGTGACCGTCTGCGGCCTGGGGGCCGTGGGATCCTTTGCCGTGGAGGCTCTGGCCCGGGCCGGGGTGGGCCATCTGCGGCTGGTCGATTACGATACCGTGGATCCGACCAACATCAACCGCCAGCTGTTCGCCCTCACCTCCACGGTGGGCATGAAGAAGACCCGGGTGGCCGAAGAACGGGTCCGGGACATCCATCCCGGCTGCCGGGTTGAGATCATCGATGCCCTGATCGACGAGCATTCTCGGCCCAGGATCATGGAGGGACCCATGGACGTCCTCGTCGACGCCATCGACAGTCTGTCGGCCAAGGTCTATCTGATCGCGGGCGCTTATCGGGCCGGTATCCCCGTGGTGTCGAGCATGGGGGCGGCCGGACGGCTTGACGCCAACGCCGTTGTCACGGCCGATCTGTCCGAAACCCATACCTGCCCCCTGGCCCGGTTCGTCAGGCGCAGGCTCCACCGACTGGGGATTTCAGGCGGGGTGCGCTGTGTGTTTTCAACGGAAACGGCGGTCAAAAAAGATGAGACCCGTCAACACCCCCACGACGGGAATCGGGTCGCCCCGGTTTTGGGCAGCATCTCTTACGTGACGGCTATCTTCGGACTCAAAGCCGCCTACGAGGTCATCGCCTGCCTGCTGGGAACGGAAGCCCGGCCCCCGACGACGGAGGCGGATCATGCCCCCTGACCGACTGTCTGCAGACGCATGGATATCGGCCCTTCAAACGGTTGATTCTGCGGAATCTCTCATCGCTCTCGGTGCGGGCATTCCCCTGATGCCCGCCGATCTCATAGACCGGGAACCGGACCCCGCGGCCGTGACCCGGCTGACCAGCCACATCAGCGACGCCGTCATCACGGCCTGCCTCAAGCTGGCCGCGGCCGAGCTGGGGCCTCCGCCCGCCGCCTTTTCCTTTCTGGTCTTCGGCAGCGTGGGGCGCCGGGAACAGACCTTGAAAACCGATCAGGACAACGCCCTTGTCTATGAGGATGTGCCGGAGTCCGAGGCGGCCGGGGCAAGAGACTATTTCCTTGCCCTGGGAAGGCGGGTCTGCACCCTGCTGCATCAGACGGGCTACACCTACTGCGACGGGGATAACATGGCCATGAATCCCCGTTATTGTCTCCCGTTGGGCCAGTGGAAGCGCCTGTTCTCCACATGGATCTGCTCGGCGGAAGCGGCGGATCTGCTCCGGGTCAATATTTTTTTCGATTTCAGGCCTGCCGGGGGGGAAGACCGTCCTGCGATGGCCCTTCGCCGCCATGTGAACGACATGCTGGCGGCAAACGACCGGTTCTTCCAGATCCTGGCCCGGAACATCCTCGGAATGACCTTGCCCGTGAGCTTTTTCGGCCGATTTATACTGGAGACCGAGGGGCCGCATCGGGGGTCCTTCAACATCAAGCACGCCATGATGCCCATCGTGGACATCGCCCGGATCTATGCCATGAAGCACGGCCTTGACACGACCAATACCCTGTCCCGCCTTGCGGAGCTTCAGGGCATGAGCATCATGAACGACATGGGACGCGATCTTGCCGTCGCCTACACCGATCTGATGCTCATACGGTTGACTGTCCAGGCCCGGGCCCAACGGTCCCGCACCGCCCTGGTGTCGAACCATGTCTACCCCAACAGCCTTTCCGCCGACGAGCAGAAACGGCTCAAGGACAGTTTTGCCAAAATCAAAACTTACCGGTCCAAACTCAGCCGTGATTTTATCGGCAGCGCCTCGATGTGACCCCGGTCTTCTCCGCAGGGCAATCGAATGTTTCGTGCCTTCTCCTGTGAGGACCGGCTCATGCCGTTCGCGATGGTGAGGTCAAGAAGTGGCATCCATTTTTCCTTCGTGCTTTTCGAGTCCTTCAGGGAGCGCAGCGACCGGGTGGTTGAATGGTTTGACCACGAAGCCCACGAAGAGCACGAAGGAAAAGAGCCGGGGCTCATTTCTGTCATGACAGGGGATGCCCACAGAAGCGTTGCCGTGCGACATGCCCCGGCATGTCCGGATTTACTCTTTGTGTCTCTGTGAGATCCCTGAAACCGGCTTCCCAGAAGGGTCGCCGGTCTTTTTGTTTTCTCACCAAGACACCAAGGCACAGAGAAAACAAGACCATGCCAGGGGCATGGTCCACGGCCTCAGGCTGTGTCACGCCAAGTTCATGTTCAGACGATTGCCCTGGTCTTGTCCGGGAAAGCGCTTGAATAATTCAGGCACATGCTTCATAGTAAAGGGCAGGTACGACGCGGCCCGGCCATCTTTCCTGAAACGACTTATCATGAGGCTCATGTGAGAGAACCACGCGTATTTACGGACACCGGGAATTTTTTTGCCATCGATTACGGCGACATCATCGAGGTCGAAGGACGGCGTTATCTGATCAAAGGGCACGAACGGGAGGAGAGGTTCGGCCTGGACGAGCCCAAGTTCTGGGTGAAGAAAGCCGTGGACATGGAGACCAATGAACGTAAAATCCTGAAGCTGGCGTTCTTCGAAACCTTTGAAACCAGCATCGGAGCCTTCCGCATCCCCTGTTTTCGCAATCCGGAAAAGGAGGGAATCGTCCTTTCCATCGTCGAAGGCCATCCCCATTTCATGCACGGTCATGCCTATCTGGACGCCAAGGGCAACAGCGTGCGGGTCATCGACATCGTGCCGGGAAAAAATCTGTATCGCTATCTCTCGGGCCTTGAGATGGATCACCGGGAGTACTTCTTCGAGGTCTTCCCCTCGGTCCTCGAAAATCTGATCAAGGCCTTCGAATCGCTGCGCGTGCTCCACATGAACGGCCTCCGGCACGGGGATGTGAGGAACGACCACATCATCATCGAGGAGGGGACGGGCAATTACGTGTGGATTGATTTCGACTACGATTACGAGTCCATGGAAAATCCCTTCAGTCTGGATATCATGGGCCTTGGCAACATCCTTCTTTATACCATCGGCAAGGGATTCCACAACATGCAGGAGGAGGATGAGAACGGCGAGCTGATCTACAAGGATCTGAGACAAATCGCCGTGCCCGAGGATTTTTCCATCCTCCACAAGTGGCGGTTTATGAACCTGAAAAAACTCTACCCCTACATCCCGAACGGCCTCAACGACATCCTGGCCCATTTTACCTTAGGGGCCAACATCTTCTACGAATCCGTCGACGAGGTGGTGGACGATCTGAAGAAGTTTATCTGACAAGCCGCTGTCCGGGTAAAAATAAAATCTGGTTATGCACTTCGCTCAAGTTGGAGGTGATTTTTCAATTGTTAAACCACCCGTTCGCGTTGCTCACTGAAGTGCACGAAGAGCACGAAGAAGTACGTAAATAGTGGGCTTTTCTTCGTGATCCTTCGTGTTCTTC
>NZ_BAAHXV010000018.1:0-95211 GCF_054657895.1 Desulfatiferula olefinivorans | reverse complement strand
TGATGAAGTCAAATCCGTATCGGCCTTTGACGCAGAGGCTGCCGTAATTCGGACCCGTCGATTCGTGGCCGGTGATGTGCTGCACCGTGTTGTTCCGGGTATGCAGATCGATCTGACACCCGACGCCGCAGTAGGTGCAGGTGCTCTTTACAACCGTTGTTTCGCCGAGGCGCGGCTTCTTGTAGGCGTCTTTGGGAACCAGGGCCCCCACGGGACAGACCTGAACACATTCGCCGCAGAACACGCAGTCGCTATCCTTCAGGGCCAGATCGCCCTTGGCGATGATCTTGGTCTCCGCCCCCCGATATCCGAAATCGATGGCGTTGTTGACCTGGACATCCCGGCAGGCCTGGACGCACCGGCCGCAGAGCAGGCATTTGGAAAAGTCCCTCATGATAAAGGGGTTCACGGCTTCGAGTGTGTATCGGGTCTTTGTTTTTGTGAACCGGCCGTTTTTGACCTTGTACCGGTACGCCAGTTCCTGTAGCGTGCAGGTGCCCGAGGCCGGACAGACCAGGCAGTCTTCATGGTTGCCCGACGAGAGCATCAACTCGATGATCATGCGCCGCGACTGGATCACCAGGGGGGATTCGGTCCGGACCACCATGTTGGGGGCAGCGGGAACAGTGCACGAGGTCATGAGGCTTCTCGCACCGTCGATTTCCACCACGCAGATGCGGCAGGCGCCTGTGGGCGTCGTCCCTTTCAGGTGGCACAGGGTCGGGATGTCGATGTTGTTGCGCCGGGCCACGGACAGGATGGTCTCGCCCGGTTCGAAAAGCAGTTCCCGGCCATCAATGACGATGATGTTTTTCGTAGCCATGGTATATAATGCTCCTTCTCGTTTAGAAAATGGCGTTGAACTTGCATTTGTCGAAACAGCTCATGCATTTGACGCATTTTTCCTTGTCGATGACCGCCACTTCCTTTTTCTTCCAGGTGATGGCGCCGGCCGGACAGGCCTTGAAGCAGAGGCCGCACTTTTTACAGGCCGCAGGATCCACTTCGAATTTGAGCAGGGCGATGCAGCGTTTGGCCGGGCAGACCTTGTCTTTGATATGGGCCTCGTATTCATCCCGGAAAAAACGTAAGGTCGACAGGACCGGATTGGCCGCCGTCTGCCCCAGTCCGCAGAGGGCCGACTGGCTGATCACGGCCGACAGTGCTTCCAGGGTCTCGATATCGCCGTCCTCACCGTGTCCGTCACAGATTTTTTCCAGAAGTTCGAGCATGCGACGGGTGCCCTCACGGCAGGGCGTGCATTTTCCGCAGGATTCCTCCTGGATGAAATCCATGAAGAACCGGGCCATGTCCACCATGCAGGTGTTTTCATCCATGACGATGGCGCCGCCGGACCCCATGATGGCGCCGACCTTGGCGATTTCCTCGTAATCGATGGGCGTGTCGAGCTTGTGCTCGGGCACACAGCCGCCGGAGGGACCGCCCAGCTGAACGGCCTTGAACTTCTTGCCGCCGGGGATGCCGCCGCCGATATCGTAGATCAGTTTGCGGATGGGCAGGCCCATGGGGACCTCCACCAGGCCGATGTTGTTCACGTCGCCGGACAGGGCGAATACCTTGGTCCCCTTGCTTTTTTCCGTTCCGATGCTTGCATACCACTCGCCGCCGTTTAAAATGATCTGGGGGATGTTGGCCAGGGTTTCCACGTTGTTCAGGATGGTGGGTTTGTCCCAGAGCCCCTTGAGGGCGGGGAAGGGCGGGCGGGGACGGGGCATGCCCCGTTTGCCTTCGATGGAGCGCATCAGGGCCGTTTCCTCCCCGCAGACAAAGGCGCCTGCACCCTGATAAATGTCGATGTTGAACGTGAATCCGGAGTTCAGGATGTTGTCTCCGAGAAGCCCGTATTCCTTGGCCTGTCTGATGGCGATTTCAAGGCGGCGGATGGCCAGCTGGTATTCGGTTCGGCAGTAGATGTACCCCTGGCGGGCATTGATGGCTTTGGCGGCGATGATCATGCCTTCGAGAATGGCATGGGGATCGCTTTCAAGAAGGCTGCGGTCCATGAAGGCGCCGGGATCGCCTTCGTCGGCGTTGCACAGAACGTATTTTTCATCGCCGGGGCTTGCGGCGGCGAACGACCATTTCATGCCGGTGGGGAACCCCGCCCCGCCACGGCCCCTGATCTGCGAGGTTTTCACCTCGTCGATAATCTGCTGGGGCGTCATGTCGTTGAGGGCCTTGGCGGCCGCGAAGTAGCCGTCGCGGGCAATGTATTCGTCAATGACTTCGGGGTCGATGGCGCCCTTGTTCTTCATGGCCCGGTAGATCTGGTTGGAGAAAAAGGGAATGTCGTTCATGTTGGGGATGCTTTCCTTGGAACCCTGCTCGACGTACAGAAGCTTTTTCACCGGGCGGCCCTTGAGGAAGTGCTCTTCGACCAGATGGGGGACGTCCTCGACCTTGAGTTTCTGGTAAAAGACCCCTTCGGGCTGAACGAGCATCACAGGTCCCACGGCGCAGAATCCGTTGCATCCGGTTTCAACGATCTTGATTTCCTCGGCAAGGCCTTTGGCTTCAAGTTCCTGTCTCAACGCGTCCTCAAACTTTTTGCTTCCCGTGGAATGGCATCCGGTTCCACCACATAACATCAGCTGTAATCGGTTTTTACTCATGAGATTCTCCTGCCTGTCGTTTTTGGCCTGTGTTTCAGGATCAAACGGATATGGCCGTCATTATCGAGGATCGTTATTTGTATTCTTCAAGAATGTTTACCACTTCATCGGGCTTGAGGTTGCCGTGAATGTCGTCGCTGACGATCATGACCGGGGCGAGACCGCAGGCGCCGAGACATCGAACCCCTTCGAGTGAAAAACGCCGGTCGGTGGTGGTGTCCCCTTCCCTGATGCCGTATTTGTTGGCAATGTGGCTCATCACTTCCTTGATGCCCTTGACATAGCAGGCCGTCCCGGTGCATGCCTTGATGATGTGCCGTCCTTTGGGTTTCAGTGAGAAAAGCGAGTAGAACGTGGCCACGCCGAACACCTGGCTCGGAGGCAGGTTCATGCCGTGGGCGACGTGGTCGATCACCGGCACCGGCAGGTAGCCGACGATGTCCTGGCTCATGCGCAAAACCCCGATGACCGATCCGGGGATCTGTTTGTGCTCGTCGATGACGGCGTCGATTCGATTCCACATTTCATCGGTGACATCAGGATGACTGGGGTGAACGGTGCAGCTCATAGTGCTTTCTCCTGTGGTTGATGTCTTACGGAAGACAAACATCCCCTCCGCAGGACGATGATCCGAATGATGGTTCAACCGGTAATCCGGACCCGATGACGCCGGGGCGGTATGCCGGTAAAACGGACAGCCGAAAGATGGCTTCGAATGCTGAGGTCATTAAACGGCTGAAATAATTGGAGTAATGAAAAAAGAAATCACGGCGCGAAACAACATAAAACCGGCCCTGAATTTACATGGCTAAAATTCCATAATAACGGGTAAATGTCAATGAATTGATTTCTCTTCCACGGTGCATCCGCGCCGGCCCTTACCGTGAAGGTGACCGTACGCGGACAGGGCATGAGCCGGCCGCATGGGCATGCTTTCTCTGTGGGAATCGGGATCGCAGTCGAGCGACGCGGGTATGGACGACGATTCCGATAGCGAAAAACATGAATCAGGAAACACCGATGCGATTGTCAGGATGATCCACGTGTTGACAGGGGCGATGAAAAATCCTATAAAAACACATCATCACATGTTTCCCGAAACCCAATTCCAATACGATACCGGACGAAAAAAGGGATGTTGCGCCCATGAATCTATCCTCGATAGCCTCCGTTCTCGACTCCGTCTTTCTGACGGGTGAAGAACAGAAAGACCGCGAGTTCCATTTTTGCAGGGGAAGCGACCTGATGAGTGACGTGCTGTCGCATTTTGCCGAAGGCAGCATTTTTCTGACCGGCCTGGTGACGGTTCAGACCGTTCGAACCGCGTCGGTGGCCGGGGCCGGGGCCATTGTTTTCGTCCGGAACAAAAAACCCGGTATCGATGTGGTGGAACTGGCACGGATCGAAGGCATCCCGCTTCTTCTGTCTCCCCTGTCGATGTTTGTGGCCTGCGGTCGCCTGTATGAACAGGGCATGACCGGCGTGAACGGCAACCGATAGAATCCCGCACCGCCGTAGGGGATTAATCGTTTGATCCATGCATCCATTCATGTCATAATGATGCATTTCATAAGCCGGGTCAGCGGCTTTGTATCAATTACGGTTTCAGGTATTCTGTTATGGCATCGATCCAAAAGGCCTATCATGTGGCGAAAAATGATTTCATTCACGCCGGTGAAGCGTCCATCCACGTGAAAAATCTTTTGAAATCCCTGAATTATCATCCGGATTTGATCCGGCGGATCGCGATCTGCGGCTACGAGGCGGAGATGAACCTCGTCATGCACGGCGGCGACGGCGAATTGTCCGTGGATGTCGGTGAGGACAAGGTCGTCGTGGATGTGATCGATCACGGTCCGGGCATCGCCGATGTGGAGCTGGCCATGCAGGAAGGGTATTCCACGGCCAGGGAGGAATATCGGGAAATGGGATTCGGCGCCGGCATGGGTCTCCCCAACATGAAGAAGAATTCCGACGAACTGGTGGTGACCTCGGAAAACGGCCGGGGGACCCATGTAAAAATGGTTTTTTATAATAAGGTAGCCTCATGACCGATGATTCAACCCTCCCGGCCCACAGTTTTGTCCATCTGGAACCGGATCTGTGTACGGGCTGTGCCCATTGCATCAAGCGGTGTCCGACCCGGGCCATCCGGGTCAAAAACAACAAGGCCGTCATCAAGCACGCCAAGTGTATCGGCTGCGGGGAATGCATACGGATCTGTGAAACCGGAGCCATCACGGCCTCGACGTCGGAACTCGATTCCCTGAACAGCGACAGGATCACCATCGCCCTCGTTTCTCCGGTGCTGTACGCCCAGTTCCCCGGCGTCCTGCCCAAGGATATCCTGCTGGGTCTGAAAAACATGGGTTTTACCCATGCGGTGGACATGTCCTATTATTTCGAGATGTTTCAGTGGGCCACCGCCGAATACATCTCCCGGAACCGGAAAACCGGCGAGTCCCCCTGGCCCCTGATTTCTCCGGTCTGCCCGGTGGTGCTCCGGCTGATAGTCTGCCGGTTTCCCAGCCTTTTGCCCCATGTCCACCCCATCATGCGGCCGGTGGCCCTGATGGCCAGGGATGTGATGAGCCTGTTCAAGCACCATTACGGCATCAGCGACGACAAAATTCTTCTTTATTACATCAATCCCTGTCCCAGCAAAAAAGGGGTGCCGAAAAAGGAACTGGATCAGGGGCGGCTTCATTCCACCGGAGCCCTGGGCATCAACGATATTTACGGGGAGCTGTTCCGGCAGATCAAGAACATTGAAAAGAGCGACAAGATTCCCTTTGCCCAGGCCGGTTACGAATACGAACAGTGCACCTCGGGCGGCGGTCTTCTGTGGAGTCTGTCCGGCGGCGAAGCCGAGGCCACGGGGCTTGACAAGATCCTGGCGGTGGCGGGCCTGAACGAAACCATCACCTACCTCGAAAAAATTGAAATGGGCCTGTTCAAGGACATCGAATACATTGAATTCCGGACCTGTCGGGAGGGCTGCATCGGCGGTGCTCTCAACGCCATCGACAAATACATGGCCAAAAGCGCCGCGCTCAAGATGGCCAAGACCCTGGGCGTGGGGACCCGGCTCAACCGGGAAAGGGTGCTGAGGCTCTATGACAGCAACTGGTTCTTTCCGAAAATCAGCCCCCAGGATCTCAAGCGTCTGGGAGGCAGGCAGGAAAAACCGTTTTCATTCGAAGAGCTTGAGAAGATCGAGAAGATCGTGGGCATCATCGACGGCAAGGACTGCGGTGCCTGCGGATCGCCGGACTGTCGGACCTTTGCCGAGGATATTCTTCGCGGAGAGGCCTTCCCCCATGAATGCGTCTATCTGGCCATCCGGGGGACCCGGGATGAAGAGATCCTCCGAATTATCAAATCGTAATCTGAAGTGAGGCGCCATGAACGTACGGGAACTGGTGGACAGATTCAATCTGACGGTGGCGGCCGGTGACGCCGGTCTTGATCGAACCGTGACGGGCGGATATTGCGGCGATCTGCTCAGCGAGGTGATGGGCAACGCGGGCATGGGCTGTGTGTGGCTGACGGTCCAGGCCCATCAGAACATCGTGGCCGTGGCCGTCCTTCGGGAAATGGCGGGGATCATCGTCACCGGCGGCGGGGTCCCGTCTCCGGAAACGCTGGCCAAGGCCAATGCGGAAAACATTCCCGTGATGACCTATCCCGGCTCGGCCTTTGAGCTGTCCGGCCTGATTTATGCCGCTCTGTGACGGTCCGGCCGGCCCGGCAACGGACACGCCCCTTGCCGTCTATCGGGCCGATCTTCATATTCATACCTGCCTGTCCCCCTGCGGAGACTGGGACATGACGCCCCGGGCCGTGGTGGAAACCAGTGCCCGCCGCAAACTTGATATCATTGCCGTCACCGATCACAACAGTGCGGAGAACACCGTTGCCGCCATGGAGTGCGGCCGGGTCCTGGGTATTTCGGTTCTGCCCGGCATGGAGATCTGCTCCCGGGAGGAGGCCCATGTCCTGGCTCTGTTCGACCGGCTGGAGCAGGCACTGGCCATGCAGGCCGTTGTCTATGATCACCTCACGGGCGACAATCAGCCGGACGTGTTCGGCTATCAGGTGGTGGCCAATGCCGAGGACGAGGTCGTCGATCAGAACCCCCGGCTGCTGATCGGGGCCACGACCCTGGACCTGAACAGTCTGGTCGACCGCATTCATGCCGAAGGGGGGCTGGCGGTGGCGGCCCATGTGGACAAGGCCGCCTACAGCATTCCCAGCCAGCTGGGGTTCATCCCGCCGGATCTTTGTCTGGACGCCGTGGAAGTGTCCTTCCGGACGTCGCCCGAGGCGGCCTGCCGGTTTTTTTTGCCGGACGCGGCGCTGCCCTGCATCACCTCGTCGGATGCGCATTTTATCGATGAGATCGGCCGGGTGTCCACCCGATTTCTGATCGCCGAACCCACGGTGGCCGAAATTCGTCTGGCGTTGGCGGGACGGTCGGGGCGCATGATTGTCCGGCCACGGAAGGGAGCCGTATGAAGGAGCTGTCGCTTCACATCATGGATCT
Source organism: Desulfatiferula olefinivorans (assembly GCF_054657895.1). Lineage (NCBI taxonomy): Bacteria > Pseudomonadati > Thermodesulfobacteriota > Desulfobacteria > Desulfobacterales > Desulfobacteraceae > Desulfatiferula > Desulfatiferula olefinivorans. The sequence goes on along the minus strand of NZ_BAAHXV010000018.1, from coordinate 88,032 downwards.
GGCGGAAAACGGCATTACCGCCGACGCCCGACTGATCCGCATCCGTGTGCTGGAAGATCTCCCGGCGAATCGCCTCGAGATCGAGATTGCAGACGACGGCCGGGGCATCCCTCCCGACATGCTTGCCGACATCACCGATCCCTTTGTGACCACCCGGACGACCCGTCGTGTGGGCCTTGGGCTCTCGTTGTTCAAGGCGGCTGCGGAACGCTGCGGCGGCAGTTTCCAGATTGAGTCCAAACCCGGTGAGGGCACGCGGGTGCGGGCCGTGTTCGAGCATGACCACATTGACCGGGCGCCCCTGGGCGACATGGGAGGAACCCTGATTTCTCTGCTGGCGGGTTATCCGGAAATTGACATTGAATACACACATCTGTATGATGGCAAATCATTTGAATTCGATACACGCGAAATCAGGGTTGAACTCGAAGGGGTCCCGCTTTCCGAACCCGCTGTGCTTCAACACCTCAGACATGCGATTGGCGAACAACTGGACCTGTTGAACGATTCACACTGACTGTCCGGGACCTTGAAAACCGGCCGGACCGGCTTCATTCCCATTTCGGAACGGGAAAACGTTAACGGAGGATACGATGGCCAAATTGAGCGTGAGTGATCTGAAAAACATCAAGGAAAAAGTATCAAAGGACATGTCGTTGAGAGACGGCAAAGCGAAAATCCGCGTGACGGTTCACATGGGAACCTGCGGCATCGCCTCGGGAGCCCGTGATGTGATGGACGCCCTGATGGAGGAAATGAAAGAGGCCAACCGTCAGGATATTCACGTGATGGCGGCGGGCTGTCTGGGCATGTGCAGCAGTGAGCCCAACGTGACGGTGGAGATCGAGGGGCAGGAGCCCATCGCCTATCAGTACATGGACGCGAACAAGATGCGCCAGGTGTTTCGGCGCCATGTTCTGAAAGGTGAAGTGCAAAGTGATTTTGCGCTTGCAAAGATGTAAAAAATCATTTAATGTGCACCATATTCTGAATTTTATACAGGATACTGATTAAGGCTTTCCCCATTCTCTCCTTGGCCTTGACAGTATCCTGTTTTGTTTGATGGGCCGGGAGAGGGCCCGGACCCGGTCGTCGTTCCGGGTCGAAAGAACCCGATGGCCATATGATACATCTGCGAATGATTTCAAACCTTCTTGTCTGTGTGCTTGCATGCGTTCTGATGTCGGGGTGCGGCCGGTCCGAAGAGATTGATTCGCCCGAGGCGGTCTTGAGGGCCGAAAAGGAAGCGCTTCAGGCGGCCCGTGATGATATGGAGCGGCAGCGGGACGCCCTGTTTGCCGAGAACCGTCGTCTGGCCGACCGCCATCAGGAGCTGACGGCCTGGGCGAAGAAAATGGTGGCGCGTTTTGGCCCGGGGATCTGGTATGTCCATGATCAGGTCTACCCGTTTTTCGTCAAACCCCTGACGGCAGGCGGCGTGCCCGAGATCATCGAGGAGCTCAACCGGCGGTTTGTGAAAAGCCGTCTGCCCGAGGTGATTTTTCTCGGCCGGGAAGAGGGGACGGTTCTGGTCGGGGTCAGTGACGACGATTTGCTGACCCGCCGCCTGGGCTCCTTCGGCGCTGAAAGTTACATGAACGCCGTCCTGTTCAGTCTTTTGTCCGTCGAGGATGTGACCTGCGTGACCTTCAAGTTCGAGGAAGGGGACCATGCGGTTCCCGGTACGCGCTGTGATCTTTTTCCCATAAAGTAAACGGCGTCGCGTCTCGGCCGCTTCAATCCGTCGGTTATACCCTGATCCCCCACACAATCCCCGAGCCGCTGGGGCCCGTGTAGTCCATCCGCCGTATGTCGGTCAGCCCCTGCCTCTTCATCATGTCACGGATCTGCCCTTCCGAATAGGCGCGTCCGGCTTCGGTTCCCACCAGCATGTTCAGCGAGAACAGGGCCGGCTGGAGGGGCGAGGCCAGGGTGTCGTCAAGGATGAATTCATGAATATAAAGCCGTCCCCCCGGTCTCAGGGCCGTTGCGGCATGGGCGATGACCGCCTCGGCCTGGTCGGGGCCCTCGCCGTGGAGCACATGGGACAGCCAGGCCGCGTCGTAGGCGTACTGATCCAGCTGGTTTTTATCGAGAAAACTGCCTTCCACAAAATCAATGCGGTCCGACAGACCGAACCTTGCAATGGTTTTTTCAGCGAAATGCCGGGTGGTGGGCAGGTCGAAGACCGTGGCCCGGAGCTGAGGGTTGGCCAGACAGAAATGAACGGCAAAGGTTCCGGGACCGCCCCCGAAGTCCAACAGGCGTGAACAACCGGAAAGGTCGAGGGCCTCGGCCAGGGCCGGAGCCATGCCCATGGCCAGGTTGAACATGCCCATCAAAAAATTTTCCCGTTCCTCCTCACCGGCGTGGGAAACCCGGAGGCGGGTGGGTTTTCCCGTGAGCACCGCGTCGCCCATACGGTTCCATGAATCGACCAGCTGCTGATGATGCAGGATGATGTATCCGATGTAAGAAGAGGAGCCTTTCGACAGATAGCGCAGGGATTCCTGCGTGTTGGCGTAGACGTCCCCGCGTTTGGAAAGAAGGCCCATGGCGCAGAGGGCGTTGAGCAGGGTGGTCACGGCCCGCAGGTCTCCGTCAAGATCCCGGCAGATTGCGGCCGCATCCTTGGGCGTATCTCCGATCAGGGTAAAGACATCCAGCCGGACGCCGGTGTGAAGGGTGCATGTTTTCCAGTAATACCCGGATGTTTCGAGAAGCTTTTTGATGTCCCAGAGGTCGGTCATGGTTGGGTATCCTTTAATATCATCGTCAGCACCTCGTGATTTAAGATAAGCTATTTGTCACACAGGCCGGAGATCTTGTCAATGCCCGGTTGCAATGGTGCCGGAATCGTGGCAGAATAAACCATTTCTGATTGTCCAGTCATCATGCCCGACATCATCGCGGTCACCGGAAAGGAAGCCTTCCATGAAACGACGATATCTGTTTTTTTCACTGATCGGTGTGCTTTTCATGACATCCCTCGGCCATGGGGCCTTTGATTCGGCCTCGTTTGCAAATAAAGACGTCCTTGAAATCAGCCGGATCACGCCGGAAGGAGATGATGTCCCGCCTGCCCGGCAGATTGTGATCCAGTTCAATCAGACTGTGGTGCCCCTGGGGCGGATGGAACGGGAGGCGAGCGAGATCCCCGTGACCGTCAGCCCTGATCCCGGGGGGCAGTGGCGCTGGCTGAACACCAGTGCCCTGGCCTGCCAACTGGACGGGGATCATGCCCTGAAACCTTCGACCGTGTACACGGTGACGGTGGGAACGGGTCTGCTGGACCCCGGCGGCAAGGCCCTTTCCTCGCCCGTCGTCCACCGGTTTACCACCCTGCGTCCCGCCCTGTCGTACTATCATTTCATGACCTGGAACGCGCCGGGCCACCCGGTGATCCGGCTGACCTTCAACCAGCCGGTGACGGGGGCATCGGTTGAAAGACGCTGTGATCTGAGGCATGGGAAAACCATGGACAGACACACCGGCCTTCGGGCATTTCCGGACCCCGACGACACCGAACCGCCGCTGATGTCCGGGGAGCAGGAGGCCCGCAGAACCTGGCTGATCGAACCCGTGACGCCCCTGCCCGAGGACGGCTCCGTCGAATTGTGGAGCACCCCGGGTCTGGTGTCGGCACTGGGGCCGGAGACCGGGGTGGAAGAGCGGGTTCTTGTCCGGTTCGACACCTTTCCGGAATTCCGGTTCGTCGGGGTGGAGTGCCGGGTTCACGACCGGGATGAGAGCGTTCTCGTTCCGGCCGAGGGAGGGAAGAAGGCCGCCGCGATCAAGGCCGACCCCCTGTCCTCGGTCTACCTGGTCTTCACCGCACCGGTCATTCCCGAAGCGGTCAGAGACGGTCTGAGCGTCGTTCCCGATCTGGCCGGAGGACGAACCGATTACGATCCCTGGGCCGGGGTCTATTCCTATTCCCGGCTGTCCGCCCCCCATCGTAAGGGACAACACTATCACGTGAGACTGCCCGAACTTCTTCAGGCCGATCAGGCCTACCATCTGGCGGAAAACGTCTTTGGGATCAAGGACGAGTTCGGCCGGACGCTCAAGCATCCCATCGGCCTGACGCTGTTCACCGATCACCGCAAACCGGACTACGAACTGGTGCATCGGGTGGGCGTCCTCGAAGATGCGGTGCCCACGGACCTGCCGATTGTGGTCACCAATATGGACCGCATCACGATGGACTACCGGACGATGACCGCGGACGGGCGGACGGATCACAACACGACGACTCGGACCATTCCTCCGGTCCGCGATGTGGCCTACTTTTATCCGTTGGGCATCCGTGAACTTCTGAACGGAAAATCCGGCACCGTTTTCGGCACCCTGGGCAGCCGGCCCGAGGTCAGGAAGCACGAGGGAGAAACCGGTTTCTTCGTCCAGGTCACGCCCTTCCAGGTCTTTGCCAAAATCGGTCATTTCAATACCCTGGTCTGGGTGACGGACCTTTCCACGGGCGAGCCGGTCCCTGATGCGGCGATCAGTCTGGTGACCGGCCGGATCGACCGTCCCGGCGAAGGGGAGACCCTTCTGGCCGGGGCCGTGACCGGGGACGACGGCACGGCCGTGCTTCCGGGCAATGAAACCCTGGATCCTTCGATGACCCTGAACCGCTGGGGATGGCGCCTGGACGACGGCGATCGCATGATGATCCGGGTCGTCCAAAACGACAGGATGGCCCTGCTCCCCCTGGCGCCCGATTTCGAGGTGGATACCTACCGCGTGTCGAATTATTCGGTGTCGTCGGGGCAATACCCCCGTTACGGTCACATCAGGGCCTGGGGCACCACGGCCCAGGGGGTCTACCGGGCAGGTGACACCATCCGGTACAAAATCTATGTGCGCAACCAGGACAACAGGAGCCTGACCAGCCCTCCGCCGGGCGAGTATGCCCTGACCGTCACCGATCCCATGGGCAAGTCCGTGCTCGAACGCAAGCCGATCAGGCTGTCCGAATTCGGCGCCGTTGACGGTGAGCTGACGATTCCGAAAACCGGGGCCGTGGGCTGGTATCGCTTCGAGCTGTCCGCTGATTTCACCGGGGACACCTGGATGCCCATGGAGGTTCTGGTCAGCGATTTCACCCCGTCGCCGTTCAGGGTCAGCAGCGAACTGTCAGGAGACTCGTTTACGAACGGCGACGCCGTGGATGTGACGGTGCTGGCCCGGCTTCACGCCGGAGGGCCCTATGCCGACGCCGCAGCCCGGATCACCGCCCGTCTGGAGGCAAGGTCCTTTCAGTCGGATCATCCCGTTGCCAAAGAGTTTTATTTCGATACCCAGGCCGGGACCCTGTCCGCCAAGACCGTGTTCGACGATCAGAAAACCCTGGACGGGAAGGGTGATCTGACGGCCCGCTTTACTCTGGACGCGTTGGATGTGGTTTACGGCCGTCTCCAGGTGGAAAGCCAGGTGCGTGACGATCGCGGAAAGTCCGTGGCGTCCATGAGCCGGGCCGATTATTGGGGCAGGACCCGGCTGGTGGGGCTGACCGCTGAAAAATGGGTGCATGAACAGGACAAACCGGTACGGATCAGGTCTGTCGTGGTCAACCGGCTGGGCGTTCCCGAACCGGGCGTCCCCATCGACCTTCGCGTTGAACGACAGGTGACCCGGGCGTCCCGGGTCAAGGGGGCGGGCAACGCCTACCTGACCCATTACACCCACGAATGGGATCAGGTGGACAGGGCCCGCATCACGTCGTCGAAAGAGGGCGGCGTCCATACCTTCACGCCCGACCACAGCGGTGTCTACCGGGTAACCGCCGAGATCAAGGATGCCAAAGGCCTCAGCCACAGCACCGAATACCGGACCTGGGTCATCGGACCCGGCCGGGTGCTCTGGGAAGAACCGGAGGGATACAGCCTTGACATCATTCCCGAACAGGTGGATTTCAAGGTGGGGGATACGGCCCGGTACCTGGTCAAGAATCCCTGGCCGGGGGCCCTGGCCCTGATCACCATGGAACGGTACGGCGTCCTGAAACACTGGACCCGTGTGCTGGAGAGCGGCACACCGCTTATCGAGATCCCGGTGACCGAGGATGCCCTGCCGGGCTTCTTTCTCTCGGTGACCGTGGTGTCGCCCCGGGTCGAGGCGGCCCCGGACGACGGTCAGGCGGATCTGGGCAAACCCGCGTTTCGAACCGGCTATGTGGCCACCACAGTCAACGATCCCTACAAGGCCGTTCGGGTGGATGTCACCCCGGACAAAGCGGTCTACCGGCCCGGAGACCGGGTGTCGGTGGCCGTCAGGGCCCAGGTGGTGCATCCCAGGGACGGCGACCCGGAAAAACTGGAGCTGGCGGTGGCGGTTCTCGATGAGGCGGTGTTCGATCTGATTGCCGCCGGACGAAATCATTTTGACCCCTACGCCGGATTCAACAGCGTGGACGGTCTGGATCTGATGAACTACAGCCTGATCAGCCAACTGATCGGTATCCGGAAATTCGAAAAAAAAGGCGCCAGTCCGGGCGGTGACGGCGGGGCGGCCATCAGCATGCGCTCGGTGTTTGACTACGTGAGCTACTGGAACCCGTCCCTTGAAACCGATGACGAGGGGAAAGCGGTGTTTGACTTTACCGCGCCGGACAACCTCACCGGCTGGCGGGTGTTTGTCATGGCCGTTACGCCCACGGACCGGATGGGTCTGGGCGACGAAGGGTTCAAGGTCAACAAGCCCACGGAATTAAGACCCGTGATGCCCAACCAGGTGACCTCCGGTGACCGGTTCAAAGCCGGATTCACCGTGATGAACCGGACAGACAAGCCCCGGACCCTGTCGGTTGCGGTCCGCGTCGAGGGGTCCCTTGATCCTGAGGCCTCTCCGGCCGAACTCAGCCAGAAGATGACCTGCCCGCCCTTTGAACGGAAAACCGTTTTCCTCCCGGTCACGGCCGGCGAGCCCGGAACTTTGACCTTTACGGCCACGGCCCGGGACAGGAAAGACGGCGACGGGCTGGTGCATCACGTGCCGGTGAAACCGAGGCGTCATCTGGAAACGGCGGCCGCCTGGGGCACCACCACCGAAGACGCCGTCGAGGAACCGATCCGGGTTCCCGATCGTATCGAACCCGGGACGGGCAGCCTGTCCCTCACCGTATCGCCCACGGTCCTGGGTCATCTGTCGGGCGCCTTTGCCTACATGCAGCACTATCCCTATTCCTGCTGGGAACAGAAACTCAGCCGTGCGACGGCGGCGGCGTATTATCGCGAACTCCGCCCCTATCTGCCCGCAACCCTTTCCTGGGACGGGGCCGAAGACCTTGTGACCGAAACACTGGATCAGGCGGCCGATTTCCAGACGCCCTCGGGGGCCATGGCCTTTTACCTGCCCGAGGACGCCTACGGCGATCCCTATCTGTCCGCCTTCACGGCCCTGTGTTTCAACTGGCTGAAACAGGCCGGGTACGCGGTTCCGGAGACGGTTGAGACCCGCCTGCACGGGTATCTGAACGACATGCTCAAGCGGGAGATTCTGCCGGACTTTTATTCCCGGGGCATGGCCGCCGTCGTGAGGGCCGTCTCCCTCTGCGCCCTGTCCGCCGATCAGGGGTTGACCGTCCGGGATCTGGAACGGTATGCGTCCCATCTTCCCCGCATGAGCCTGTTCGGAAAGGCCATGTTCATGCAGGCGGCGTTGAACACAAAGGATGCGGACCATCTGGCCGTCAGCGCCTGCACGATGATTCTGGCCCAGGCCGATCAGACCGGCGGCAAGGTCATGTTTTCCGAACAGAAAGACGACGGCTATCTCCGGATGCTGGCCACGCCGCTGAGAGACAACGCGGCGATTCTCTCGGCCCTCACCGTGTTCGGGGAGCGAGCCCGGGGTCGGGAAAAGGTTGGGGATATTCCCTTCCGGCTGGTCCGGGCCCTGACCCAGACCCGGGGCAACCGGGACCACTGGGAAAACACCCAGGAAAACCTGTTCTGCATGAAGGCCCTGGCCGACTATGCCCGGGTCTATGAAACCGAGGCGCCCCGCATGGAGGTCAAGGCCTTTGTGGACAACGTGAGGATCGGGAAGGCCGCCTTTGAAAACGTGACGGACCCGGCTGAAACCTTTGTCCGGCCCCTGACCGGAGACGATATCGGAAAAGAAGCGCTCCTGACTGTTTCCCGGGAGGGGACCGGGCGGCTTTACTATTCGCCGCGTCTTTCCTTCGCCACGGTGGACGAGGCGGCAGAACGGAAAAACGCCGGTGTGGACATCCGCCGGGAAATCAGTGTGGAGAAAAACGGTTCATGGACGCTTCTCGGAAAGGACGCCCGCATCGGGCGGGGGGAACTGGTCCGGGTGGATCTGTTTGTCTCCCTGCCGTCGGCCCGGCATTTCCTGGTGGTCGATGATCCTGTCCCCGGAGGACTGGAACCGGTGAACCGGGATCTGGCCACCGCCTCACGGTTCGATGCGGACAAGGGGGATTTCGAGGCGGCCGGGGGTTCGTTCTGGTTCACCTTCTCCGACTGGAGGGCCTACCACGCCTCCCGCTGGAATTTCTACCATAAGGAGCTGCGTCATGACAGCGTAAGGTTCTATTCGGACTATCTGCCCGCCGGGAACTATCATCTGTCGTACACGGCCCAGGCCGTTGCCGAAGGGGAATTCAGGATGCTGCCGGTCTTTGCCGGTGAAATGTATGACGCCGATGTGTTCGGGACCGGACTTCCCGGACGCCTGACCGTGGCTGAGACCCCGTGAAGCCATGATAAACGCACGGATGAAAAAGGTCGTCCCGGCCGTTTTGATCTGTCTTGTGACGGTTCTGTCGATCATCGCCGTCAGGACCGTCCGGGATATCCGCCGGGGCCCCGATTCGCTGGCCGGTCTTCTGACCGAAGTCCGTAAGCCCCGGCTGACCGACCGGGACGGCCGCCCCCTGACGGTGACCTACGCGAACCGGTGGAACACCGCCTCGTGTCTTCCGCTTCACGATATTCCCGACACGTTGAAAAACGCCTTTGTCTTTTCCGAAGACAAACGGTTTTACCGTCACGGCGGGGTGGACTGGGCCGCCCGGATCCACGCTCTGGTCCAGAATGTTCTGTCCCTGTCCACGGTGCGCGGGGCCAGCACCATCACCGAGCAGGTGGTGCGCATGATCCATCCCCGTCCCCGGACCGTCTGGTCCCGGTGGATCGAAGGGTTCGAGGCCGCCGGCCTGGAAAAACGGCACAGCAAGGACGCGATTCTGGAATTCTACCTGAATCAGGTTCCTTTTGCCTCAAACCGGCGGGGAGTCGTGCAGGCGGCGGCCTATTACTTCAACCGGAGCCCGGACACCCTGACCGTGAAGGAAGGGCTGGCCCTTTCGGTTCTGGTGCGGGCTCCGTCCTACTACGATCTCTACCGGAATCCGGGGGCCATCGAGAAACCCCTGCATGATCTGGCGGTGGGTCTTCACCGGGCTTCCCTCCTCACTGGCCCTCAGCTCGAAGAGGCCCGGAACGGAACGTTTGATCTGGAACGGCCGGGCCTTTCGATCGACGCCGATCATGCGGCCCGGTTTATCATGGCCGATCCGGCCCGTGATACGGGGCCGGTACCCGACATGATCCGAACCACGCTGTCCGGACCCCTTCAGGTCCGTGTTCAGGCCCTCGTTTTCACGACCCTCAAATCCCTGGAGGACAGGCATGTGGCCAATGCCGCCTGTCTGGTGGTCGACCACGGCACCTCCGAGATTCTGGCCTGGGTGTCCGACGGTATCGGGGCGGACCATCGGTCCGGCCGGTTCATCAACGGGGTCACCGCACTGCGCCAGCCCGGCTCGTCGATGAAGCCGTTCTTGTATGCCCTGGCCCTGGACCGGGGCTGGTCCCCGGCCCGGGAAATCAATGACGCGCCACTCACCAATGCCGTGGGCCGCGGGCTTCACACCTACCACAATTACAGCCGGAGTTTTTACGGATGGGTCAGCCTGAGGCAGGCCCTGGGCAATTCCCTCAATATCCCGGCCGTGAAAACCATCCGTTTTGTCGGGCATGAACCCTACCTTCGTTTGCTTCACCTGCTGGGGTTCGACAGCCTGGACCGTCATCCGGATTTCTATGGCGACGGCCTGGCCCTGGGCTGCGGTGAAGTGTCCCTGTTTCAGATGGTGCAGGCCTACGCGGCCCTGGCCAACCGGGGCGAGTTCCGTCCGCTGACGCTTTATGCCGACGGCGGGTCTTTGCCCGTCTCGCGCCGGGTCTTTTCCGAGGAAGCCGCCTCGCTGATCGGGGACATTCTGTCGGACGCCCAGGCCCGCAATCTGGAATTCGGCGCCGCAAGTCCCTTGAATTTCCCGGTCCAGACGGCCGTCAAAACAGGAACGTCCAGCGATTATCGCGATGCCTGGGCCCTGGGATACAACCATCGCTTCGCCGCAGGCGTCTGGATGGGGAATTTTGACGGGAGCTGCATGGACGGGGTCACCGGGTCTACGGGACCGTCGCTGGTGTTGCGCGGGGTGTTTGCCGAACTCAATCGCCTCGGCGAGACCCGGCCCTTGTTTTTGAGCCCCGGACTGACATTGCGGGAGGTCACGATACGACAGGGCAGCGGCGACGGGACCGTCACGCGCAGGGAATGGTTTAAGCCGGGATCGGAGCCCAAAAGCGATCGGTCCGAGACGCCCCCGGTCCGGTTCGGGTTCGTCAAGCCGGTCAGCGGCCTCGAGATGGCCATGGATCCCCGGATTCCCGACGGCGACGAAGCCTTTGAATTCCTTGTCGGCGGTGTGGCGGACACGGACCGGGTTGTCTGGCGTATCGACGGACGGGCGCATGCAGAAACCCTGGGCGGGCGTTATCTCTGGACTTTACAAAAAGGGAGACATGTTGTAGAAACAACGGTTTACAAGACCGGCTGCGGCAAGCCCCTTTATGACAAGGTGGCGTTTGTCGTCAAATAATTGTTTATTAGCATGAGAGGTACACAGCATGAAACTTACCGCCAAAACGCCCGATGAGCTCAAACAACTCGTCGAAGAAAATCCCTATGAATTTCCGTCCATGTTTCTTGCGGACGAGTCCTTTGCCCTGCACTGCTATGCGACCCACAGCTTTGAGCAGCTGAACGCCAAGGTCAAGTACGGCCAACCCGATCCGGCCGAATGCGCGCACTATGAGCTGACCGACGACCAGTGGCGCGAGCAGGTGGAAATGGCCCGCCTGGCCCAGATGTTCGAACTGGAATCCCTGCCGTCGGCCTAGTTTTTTAGCGGATGATGAAATGGACCTGTGGGAGTAAAACCGTGACCGATCTCAGACACGCCGTCGAAACCCTGATCCGTGACGACGGTGGGGCCGGGCCCTTTCCCCTGGAACCCTGTTGCCGCGGGCTGTCCCGCGGTCTTGCTGCTGCGGCGGCTTTGAAAAACCGTCTTTACGATAAGGGCGCCCTGACGGTCCGTCGTCTGGCCTGTCCGGTGATATCCGTCGGCAACATTACCGTGGGGGGGACCGGCAAGACCCCCATGACGATGCTTCTGGCCCGGCATCTGAAAGAAAGAGGGTTTCGGCCCCTGATTCTCAGCCGGGGTTACGGGGGCCGTGCTACGGACAAGGGCGGCGTGGTCAGCGACGGAAAGACGGTGCTGATGGATGCGGCCTGGGCCGGGGATGAACCGCTGATGATGGCCGCAGCCCTTCCGGGGGTGCCGGTGGTGGTGGGCAAGGACCGAAGCCGGATGGGACGCCAGGCCCTTGCCCGATTTTCACCGGACGTGATTCTTCTTGATGACGGATTCCAGCACCGCAAGCTTCACCGGGATCTGGACATTGTTCTTTTCGATGCCTGCCGACCCTTCGGCAACGGCTTTGCGCTGCCCCGGGGCCCCCTGCGCGAACCCGTTGCGGCCCTTGCACGGGCCCATCTGTTTGTGCTGACCCGGGCCGATGACCCGGCTGAATCCGTCCGCGCCTTTCACGCCCGGCTTGAAGCCCTGGGCCTGCCGTCTGCCGTTCTTCGTACCCCGGTCATCACCTGCGGTCACCGCCCGGTGCTGCGGGGCATCATCCCGGCCGACCGGACCCGCATGGCCTCTGCGGTTTCGGCGCCGGCGGAGGCGGTCTTCGCTTTTTCCGGCATTGCCAATAACGACGACGTCAAACGATCCCTCGATGCCCTCGGATTCACCGTGGCGGGATGTATGGCCTTTCCGGACCACCACCCTTACAGCGCCGACGATCTTGCCGAGATTGCCCGCCGTGCATCGGCCGGCGGGGCACACGCCTTCGTGACCACGGACAAGGACGCCGCCCGCCTGGGCTCCGCCGTCCTGCCCCTTTCCCTTTATGTGGCCGGCATCGACCTTGCCGTGACCGGAAACGATGAGCACCTGATCGACCGGATCATCAATCGCGCGGGTCTTGCCGCCCGATAATCCGCTGCTCGATGCCGGTGGTGCTGTGGCCTTCGATCAGGGGAACCAGGCAGACCCTGCCTCCGTAGGATTCCACCAGATCCTTGCCCACCACCTGCTCGGGGGTGTAGTCCGACCCCTTGACCAGGATGTCGGGCCTCAGGATATCCAAAAGGGCCAGGGGCGTGTCTTCGGAAAAAATCACCACCAGATCCACACAGGACAGGGCGCTCAAAATGGCGGCCCGGTCCTGCTCGGCCAGGATGGGCCGTTTCTCGCCCTTGAGACGGGAAACGGACAGGTCGCTGTTCAGGCCCACCACCAGGCGGTCGCCTAAGGCCCGGGCCTTGTGCAGGAGATCCACATGGCCGGGATGCAGCAGGTCGAAACAGCCGTTGGTGAACACCACGGTTTCCTTTTTGGCCTTCCAGGCCTCGATGCGGGTCCGGGCGGCAATGGCCGAATCCAGTTTGTAGTAGCCTTCGATCTTGTTCTGCTCCTTCAGGTCCTTTTCCCGGAGAGCCAGGTCCAGTTCCATCAGGTTGACGGGCTGGGTGCCGACCTTGGCCACCACGATGCCCGCGGCGGTGTTGGCCAGTTCCGCCGCCTTGGCAAAGGTCAGGCCGGCGGCCGCAGCGGCGGCCAGGGTGGCGATGACGGTGTCGCCCGCACCGGAGACGTCGAACACTTCCCGGGCCTGGGTGGGCAGGAACAGGGGCGGGGTGTCGGAATCGGCCACGCACATGCCCTTGGCGCCCCGGGTCAGGACCAGGCACTTGACTTTGTATTTTTTCTTGGTTCGGGTGACAACGTCCAGCAGCAGGGTTTCGTCGTGATCGAAGGGGGTTTCGCTGACCGCCTCCAGTTCGGCGGTGTTCGGGGTGATGCAGGTGGCTCCGGTGTAGCGATCCCAGTCCCGACCCTTGGGGTCCACCAGCGAGGGAACCCGGTAGGTTTTGCACAGCCGGATCAGGTCCCGGCACAGACCGGGCGTCTGCATGATTCCTTTGCCGTAGTCGGAAAGGATCACGGCGTCGACCGAAGGCAGGCGTTCTTCGAATGCGGCCAGCATCGTTTCCCTGTCCTTGTCGGTCAGGGTCTTTACGTCTTCCTCGTCCAGTCGGAACAGCTGCTGCTTGCGGGCCATGACCCGTGTCTTGGTGGTGGTGGGCCGTTTGCGTATCGTGAACAGGACAGGGTCGATGCCTTTTTCGCGGCAGAGTTCCGAGAGCCGGATGCCGGCCTCGTCCCCGCCCCGGACGCCCAGAAGGGTCACGGTGCAGCCCAGTCCGGCCAGGTTGGCCGCCACGTTGCCGGCCCCTCCCATGACCTCGGTCCGGTCGCCGACCCGTACCACGGGAACCGGGGCCTCCGGAGAAATCCGGTTCACGTCGCCCCAGACATAGCGGTCAAGCATCACATCACCGATCACGAGAATGCGTTGTTCTGTCAAAAGCTGAAGGTTCATGGGCAAAGCTCTTTCCGGTTAGGGGTTGGGGTTGTCCGCTTCTTCGTAAATGGCCGCCGCAAGAAGGGGGATCATGATTTCATGGTGTCCGGTGATCGAATAGCCCCGCCCACCGGACAGGGTCGGACGCCGGACCACGTTGACCTGGGGGCGGTAATGCTGGATCATGTCGAAATTGGCCGTGGTGAACCTGCTGACGTCGTGCCCCAGGTTCCTGGAAAGGGACAGGGCCTTGAGAAACACCTCGGGCATGACCACGGCGCTGCCCAGGTTGAGCACCACGCCGCCTCCGCCCAAATGGGACACCGTGGCCGCGAAAATCCGGAAATCCCTGAGGGACGCCGCGCCGATGGACGCCCCGTCCGCGTCCGGGTGCTGGTGGACGATGTCGGTGCCCAGGGCCACGTGCAGGGTGTAGGGGATGCCAAGGGTGTAAGCCCTGGAAAGGAGCGCGCGGTTCACATGGGGGGCTTTTTCCTCGATGAGCATGGCTCCGACCGCCTCGCCGAAGCCTTCGGCGCCCATGGCCGACCGGCGTGCCGCCCCGTTGACCAGGGCTGCCGTATCGGCGGCCATGCCGAAGGAGCCGTCCTCAAGCTGGGCCGCCACATCTTCCGAGGTATGGCCGAATCGGGCCAGTTCCGTATCGTGAATGCAGGCCGAGCCGTTGGAGGCAAAATGGGTGATCAGGCCGTTTTGGGCAAGATCGGAAAGAACCGGGCTGCATCCGGTCTTGATCACATGGCCGCCGAGCATGGCGATGACGGGTTTGCCCAGGGATCTGGCCCGGACCACGGCCCGGGCCACCTGTTTGAGATCCTCGGCCTTGAGGATGGACGGCAGGCCGGCCAGAAAGTCCCGCATGCTCATGCCCGCCCGCACCGGCCGCGCTTCAAGGCTGGTGGTGACCTTGGACGCCCGGTCCGCCGCCGAGTAGGTTCTGACTTTGGTGATATCGATTTCCTCGTAGGGTCGTGTCACGGTATTATCCTTCCTGATATGCAGTTGGTTGGGCTCACGCGACCTGTCTTAATCGAAATTCGGGAAAAAATGAAGATGTTTTCCCGATCACGACAGAAGATCGATTATTTTCAGGATGCCGTTTTCCCCGGTGCAGCGTCCCAGATCCCGATGGGTCACGGCGGGTTCCGCCTCGCCGGTCCACCCGTAGATCGCGGACAGGAGCCGTCGCAGAACCGTGATCCGCGCTTCGATCGTCTCCTGTGAGATCGAGGGGACGCGCACGCCCTGAAGCATCAGGACCTCCATGGTGTTTTTTTTCAGCATCTCGTCAACAAACCGCAGTTCATCGAGCCGTTTCAGGCAGTCGTCGTGCCGTTCGATCAGCCGGCTGCGGATGTCTTCACGTTTTCGGTCCGACAGGGTGCCGAGAATCAGCGTCAGTTCGTCCGTCAATGCGTCGGGCTCACGGGCGGCCACGGGAAAATACATGGAAAAGAAAGACACCGCCTCGGGGTGAAAGGTGAGGCCGGACTGTCTGAGGAGGGAGGCGGCCATGGAACGGAGCGGTTCCGGCAGGGCTGCGGCCAGGGCCTCCACCATCGGCTCGGGGAAGGAGACGGTGATGCGGATTTTTTTGACGAATCGGTCGAGGGCCTCGGCCCCGACGGGGCAAATCAGGCATTCGGGCTTTTCGGGAAAGGCGATCCGCGCCGTGAGTTCGGGGGTGCCGATCATCCGGGCCAGAGCCTTTTCGTCGTTTTCGCTGAACACCCGTCCGAGCAGCAGGGGTTCGAGGTTTGTGAGCAGGGCGGGGTCGGGGGACAGCATCAGGTCGATCAGGGTTTCCCGGTCGTCGTCAAAAGAGGCTTCCGATAACCTCAGAAGCGACTGGCCATCGCGGATGGAAAAGGAGGAATCCAGGAAATGGCCTGTGGCCGCGTCGATCAGCCAGGGCCTGTCGATGGCCGTTCGGATCGTTCCGGCGAGGTGGTCTATGGGGCTTGCTGTGTCCACGGCGTCGTCCTGACGGCATGCTTTTCATTAATATAGTGATGGGCGTGCTGTGCTTTGCCCATCAACGGAAACAACAATTTTAATCCATGTGATTATTCTTACCACAGACGGTTTCGGGATGAAAGGTGCGAAATGCGGTGCGCGCGCAATCCGATACGGTAAAAATCATGTTGCGCGTGCGTTTCATATGAAGTACATTCGAAAGCCTGAGACAGTACATTCAGCATCCGACAACCCATCCGAAGACACAAAATCCTCTGGGAGGCATTGGCATGATACGCAGTGAAATGATGGCGCGACTTGAAAAACAAACGAAAATCTGGGACGTAATCGTCATCGGCGGAGGGGCCACCGGACTGGGTGCCGCCGTGGAATCCGCCTCCCGGGGGTACAGCACCCTTCTGGTCGAACAGGGCGATTTTTCGCAAGGGACCTCCAGCCGCAGCACCAAGCTGATCCACGGAGGCATCCGGTATCTTCAGCAGGGTAATATTTCCCTGGTTCTCGAGGCCCTTCAGGAACGGGGCCTGCTTCTTCAGAACGCGCCCCACCTGGTTCACCATCAGTCCTTTGTCGTTCCCAACTACAGCTGGTGGGAAGGCCCCTTTTACGGGGTGGGACTCAAGGTCTACGACATGCTGGCCGGAAAGCTGGGGCTCCGGAAATCCACGGTGCTTTCCCGTGAAAAAGTCATGAAGAAAATTCGTACGCTGGAACCCGACGGCCTCAAGGGCGGGGTGATCTACTATGACGGTCAGTTCGACGACGCCCGCCTGGCCGTGACCCTGGCCCAGACCGCCGAGGATCTGGGCGGCTGTGTGATCAACTACGCCCAGGTGGAGTCGCTGATCAAAACCGACGGCCTTGTCAGCGGCGTGCGTGTCGTCGACAAACTCGACGGCAATGAGTACGAGATTCGCGGAAAAGTCGTCATCAACGCCACCGGGATTTTCGTGGACAACATCCTGAAAATGGATGAAGGCGAGCATGAGAATATCATCGCCCCCAGCCAGGGTGTCCATATCGTCCTTGACAAGTCCTTTCTGCCCGGCGATGCGGCGATTCTCGTGCCCCACACCGAAGACGGCCGCGTTCTTTTTGCCGTGCCCTGGCATGACCGGGTGGTGGTTGGGACCACCGATACGCCCATCGACAAACCCAGCCTCGAGCCCCAGCCCTTCAAGGAAGAGCTGGATTTCCTTCTGGACCATGCGGCCCGTTACCTGACCAAGGACCCCGTGGCCAAAGATGTTCTGTCGGCCTTCGCCGGTATCCGTCCGCTGATCAATACGGGCAACGACAAAAAAACGGCGACCCTGTCCCGGGACCATCATCTGAACGTGTCGCCGTCGGGGCTGATCACCATCGCCGGCGGGAAATGGACCACCTACCGCAAGATGGGCGAAGACACCATCGATGCCGCCATTCCCATCGGTGCCCTGGATCCCCGGAAATCCCGGACCCGCAACCTCAGCCTGAACGGCTGGTCCGTGGATGACGCGGGAAATGCCCCTTACGAACTTTACGGCAACAACGCCCGCCTGATCAAGCGGATCGAAGCCGAGGACCCCTCGTTTTCCGGCCTCATTCACGAGCGCCTGCCCTACCGGTTCGCCGAAGTGGTCTGGGCCGTCAGGAACGAAATGGCGTTTTTCCTGGATGACGTGCTTGCGCGACGGACCCGTGCCCTGATTCTCGATGCCCGGGCCAGCATGGACGCGGCACCCGCCGTGGCCCGGGTCATGGCCCGTGAGCTTGGAAAGGATGAGGCCTGGGAGAAGGATCAGGTGGAACGTTACCTGGCCCGGGCACGCACCTATCTGGTTGACTGACGGGGACGCCCCGCGCTTACGAACCATTGAGGTAAAAACCTATGGAACACCGGGGACGGTCGACTGAATACGATGACCGCCAATCAGAAACTCACGCCCCCAGGGCCCTGATCGTTCACGGCGACGATACCCATCGTCTCCGTGTGAGCGGCCGGCTGGCCTCGGCGGGCATTTTCAGTCAGTCCTGCGGCTCCGTGGATGAGGCCCTGGCCGTCCTGTCCGTTCTGCCGCCGCCGGATCTGATCGTCACCGCCCTTGCCGTTCCGGGCCTGGACGGCCGGCAGTTCTGCCGGCTGCTTCGGTCCGGGATGTACCCGGCGCTCGTCTCTGTTCCGATTCTTGTGCTTTCCGAAGCCCATGCCGGTGCCGATCATGCCCGGCCACTGTCTAAAAAAGGCCCGATCGTCATGCTGCCCTGGCCGGGGGACAAAGCCCGGTTTGTCGAGACGGCCACGGCGCTGATCGAAGGCCGGCCCACCCGATACCCCTGCCGCATCCTGCTGGTCGGCGCCGCCGGCCCCGAGTCCCTTAACCTGATCGATCACCTTTCCCGACAGGGCTGCCGGGTACGGCAGGCCGGCGATGTGGACCGGGTCCGGGCATGTCTCAGTGAGCAAGCCGTTGATGCGGTCCTCATCGATGCAGGTGATGACGATAAAACCGCGCCTGCGGTCCTGGAGACGGTTCGGGCCCGGCATCCGGAAACGGTCTGCCTGGTGATGGTCGATCATGCCGATCCCGAAACAATCGCGGCCTTCATGCGAAAAGGCGCCGCCGATTTTCTGACAAAACCCGTTCACCCCCCGGACCTTCCGGACCTGCTCAATCGATTGAAACAGGAGCGCACCATGCTCCGGTCGGAAATGATGCTGACCGAAAGGACCCGGGCCCTTGAATTCAGTGAGAGTCATTATCAGTCGCTGTTCCAGAGGGCCCAGGCCGCCCTGTTCCGTACCGGCATCGCCGATGGCCGGCTGATCGCCATCAACGAGCGCTATGCCCGCATGGCAGGCTATCCGGACGTGCCAAGCTGCATGGCAAACTTCAATGCGGCCGAGTCCTGGGTCGATAGCCAAAAACGGGCCGAGATGGTGAAAACCCTGTTCGATCAGGGACAGATCCGGGATTACGAAACGGAGATTATCCGCGCCGACGGCAGTCGCATCTGGATTTTGTTTTCGGCCACGGTGTACCGGGACCAGGGTTTCATCGAAGGATCGATCGTCGAGATCACCCAGCGCAAACGCATTGAAGAGGCCCTTCGGGAAAGCGAGAAAAAATACCATGCCTTGTTTGATACCTTCCCCCTGGGCATCACCGTGACCGATCCCGACGGCCGTATTCTGGAGACCAATCCCACCGCCGAGCGTCTGCTGGGCGTGAAAACCGATGAACATCGGGCTCGCGGCATCGACGGCAGCGCATGGTCAATCATCCGGCCCGACGGCACCCCCATGCCCCCCGAGGAATTCGCCAGTGTCCGGGCCCTTCGCGAGCAGCGTCGCATCGACAATCAGGAGATGGGTATCGTCAGGGACGACGGCAGCGTCACCTGGATCAACGTGACGGCGGCTCCGCTTTTCCTGAGTCAATACGGCGTGGTGGTCACCTACGGCGACATTACCGACCGGAAACGGGCCGAGACCCTTCTGGCCGAAAGCGAGGCACGGTTCAAGGCCCTGCACAACGCATCCTTCGGCGGCATCACGATCCATGACAAGGGCTGCATTCTCGACTGCAACCAGGGCCTTTCGGACATCACCGGGTATACGAAAGACGAACTTATCGGCATGGACGGGCTGCTCCTGATCGCCGAATCAGCCCGCCCCCTGGTCATGTCGAACATCCTTTCCGGTTATGAAAAACCCTATGAAGCCGTGGGACTGCGAAAAAACGGAGAGGAATTTCCCATCCGACTGGAAGCCCGGAATGTGCCGTACAAAGGCAAGATGGTGCGGACCGTCGAATTCCGGGATATCACCGAGCAGAAAAAGGCCGAGGAAGAGCGGGAGACGCTCCAGGCCCAGCTGCTTCAGTCCCGGAAAATGGAGTCGGTGGGGCGGCTTGCAGGCGGCGTGGCCCATGACTTCAACAACATGCTGGGCGTGATTCTCGGTCACGCCGAGATGGCCATGGATCAGATCGATCCCGACGACCCCCTGGCCACGGACCTGACGGCCATCTTCGAAGCGGCGCAGCGATCGGCGGACCTGACACGGCAACTGCTCGTTTTCGCAAGGAAACAGATCATTGAGCCCCGGGTCCTGGACCTGAACCGGACGGTTCAAAACACCATGAACATGCTCAAACGTCTGATCGGCGAAAATATCGCCCTGGAATTCCGGGCGGCCGACGATTTAAAACCCGTGAAAATGGACACGTCCCAGATCGATCAGATCCTGGTCAATCTTTGCGTGAACGCGCGGGACGCCATTACGGGCGTGGGAACCATCGTCATCGAAACCGGCATGGTCAGCGGCAGGGTCAAAGCCCCGGCCGGTCAGGAGGCCGTCGCCGACGGAGATTATGTTCTTCTTTCAATCAGCGATGACGGCTGCGGCATGGACAAGGCCACGCAGGAGCGGTTGTTCGAGCCTTTTTTTACCACCAAGGAACTGGGCAAGGGCACCGGCCTGGGCCTTGCGACCCTTTACGGCATCGTCAAGCAGAACAAGGGGTACATCCATGTGGACAGTAAACCGGGGCTGGGCACGACCTTCCGCATTTACCTGCCCAGTCATGTGGAGACGGCCGGGGAACCTCTGATCGAACCGTCCCGCACGCCTGTTCACGGCGGACGGGAAACCCTTCTTCTGGTGGAAGATGAAGCGGCCGTGTTGCATATGGTCGAGCGGATGCTGACCCGGAAGGGCTATTCGGTCCTGACCGCCGGAACACCGGTCCAGGCCATGGCACTGTCATCCGCCCATGGCCGAAGCATCGACCTTCTGATCACCGACGTGATCATGCCGTCCATGAACGGCAGGGACCTGGCGGAACACCTGAAGTCGGACCACCCGGGCCTTCGGGTGCTTTACATGTCCGGTTACGCCGCCGACGTCATCACCGATGAGAATGATCTGGACGAGGACTCGGACTTCATCGGAAAACCCTTCGGTATCGACGACCTGGCCCGTGCCGTCCGCAGAATCCTGGATCGCCCCTGAGAGGGTGTGGGCGAATCGGCTCAAAAACGATATTCCCCTTGAACTTTGTATGAAATCTTCATAGAATAAGTCATCTCTTTTCAACAGATCATCCTGTTTTTTTTCTGCCGGTCTTTCGTTTGGTTTTTCTTAATCGTTTACGTTTTTTGGTTCTGTCCATGGATACCGTAAAGATTATTTTTGCCGACGACGATGTCGTCGCCCGGAAACTTGTCCTGAAGCTGATGCGGGAAGCCGATTTCAAGGTCATCATCGCGGAAAACGGCCGTGAGGCCTGGGACCTGCTCAAACGCACCGGCGCACGGGTGGTGGTGACCGACTGGAGCATGCCCGAAATGAACGGCCTCGATCTTTGTCGAAAAATTCGAAGTGAGATCCTGGATACCTATGTCTTCATTATCCTCATCACCTCGCGGAGCGACAAGGAGGACACCATCGAGGGCCTTCGGGCCGGGGCCGACGATTTTCTGGTCAAACCCCTCAATGTGGGTGAATTGACCGCCCGTATCCGCTCGGGAATCCGGATCATCGAGCTTGAGGATCGCGTCAAAAAAGCCGGCGAACAGCTGTATCAGTCCGAAAAGATGGCCTCGGTCGGCCAGCTGGCGGCCGGGGTCGCCCATGAGATCAACAACCCCACGGGATTTGTCAGCAGCAACCTGAAAACCCTGGCCGGCTACCAGAAAGACGTCAATGCGCTTCTGACCCGTTACCGGGAGCTGAAACAAACGATCAGGGGCGATGCCAACGAACGGTCCCCATCGATTTCAGAGGCCCTGGAGCTCATCGATCGAAAGGAAGAGGAACTGGATATCGATTATCTGATGAAAGACAGCGAAGACCTGATCGGAGAATCCCTGGAAGGTATGGAGCGGATCAAGAAAATCGTCATGGACCTCAAGGATTTTGCCCATCCCGGCGAGGATACCATGAAAGAGGCGGACATCAATGCCTGTCTCGATTCGACGCTCAACGTCATCTGGAATGAAATCAAATACTCGGCCCAGGTCAAAAAGCATTACGGCAACCTGCCCCTTGTGCCCTGCTTTCCCCAGCAGCTCAACCAGGTGTTCATGAACATGATCATCAACGCCTCACAGGCCATCGAGGGGGAGGGCGTCATCACCCTCACGACCGACCATGACGCATCGGGCATCACCGTCCGGATCAAGGATACGGGTAAGGGTATCCCCAAAGAGAATCTGAGCCGGATTTTCGATCCGTTTTTCACCACCAAGGAGGTGGGGAAGGGCACCGGCCTTGGAATGAACGTGGCTTACAACATCGTCAAAAAACACCGCGGAACCATCGACGTGGTCAGCGAGGTGGGCAAGGGAACGGAGTTTACCGTTCATCTGCCTCTGGATCAACCTTCCGCCTGAGAAGACGACCATGGGCAGAAACGATAATCTTCTGATTGTCGATACGGTTCCGGATGCTTTTTTCACGTGCGGGGACGGTTTCATGAACGAAGGTTTTAAACACACCATACTTTTTGTGGATGACGAAGAACCCATCCTGAACGCCCTGATGCGTCTGTTCAGGCGGCAGGGGTTCGAGCTTCTGACGGCATCGGGAGGCGAGGCGGCCCTTGCCCTTCTCGAAACAGAAGGCCCGAGGGTGTCGGTGATCGTCTCGGATCAGAAAATGCCGAACATGAACGGGGCTGTCTTTCTTGAAAAATCCAAGGCGATGTGTCCGGATGCGGTCCGCATACTCCTGACCGGTTATTCGGACATGGACGCCATTGTCGATGCGGTCAACCGGGGGGAGATCCATCGGTACCTGACCAAACCCTGGAACGACGACGAACTGGTCACGGCGGTGAAGAAAGCTGTGGAACAGTACGATCTGGTTGCTGAAAACAAGCGACTGCTGGCCCTGACACGGCGGCAGAACAAACAGCTCTACGACCTGGCCCGGAACATGGAAAAGAAGGTTGAGGAACGGTCCCGCCAGATCGTTGAAAAAAACAGGGAGCTGGAATTTCTCAACAAAGAACTGGAAATGAGCCAGTTGAACACCATCAGGGCCTTTGCGGCCCTCACGGAAATGACCCATCCCCACATGAAGGGTCATGGGAAACGGGTCAGCGATTTTGCGGTGGACATGGCCCGGGCCCTGGGGCTGGGCGAAGAGGAGGTCACGCGGATTGAAATCGCCGCCATTCTTCATGATATCGGCACCATCGGATTTTCCCCGGCATTGATTGACAAGCGGGCGGAGAATCGCTGCTCCGATCAGGACATGGCTCAGTACCGCACCCATGCCGTCGAAGGCCAGAGCATCCTGGCGTTTATCTCCGGTTTCGATGATGTGGGTCTCCTGATTCGTCATCACCACGAGCGATACGACGGGAAAGGGTATCCCGACCAGCTCGTCGAATCGGAGATCCCTCTGGGGGCGAGAATTATCGCGGTGGCGGATATCTATGACCGGTTGACTCATCTGCCCAAACCCAGGCGGACCTCTCTGGTCGATGCGTTCCTTGCGGACGGCGGTATGACCCGGGATGACCTGACCGACGACGAACTGATGCGTCAGGCGGCGTTGTTTCATATCAAGCAGCAGGCGTTTTCGGCCTATGACCCGGATATCGTGAAGGTGTTCATGGAGGTCCTCAGGCAGAGGGGGGTCAATCTGACCCGGGAGAGCCAGGTTCGCTTCAGCGCCTTGAAACCGGGGATGTGCCTGACCCGGTCCATCTACTCCCACAACGGCCGGTTTATTCTTCCCCACAAAACCGAACTGACGGAGAGGATCATTGCCAAGCTTTCCATCATTCTTGAAAACAATGACATTTCCGATGCATTTTATATTTTGAATTCTTAAACGGCGTTTCTTCGGAAGGGGTGCACCATGGACATCGATGCTTTTTTGAAAAAGCTGGAAAGTATCAAAGACCTGCCCACGCTGCCGGTGATCGCCTTCCAGGTGAACCGCATGCTGATGGATGCCGACACAACCATCCATGCCCTCAGCGAAACCATCAAAAAAGACCAGGCCATCGTGTCCAAATTGCTGAAACTGGTCAACTCGGCCTTTTACGGTGCCCGATCCCAGGTCGGTACGGTGCATGAGGCCGTGGTCCGGCTGGGATTCAATTCCGTACGGAACATTGTGATTTCCGTGTCCGTGTTTGACGCGTTTTCCATCAGCCCCGAACAGGGCGGCGGGTTCAACATCGAGGATTTCTGGAAACATTCGGTGGGGGTGGCCATCATCAGTAAATATCTGTCCGATCAGACGGGGATACAGGACCCTGACGACTGCTTCGTCAGCGGTCTGCTCCATGACATCGGTCTGATTGTCCTTGTCCAGTATTTCCCTGAGATTGTCGCCCGGATGGTGGCGCGCATGCGTGACGAGGGAATATCCATCTACGAGGCCGAAAAGGAAATCCTGCCGATCCGTCACAATAAAATCGGCGAGATGCTGGCCAGGAAATGGCAGCTTCCGGCCGGTCTCTGCGATACCCTGAAATACCATCACATGCCCATCCGGAGTGCGGTCAATCCGGAGCTTTTGACCCTGGTTCACGTGGCGGATATCATTTACAATCGATTCGCCGTGTCATCGATCAACCCCAAAAAGGACAACCGCACGCCGATCCTGACGGCCGTGGGAGCCGACGCGGCAAAGTCGTTGGAGAAACAGTTTCGATACGCGGAAGACTGGTTCCCGGATATCTATGAACACATCAAGGACGCCTGTCGTTTTTTTATGACCCAGTGAATGGCGTTTAGGAGGAGCCAATGAGTGACCAGGCGCCGGACAGGCCGCATACCGTTCTTTGCGTGGACGATGAAGTCAACATCCTTCAGGCGCTCAAGCGTCTGCTGCGAAAGGAGAACTACACCCTCCTGACGGCATCGAGCGGGGAAGAGGGACTTGAAATCCTGGCAGAGAACGATGTCCATCTGGTCATGTCCGACCAGCGCATGCCCCATATGAACGGGACGGAGTTTCTGGCGGTGATCAAGGAGAAATACCCCGACGTGATCCGGATTATCCTGACCGGATACACGGAGGTGGACGCCATCACCGACTCCATCAACCGGGGGCATATCTACAAGTTTTTTCTTAAACCCTGGAACGATGAAAACCTCAAGCTGGAAATCAACAAGGCCCTTGATCAGTATGATCTGATCAAGGCCAACAGGGAGTTGACCCAGGCGGTCATCGACAAGAACGACCAGTTGAAACGCATGAACGATCAGCTGGAGGAGAAGGTCCGTCAGAGAACCGAAGAGCTGGTTGTGAGGAATCAGGCCCTGGAACTGTCCCAGGCCGTTTTGGAGAATATTCCGTTTCCCATTCTGGGGATCAGCGAGGAAACCACCATCGTTCTGGTCAACCACAAGGTGTCGGAACTGAACTGGGGTTCTTCGGGTCCGGCGGTAATCGGTGAAAGCCTGTGTGACTATGTGGATGAGACCGTGATGGCCCAGGTCCGTTCTGTCCTCTCGGATCATCGGGGACGGCAGGTGGTGCCCTGGGCCGTCTCCGGCCGGTCTTTCTGCATGGATATTTCTCCCTTGACCGGGCCGTTCCTCGGCAAAGGTGTGATTTTGACCGTGAGTCCGCTGATCCCTGAGGGGCAGGAGAACCCATGACACATGTAAAAGGATAAATGGGGATGGCTGAGCTTGATGAGAAAGGCCGGCGGCTGACCGTAAAAATCGTGTATTACGGACCGGCGTTGAGTGGTAAAACAACCAATCTCATCCATGTGTACAACACAATCGGCCGGGCCTCCTGCGGTGACATGATGAGCATCGAAACCAAAGGCGACCGGACCCTTTTTTTCGATCTGCTTCCGCTGGGCGTGAAAACAAAGAGCGGGCTGACTCTTGTATTCAAGCTGTTCACCGTCCCGGGGCAGGTGGCCCACGACGCCACCCGGAAAACCGTGCTGTCACGAGCCGACGGCGTGGTGTTCGTGGCGGACTCCCAGATCAGCCAGGCCATGAACAATATGGAAAGTTTCGAAAATCTCGAGAACAACGTCCGTCGGCTGGGCATGGATTTTGGTCGTCTTCCCCTGGTGGTTCAGTTCAACAAGCGCGATCTTGACGACATAGAAACCGAGACGGACATCCTCGATTTGTGGAACCCCACGGGGATTCCCGTTCGTTTTGCCTCGGCCCTGCATGGCCGGGGGGTTTTTGATACCCTGGAGACCCTTCTCAAGTCGGTTTACGGGGTCCTTGATCCGTTCTTTAATCTGGCTGAGCGGTACAAGGTTTACCCGGAGGATTTTTTGTTTCCGATCCGGAACACCGGAAGGGACTGATCTCCAACCCGTCACGGAAAACGTTTCCGGCAGTTGGTTCGGCCTTGCCGGGAGTGAGCCCGGGAGAGAGACGATGACGCGTGAGAAAAAACACCAGGGCGACGGCATGACGGATATGCCGTCAGACCCGTTTGACCGGTCCTATGCCCTCGACGAACTGATGCCCGTGACCCATGTGGAACCGCTGCTCAGGGATCTGATCGATCTGGGGGTGGTTTATGTGGGGATCATCCGGCGGGACGGAAGCGTGTACTGCTCGACAGGGTCGAGACAACGGCTCCGAACTCCTCTGGAGGAACCGCTTCCGGAAAACCCCGACGACGGACCGATCCGCGTCCGGGATACCGTGCTGGTCATGCCCCTTTGCCATCAGTTCGACTGCCTGGCATTTTTATGGATGGAATTCAGTCCCGAGGATGACAATCGGGACAAATGGGAGCCGGCCATTCGATTCATCGCACGCATGCTTCTTCAGACCATCGCGACCAATTACAGAAATCTGATGACCTCGGGACTTCACAGCCAGGTGGTTCGGGAATCCTATGAGGAAATCAGTCACAAGAACGAACTGCTTGAAAAATCGGAACGGAAATACAGGCAGCTGGCGGAGAATCTGGAAAAGGAAGTGTTAAGGAAGAGTGAGGAGATCAGGGAAGCCCATACCCAGCTGATGCATCAGGAAAAGCTGGCGTCCATCGGCCACCTGGCCGCCGGCGTGGCCCATGAGATCAACAACCCCATGGGCTTTATCAGCAGCAATCTGAGGATGCTCAAGGAATACACCCGGGATCTTTGCCGGGCGTTTACCATCTATGACGAGCTCTGCGGGCAGTTCCATCGTCTGGGCGTGAACATGGAGCCTTCGTTCATGCATCAGGTGGAAGAGGGCAAAGATCAGATCCGGCGTCTGGATATCGATTATCTGCTCGACGACATTCCCAAGCTTCTCGATGAATCGCTGGAGGGGGCTGACCGGATCAACAAAATTGTTTCGGATCTCAAGGATTTCGCCCATCCCGGCGATGACAAGCCCACCAGCGCCGATCTGATCGAATGCATTGAATCCACCATCCGGATCGTGTGGAACGAGTTGAAATACAAGGCCAGGGTGATCCGACATTTTCAGGCCCTCCCCCGGATCACCTGTTTCCCCAGGCAGCTGAACCAGGTGATCATGAACCTTTTGGTCAATGCCGCCCAGGCCATCGACACCAACGGAGAAATTGAAATACGGACCCGGGACCTTGGGGACCGGGTCGAATTGTCCGTGCGGGATAACGGTCACGGTATCCCGGCGGACATCCGGGACCGGATTTTCGATCCGTTTTTCACCACCAAGGAGGCGGGCAAGGGAACCGGGCTCGGACTCAATCTGGTATACAACATCGTCAAGAAGCATCACGGCCGGATTCGGGTCGAAAGCACGGTGGGCACGGGAACGACCTTTGTGGTCACCCTGCCGGTGAATCCCGATCTCTGAGGCCTGTCGCCTCATCATGGAATTCTGAGGATGTATCGTTCATGGCAAATCTTTCATCGCTGTTTCTGGGAAAGTCCGACGAAAAAAAAGACGTGAAAGCCCCTGAGGCCGAAACGCCCCGGGCCCGCTACGGTATTTTGTTCGTCGATGATGAGGCGCACGTGCTTTCATCGATGAAACGCCTGTTCAGGCGGGAGAACTACTCGATCTTTGTGGCCGGGGGTGCATCGGAAGCCCTTGACATCCTTAAAAAGGAATCCGTCCAGCTGGTCATTTCCGACCACCGTATGCCGGGGATGACCGGTGCGGAACTGCTCAGCCGCATCAAGACCCTGTACCCGGAGACCATTCGTATCATGCTGACGGGCTATGCCGACGTCCAGGCCGTCATGGGAGCCGTCAACGAAGGGGCTGTCTACAAATTCATCACAAAACCCTGGAATGATGACGATCTCAGGCTGACCGTCAGCCTGGCCCTCGAACAGTACGACCTGATTCAGGAAAACAGGGCGCTTAAAAAGGAAAAGGCCCGCCGGCAGAAACAGATCAGCCGGCTGAACCGTTTTGTCAACAGCCACAGGAGTCAACTGGGCGTGCTTCTTCTGAAACACGGCATGATCGATCAACAGCAGCTGGACAAGGCCCTTGCCGTGCAGGCCAAAACCAACACCATCCTGCCCAGGGTCTTCATGGATCTGAAACTCTGTGACGAACAGGTTCTGTCATCCATCATTCAGAAAGACCTGCGGATCAATGTGGTGGACCCCGCCCAATTCAAGGTCCCCGCGGCGCTGGCCGCCCTGGTGCCCAAGGACATCTGCTTCAATAACGTCCTTGTGCCTTTGAAACGCGCCGAGGGGGTTCTGGTCGTGGCCATGGCAGACCCCACCGATTACGTCAAGATCGATGATCTGAAATTTATCGCCGGTATGCCCGTTCAGCCGGTGCTGGCGTCCCAGCGGGCGATTCATGACAAGATTGTCGAGGTTTACGGCCCGCAGGATGATCCCGATACCCTGATCGCCCAGATGGATATCACGGATCCCACGGAAACCATCGAAATCCTCATCGATGATGAGGAGGACGACATCGGGCTCGATGACCTCCTTTCGGAGAAAGACCAGCCGCCGGCGATCCGGATTGTCAACGCCGTTATCTCGGACGCCCTGCGTCACGGCGCATCGGATGTGCACATCGAACCGAAAACCGGTTACACGATGATCCGTTACCGCATCGATGGTCTTTTGTACGATAAAATCCACGTGCCCCTTACCATGCATCCCGCCATTGTCTCACGCATCAAGGTCATGGCCGAGCTGGATATCGCCGAGAGGCGTCGGCCCCAGGATGGACGGGTCACGGTGAAAACGTCTTCGAGGATGGTGGATATGCGCCTGTCCACCCTGCCGACCATCAACGGCGAAAAAATTGTGCTGCGCATTCTCGACCGCAATGGCCAGATCAAGGATGTCGGCGAGTTGGGCATGTCGGACGCGGATCTGGCCAAGGTTCAGCAGCTGATCAGCAGGCCCCAGGGCTGCATCCTGTCCACCGGTCCCACCGGAAGCGGAAAAACCAGCACCCTTTATTCCCTGCTTCAGAAAAATGCGACCGTCACGAAAAACTATACCACCATCGAGGACCCCGTGGAGTACTACATGGGCATGGCCGAGCAGGTGATGATCAGGGAAAAGATCGGCCTGACCTTTTCCACGGTCTTGCGGGCCATCCTCCGCCAGGACCCCAACGTGATCATGCTCGGTGAAATCCGGGATTTCGACACGGCCGAAATCGCTTTTCACGCAGCGCTCACGGGTCATTTGGTGCTCAGTACCCTCCATACCAACGGCACCGTGGCCTCCATCACCCGATTGAGGGACATGGGTATTCAGCCCTATGTTCTTTGCGATGCCCTGATCGGGATCATCGCCCAGCGCCTGGTCCGGAGAAACTGTCCCCACTGTCTGTGTGATGATCCGGTCTCCGATCAGACGGTTCGGGCGCTGAATCTCGAACCGGGGGACGGGGCGGTCCGTTTCAGACGAGGAGCCGGCTGCTCCGCGTGCCATCAGACGGGGTATATCGGCAGAATCGGTCTTTTCGAAGTGTTTCCGGTGAACGGAGAAATCAAACAGCTGATCCACGGCGGCGCCGGGGAGGGGGATATTCTGCGGGTCGCCCGAATCCTGGGCATGACCACGCTCCTCGAAGACGGCATCGAAAAAATCACGGCGGGCCTGACCACCTGCGACGAGGTGCTCCGGGTTCTCGGGCCCCAGAATACCCTGGAGATGACCTGCCCCCATTGCCGGCAAATCCTGACGGAACGATTCGACCACTGCTATCACTGCGGGGGGGCGCTGCGTTCCCGCTGCCGGGCCTGCAGCCGCCATCTGGAATCTGCCTGGAACGCCTGTCCCTATTGCGGTGAACGGGTGTAACATCCGGGTATTTCATCCTTCGGTTAAAAAAAATTTTACGCGCTGGATGATGGGGCGGGGTAGAACCATTTGAATTTTGTACACTTCATGGTTGTTTCCGGATAAGGCTTTTATTTCATTCGTGATTGATAAATCTAACTCCTTGACATCCGTTGGGATTCCGGATAAGTCTTGCCTGTATTGTACATGCTTCAAAAAATTGGGGAATCTTTAACAAAAACAGGGGAATCAATCATTTATGGAAGACTGGAAAAACACCCGAAAGGGGGAAAACACGCGAAAGC
This sequence comes from Desulfatiferula olefinivorans, assembly GCF_054657895.1. Lineage (NCBI taxonomy): Bacteria > Pseudomonadati > Thermodesulfobacteriota > Desulfobacteria > Desulfobacterales > Desulfobacteraceae > Desulfatiferula > Desulfatiferula olefinivorans. Next base: position 57,714 of record NZ_BAAHXV010000018.1, on the reverse strand, counting down.
GGATTCTGCTGGCGGCGAGGAAGGTTTTTTCAAACCATCCCTACCATTCGGCCAGCGTCCGCATGGTGGGAAAGGCGGGTAATTTCGATCACCCGATCATTCATTATTATTTTCCGAAAAAGGCGGGGCTGTTCGATGCGGTGGTCCACGAACTTCTTGAGGAAATCAACACCTTTGCCAACACCTGGTACAAGGATCTGGACACCCTGACCATCCGGGAATCACTCTCGCTTAGCATCGACCGTTTGTTCGAGTTTCATTTCAACTCACCGGACCTGTTTCGGCTGATCATGCAGAACACGGCCCATGTGGAGGATGATTCGGATTTTCCGGCCCTCGATCATTACACGGCCTTTCATGAAAGCTTTCTGAAAACCTTTCAGGAAAAAATTCCGTATACCGCTCCGGATGAGGATGTCCGTCGTTTCGTTTACAGCTTTACCGTGGTGGTGACCAATTATCTGGGCGCAAGCTCGACCTATGCCCAGATACTGGGGATCAGCCCCAACAGCCAGACCTACCGCGACTGGGTCAAGGAAACCCTGATGTTCATTTTCCTGCCCCGGCTTCGAAAAATCATGATCTACGACGACAAAAAAAACGTCGGCTGACTCTTCCGGCGGCCCTGGAATCCCCGATTGCAGGGCCGCCCGGCATAATCCCATGAAACGCAAAGGCTGCAGCATTCTGTTTGTCAACCGCAGGAATCGTCTTCTTCTGTTTCTTAGAGACGATAAACCGGGGCTTCCCCATGCCGGGATGTGGGATCTTCCCGGGGGTCATGTGGAGGACGGCGAATCGCCGGACCAGTGCATTGTCCGTGAAATGAATGAGGAACTCGGCCTCGATCTGGACGACGTGTCCCTGTTCCGGATCTATGATTTCGAAGATCGCCTCGAGTACGTCTATGTCAAGGCATGGGATCCGGACATTACGACCCTGAAGATGACCGAAGGGCAGGGATTGCGCTGGTTTTCCGAGGACGATATCCGCACCACCGAACTGGCTTACGGTTTCAATCACGTCTGCCTGGATTTTTTCAACGAGAGAAAAGGTCAGGCGATTGCCCCATGATTAGATGTTGACAGGGCAAACGGGCTTTGATAGCTTGTTCTTTAACGTACAATCCCCAACACGAAAAGGCAAATCTACCGAAAGGTAAGGGCGCAAAGCCTCGGGTCTAACGATTTTTTTCATGACGGCCGGGCTTCCGAATGTGGGTGGTTTTTTTGTTCACCCCTTCAGTTGACGGACGCTCATGGGCAGGCGAAACACGACAACGGTGTTTGAGCTTGAAAATCTGGAACCCCGGCTGCTGTTATCCGCAGATCCGCTGTTGGGTTCCCTTGCCCTTTCTCTGGCCGCCGATCCTTCCGATGTGTTTCCCCAATCCACGGCTCCTGTGGCCGCCTGCGAGGTGATGATTCCCGAATCGGCTCTTGAGGCCGGTGCTTCGGGTCAGGCCATTTCAGATTATTCTCCCGCAGATGCTGCGGGCAGTCTTTTTGCCGGCCTGGGTCAGGATGATGATCCGGCTGATGAAACCGTTGATGACGGTTTAATGATGTCCGAGGCGGACGGGGTGAGCTTCCGGGATGCCTTGGGCGTTTTGGCCTATCTTTCCGATCGTCTGGAGCAGGACGCATTTGCGCGCCTGGAACAATCGGCACAGAGCGTCAGTTTGTCCAATCCTGATTTCAGGCTTGGTGAGTTTATCGGCACCCGGGTTGGCCCCGGTGTGGTTGACTACCTTTATAACAACGGCCTGGACCCGCCTTCCGCGGACGATTTGGCCGACTGGCTGAGCCCTGCCGGCGATTCTGCTGACGCGTTTACCATCGATCACGTGGACTGCGTTTATGATGCCCGGTCCCATACCCTTGTTTTCGAATTGACGGCCCGCTCCGATCAAACCGGTGATTTGCGCGTTGACGCGGCAAACGGTGCGGGAGATTCCGAAACCCTTGTCAGCGGATATCGTGCCCATCTTTATGTGGACCTGACGTACCGGATTGACCTTACCGATGTCCGGAACAGCCTTGTGGATCATTTCTATTTGGCCATCGATGTCGAAGCGGATCCCGACGCCGCGGATCACGCCGGGCTCTTGTCAGTCATGCTCGAAGGCTTCCGCCTTCATGCCGACCTGACCGTGACCGATCTGACCATCGGCGCGTTGGAAGGTTCTGGTGTATCTTTCGTATCGCTGGGCCAAGCGCTTGACATCCATGTTGATTCTGCTCAGATGTCCGGCCTTTCAGCCTCCCCGTGGACCGACTCCCTCGATACGGTTCTACCTTATTATATAGATGCCCATGCCGAAGGCCCCGTTGTCCCGAATGCCGAACCGGGAATGGACAGCCTCTCGGGTGATGTAAACGCTCGTTCGAACACCCCGTCTTTCGCTGCCGATCCGTCTGAATCGGGGCGTGAAACCGATGCAGGCCGTACCGACCCATCCGATGGGCCTGTTGTTGTCGTCGGTTCAGAAATTTCACATGAAAGCACCGCAGGTCCGGCGCTTCTTTTGAGCCATGCCGATGGAACCTCTCCGTCGCAGGCTGTCGATGCCGACAGCACCGACGGCCATCGGTCGCCCCTTGCCGAACCGACCCATGGTATTCCTACCTTTCATCTTTTTTCAGGAACCCTGTCCATAACGATACAGGGAAAAACGGTGGACTTTGCATGCACGCCCCTGAACAAGGAGCTGGAAGATCTGATCATCAAATCCAGTGGCAGCGAACGTTTTCAGCCGTCGGGAAATCAGGCAAGGTGTGATGATCCCATGGGCATGCCCGGACCGGACACCCCGGTTCAGGATGACGCGGCGGATGTGGCCGTCATCACCGCCACCCTTCCGGACATCCCCCGCGCGGCCCTGGCATTTTCGGCCGACAGCCCGGCTGATGAACCGGCCGTCGATGATCCCGCCGCCGTGGGTGACGGTTTTTCAAGTTCGGTGGTGTACAAGGCCGTCTATGATTTTTTCAATAACGCCGTGGATCCCCCTTCCGAGGCCCCGGTTTCTACCTTATTATATAGCCGCTCATCCGCTTCCCCCCAAACCGTCGATGCAACCGCATCACACCACATCATCCTTACACCCGATTCAACGTTAGACGGCGATCTTGTCATTGATCGCGGCAGTCGTCTGTCCGGTTGCGGGACCATCGATGGGGATGTGGTCAACCATGGGATCACAAGCCCCGGCAACTCTCCCGGCAAAATCACCATCACCGGTGATCATACCGAAAACGGCATTCTGGAAATGGAACTCTGGGGCACTGAACCCGCCACCGCCGAATCCCATGAGGGCGGATACTATGATGTGATGGAGATCGGCGGCACCCTGACTCTGGGCGATCTGGCCACCCTTCGCATCGTTCTTGGAAACGGTTTCACCCCTGAGTCGGGCATGAGTTTTACCCTCATCACCTTCGGCAGTCTGGCCGAGGGCGATGACTTTGCCGCCTACGAGGGCCTGGGCATCTACAGCGGCGATACCCTCATTCGCCTTTTGACGCCGGAATTCACCGACACCGGTCTGGTTCTCACGGTCACCGACGCACCGGAGGATGTCACGCTTACCGTCACCGGCGACGCCGGTATGAAAGACGCTCTGGCCGCCGTCATGGCCGGTGTGTCCGAGACGGCGACAGTCACCGGCTCCTGGGACATCCGGGAGCAGGTTATCGAGGGAACGTTTACCTTCACGCGCTCCGGCGGCATCGTTCTCGCCCATGCCGTCATCGACCGGTTGAACTTCTCTGCCGGTACAGCGGGTGTGGATTCTGTCCGCCTCGCCGAATTCTCCGGCGAAGGATCGCTCATGATCAACTCACGGGGCGTCGCCGGACATGCCGATCTTGTTTTGACCTCCGGATCGGAAGTCAGCGGGTTTGATTTCGACGCCGGCGGTTCCTTTGAACTCGATGTGAACACCACCGGCGAACTCGTCACACAGATCGGTGACGAAACACTGGCACGTTCTCTTGTCGCCCTGTCCGAAACCGATGTTTATGTTCGGATTTTTTTCGACGGCATTGTGAATGTTCACAATCAAATTATCGATGGCGACTTTGAATTTTTAAAAAACGGAAATGATGTTTCGATTTCTGCAAACATAGAATCGATTTTGATTTCCGTCGATGACAAAACCGTTTTTGATTTTTACGGAAGCGGTTCGATGATTCTCACTGCGCAGGGTGTGACATCGACCATCGCAGTTGCGCTCCGTGAAAATTTTGTTGCGGGCCTTGAAAATTTTTCAGGCAGCGGCGCTTTTGAAATTTCAATCGACACCACGCAAAATGAAAATTCATTTTTAAGAATCGGCATGGCGGGTTCGGTTGTTCTTTCCGGTCAATCGCTTTCCGGAAATTTTATTTTTGAAAAAGAAAATGAATCCGTTCAGATTAATGTATCTGATTCGGATCTCAAACTTGGAAGCGGAACAGCGGATTTTGTCAGTGTGCATATCGATGCAGCGGTTTTGTTTTTGTCATCAGGCGGTGTGGCAGGCCGGGTTGACAATGCGGCTGCATCATTTTCCATCGACGGATTTGAAATCGATGCCGCCACGGTGAATGTGCTGGTCAACACGCGGGGTGTGGACGTGAGTCTCGATGGTGGTGCGATTCTTCTTGCCGCCGGTCCCTATGTGAAACTCGAAGCGGAAAACGCTTCGGTCACGTTGAATCAGGATGCGGGCCGCGCCCTTTCCGGTGATTTTTATTTCGACCAGCGCACGGCGGCATCCGGTGTGACCACGGTGCGGATGGCTGCCATGGAACTGTCTGTGACCATCGGTGGACAGGCGCTCGCCTCGGGCCGTGGGGCCTTCGTCATCACCTCCCGGGGGCTGGCCGGTGTGGCGTCGGGAACCATGGGCGAGGCCACCGCAGGTCTGCGGATCAACCTCACCGGCGCACCCGTGGACGAAACGCTTGTGATCGGCACGGAAACCACGCGCATCCGGTTTACGACATCTTCCGATGTCTTTGAATTTTTCGGAACCGGAACCTTTCGGATCGGTGATTTTGTGGTTATCGAAGGAACCGTCACCCTGGACGGTGACGGCCGGTTCTCGGCAGATAACGCCCTTGTTTTCTTCGGAAACGGACCGGCTTACATCGATGCGACCACGGTGAATCCCAATGCGCTTGGCGTCCTTATCACCGATGCCACCGTTGGACTTTACTCACCGGCCGATGGGGAGTTTGTCTTTTACGCGGAAGGGAACGCCGGCCTTCTCGGTGTGAGCGGGCTTGGCGCGGACATGACCGGGGCTGCAATCCGGTTCAACAACACGGCGTCCGATCAGAACGTGATCCTTCCCGACGCCTCATCCCTTACGATCACCGCGGGCAGTCGGTCCTTTTCTGCCCATCTTGGCCTGACCGTTCTTGGCCAGACCCTTGAGGGGGATGTCAGCTTTTCAATGTCGGCAGAGGGTGGACTCGAAGCCGCTTTGACCGATGGAATCTTTGCCGTGGCCGATGCCACAGGCACCCTGGTCCAGCTCACCGGCATCGAGGGCGTTCTTATGATCGATGACGGCGGCATGGCCGGACGCCTGACCGTGCCCGGTGCGTCCCTATCCGTGGGCGGCCTGTCCTTTAGCGGTCAGATTCGTCTTGCCGTGAATACCCTGGGGCAGGCCGTGGACCGCACGGTGGGCGGCGCAGCCCTGGTTCTGCCGGCGGGCCCCTTTGTCCGGGTCGAGATCGGCGGAGCGACCCTTAATATTAATGATGTGGTGTTGTCCGGTGCCTTTGTGATCGAGCAGACCCACAACACCGGCGGAGACGCCGTGACGGCTGTGGCCTACACCCAGGACGGCGCCTTCACGCTGGGCAGCGGCCTTGTTTCCATGACCGGGTCAGAGGGGCTGTTTCTTCTGTCCGGTGCGGGTCTGGCCGGAACCATGACGGGATCGGCTGCGCTGACCCACGGCGATCTGGATCTGTCCGGAACCGTTTCCCTTTCGGTCAATACCACGAACGCCGCCGTCAGCGGCTCCATGATCGTGGCCGGACGGACGGTCACCCTGACGCTGGCCTCGGGCGACTACCTGCGGCTTACCGTCACCCAGGCCGTGATGAACGTCCTGGGATTTTCTCTCAGCGCCGATGCCTTTGCATTCGAACAGACCGAAGGTGACGCCGGCCGCGTGAATGTGGCCGGGTCCAACCTGTCCTTCCGTCTGCGTCTTGGCACCCAGAGGATTCTCGCCCTTCAGCAGGCAGACTTCGCCTTTATCCTTACGCCGGACGGCATCATCGGCGCCGTCAGCCATGCCGTTTTTCTGGGACCGGATTTCGGCGGCGACATCACCCTTTCCGGAACGGCGGCCCTTGTGATCAATACCACCGCCATCGAGCAGACATTCGACATCGGTGGTACCCCGATGACGGTCACGGCGGCGGCCTCCGGGTCCTATGTCCGGGCCCTGCTCGACAATGCAGTGATCACCGTCATGGGCAACCGGCTTACCGCCGAAACGCTTGTTTTTGAAAAAGACGGTGAGACCGTGAACGTCACGGGCTCAAATCTGGATTTCATCCTCCGGGCCGGAACCCGCCGCATCATCGGCATCGATGATGCGTCCTTTGCCTTCCGTTTTACCGAATCCGGTATCGCCGGTGCGCTGACGGTGGCCGCGTTCACGGGACCGGATCTTGCCGATGTGGCTCTGGAAGGCGCGCTCCGTCTGGTCTTCAATACCACCGAAACCGCCCAGACCTTCGATGACGTAGCCGGGGAAACCATCACGGTGACTGCCGCAGCGGCTGACTCCTCCTACTTCCGCATCGAGATCGGTGAAACCGCACCCGATGCCCCGGCGACCCTCACGGTGCTGGGCGCACGGCTGACCGCCGACCGCCTCACCCTTGAAATCAGCGGCAGCCGGGTCAGCCTTTCCGTCGAAAACCTCGACGTCCTGATCGAAGCCGGAACCACCCGGATCATCGGGATCACCGGCGGCTCCGCATCTTTCGTGTTCACGGAATCCGCTCTGACGGGTGTGGCAACGGTCGACACCTTCCTGGGTCCGGACCTCCCCGATATGACGCTTGACGGTTCCCTGATCCTTCGGGTGAACACCGGGGCCCTTGATCAGACCCTGACGCTGGGGGCGACGTCCTACACTGTCTCAGGAAGCGAGGCCGGTTATGTGAGGGTGGATGTGAACGCAGCCTCGTTCACCCTTCTCGGTCAGAGCCTCAGCGCCGACCGCTTCACCTTTGAAAAACACGGCGATGCCGTGACGGTCCTCGGGCAGAGTGTGAGTAGCATGCTGTCCGCCGGAGTTACCCGCATTATCGGCCTGACTGACGCGGATGTGGCCCTCAGGTTTACTGAAAACGGCGTCAGCGGCGCCCTGATCAACGCCCAGGTTCAGGGTCCCGACCTGCCGGGCATCGTTTTGTCCGGAACCGTGTCCCTTCTGATCAACACCCTGACCGATGCCGCCACCATCACGGTGGGCGGTGACACCGTGTCCCTTGCCGCAGGCAGCGGGGCAGGGTATGTGCGGGCGGTTATCCGCCCGGCGATGTTTACCTTGTTTAATAACGCCTTCACCGCCGACAGCCTGGTCTTTGAAGCGTCGGGCAGTACCGTCACCGTGGGCGGTGAGAATCTCGATTGCGTGCTGAAAGCCGGAACCACACGGGTCATCGGACTGGAAGACGCCGATTTCGCGTGGGTCTTCACCGAAGACGGCGTGGCCGGCGCTCTGGTCCACGGCGCCCTTGTGACCCCCGATTTCGGCGATGACATCGTTCTGGGCGGAGACGCCATGCAGCTCGCCGTTCGATTCAACACCACCCAGAGTGCCTTTGCGGACCTGGCCGGGGTGGCCGTGGCCGGCGCCGATCCGGACGGTTTTTTTATCCAGGCGGAACTGACCGACGCCCTGGTTTCTGTTCTCGGCGTTTCGCTTTCAGCGGACCGTTTCACCTTTGACGCCCGTCAGACCGAAGGCGGTGACACCCTGGTGGATCTTGTCGCCGTCAATCTGAGGCTGACCCTGGGCGATGGAAACGCCCCCTTCGTCCAGATCGCCGGCGGCACCGTGGCCCTGACGTTTTCAGCCGAGGGCATGGCCGGGTCGGTCACGGGCGCCGCTTTGACGGCCCAGGTTCCGGGCGTGACGTTCACCGGTCTCTTCGATGTGTCCATCGATACCCGATCCGCGACGGACAAGACCTTTGACATCACAGGCACGTCCATTCACCTGACCGTGGCCGGTCAGACCCTTTCCGGCAATCTGGTGATCGACCAGCTGACCGACGACGGCGGCGAGACCCGGGTCCGTATGGCTCTGAGCGGCATGACCCTCGATATGAACGGACGGGCCAGTGTGACGGGCGGGGAAGGGGTCTTTTTGTTCAACAGCCTGGGCCTCGCCGGGTCCATGACGGCCACGGCCGGATTCAGTCTGCCCGGCGTCACCCTGGCCGACGCCGATGTGACCGTTCAGATCAACACCACCGCCGTTTCCGTGAACGAGAGCCTGGTTCTTGGCGGCGATACCCTGACGCTCTCCCTTCCCACCGGGCCCTATGTCCGCATCCAGGCGATGAATGTGGTGATGGGCATCAGCGGCATCAGCATCACCGGCCATGTGGCCATCGACCAGAGCAGGCGGGCCGATGACAGCCTGATCACCCGTCTGGCCGTATCCGGTGCCTCGCTGACCTATGACGGCAACGGCATCAGCGGTGCCGAAGGGGCCTTGATCGTGGTCGCAGACGGCGTGGCCGGAACCCTGGCCGGTGAGGTCGCCTTTGTCGGTGACGGGGCAGGGGGCGGATTTTCGGCCGGAGGCAGCATCGGCCTGCGCATCAACACCACCACCCAATCCTTTGATGAAACGATCGTCATGGCAGGAACGACGGTAAGGATCACCTTTACGGCACCCGCCGAGGCAGCCGTGGGCGGCACGCCCTATCTGATGTTGTTCGGATCGGACCTGACCCTTAACCTGGGCGGCTTTGTCACCATCGAGGGTGAGGACATCCAGTTTACCAACAACGCCTTTTCCGGCGCAGGCCTCAGTCTGTTCATGGGCCAGGGACCGGCCCGGATTCCCAGTGCCGACGCGCCGGACGGCTTCGTGATCAACCCCTCGGCCCGGGGCTTTCTGCTTTCCGATGCCGTGGTGGGGCTGACCCGGACCCCGGACAACCTCTATGCCCTGTATGCCGAAGGCCAGGTGTCCATTCTGGGTGTCTCAGGTGATGTGGCCCTGTCGGGCACGGCGGTGATCCGCTTCAACAACACCGGGTCGGAGCAGATCCTGTCCATAGCAGGCGGCACCACCCGCACCGTGGCCGCAGATGCCCGCAGTTTTTCAGGCACTCTGGATCTTACGGTTCTGGGCCAGGTGATCCGGGGCACCGTGTCTCTGGACCGGATGGCCGACGACAGCGGCGAGACCCTCTTTACCCTCTTTTTCACCGGTGTGACCCTGGATCTCGGCTCAGGTCTCGTCACCCTCAGCCAGAGCGCGGGGCAGAGCGGCCTGTTCGTGATGAACCAAGGCGGCATCGCAGGGACCATGAGCGCGGACATCACCGTGAACGCCTCACCGGATGTCGTGTTTGGCGGGGGCTTCGGCCTTTCCGTGAACACCATGGCCTCGCCGGTCAGCCGCAGCGTGAGTGTCACGGTGGGCGGTGACACCCATGACCTCGTTCTTGACCTTCCGGCCGGGGCCTATGTCCGGGTGACGGGCGAAAACGTGACCTTGTCCGTTTACGGCAACACCCTGACCGGTGATGTGGGCCTTGAACAGACGGCGGCAGGCGACGTGGCCGTCCTTCTTTCCGGAATCAGCCTCACGCTGGGAAGCGATGCCGCACCGCTGGCCACGGCCTGTGACGGTGAGGGCGTTTTCCTGTTAGATAACCAGGGCCTTTCCGGTGATCTTGCCCTGTCCCTGTCCGTTCAGGTGCCGGGGGTGGATTTCTCCGGCGCGTTCAGGCTTCAGGTGAACACCGGCAGCGCTCCGGTCAACCGGACCTTTACCCTGGGCACCCGCACCGTGTCCATTGCCTTGACCGACACGGAATTTTTGAGAATCGCGGGAACCTCTGTGACCCTGACCGTTTCCGGTCAGAGCCTGACGGCCAATGTCGCCGTTGACGTGAGAACGGGCACGGACACCCGCATCGCCCTGTCCTTTGCGCAGGTGTCCCTGATCTTTTCAAGCGGCGGCACCCGCCTGGTGTCCCTGACCGGGGGAACGGGCGCCTTTGAATTGTCCGCCTCGGGCATCAGCGGTACGGCCTCGGCCCAGATCACGGTGAACCCCGTGACGGGTCTTGGTCTTAGCGGAACCGTCAGTCTCACCATCGACGGCACGGACCTTTCGGTCGTCGCCGGAACGGTGGGCGCGCCGGTTCAGGTGACTCTTTCCGGTCAGACCCTTTCCGGCATCTTTGCCTTTGCGAAAACCGTCACCGCCGATGACCAGAGTCTGATCGTGCTGATGGTCGACGATGCATCGATGACCTTTGCAAACGGCGGCGCGACCCTGGCCTCGGTCACGGACATCGACGGTGTCGTCGCCCTGTCCGCCGCAGGGACAGCAGGCACCCTTCAGGCCCGGGTCCGTGTGGACCAGCCCGGCCTTGTTCATCTCGATTCCCTCATGTCCCTTGCCGTCAACACCGGCACGTCGGCGGTGTATCACGATGTGACCCTGCCCGGCGGCGTTACGGTGCAGATCAGCGTCCGGGCCGGACCGTTCTTCCGGCTGGAAGGCGAAGCCATCGCCCTGACCGTGCTGTCCCAGACCCTCACCGGCCGGTTCACCCTGGAGCAGGCCTACCGTGAAAACGGCGATGCCATCCTTTTTATTGTCGTAAACAACCTGAACGTGTCCCTCGAAAGCGGCGGGGTGGCCCTGACCCTGTCCGGCGGCAGCGGCGCCTTTGCCCTGACCGCAGGCGGCATGGCCGGATCGGCCTCGGGCACGGCGGTTCTTTCCGGCATCGACGCCCTGACCCTTTCAGCATCCCTTGCCGTCGAGGTGAACACCGGCATCACCGTCCAGGAAACCATCGCAGGCGCGGTGTTCGATTACCGTGATGCCGACAGCTTTGTCCGAATATCCGGGTCGGCCGTCCTGGGCATCGCAGGCTTTGTCGATCTTTCCGGCCGCTTTTACCTGGAACAGTCGTCCGGCGTGATCCGCATCGGCGCCGCCGACGCAAGCACCTTCCTCGGCGTGTCCGGCCGTGCCGGTCTCGGTCTTTCAGGCGCCTCCCTGGCCATGATGATTTTCGATGACGGCACCTACGCCGCCGACGCCCGGGGCGACGTCACCCTTCTGACGCCAGGCAACCTTCTGGCCCTTTCCGGTGCCCTTTCCCTGCGCATCAACACCACCGGACGCGAGGATATCACCGAAACCCTCACGGTGGACGGGCATCTTCGTGATCTTGTTTTTGGCGCGGGCGAGGGGACGCTCCGCTGCTTCACGGGTGACACCCTGGTCCTTACGACCCCCGTCGCCTCCCTGTCCGGTTCCTTCTCCTTTGAAAATGATCCGGCGGATCAAAGTGTTGTGGCCGCCGGCACCGGCATCACCTTTTTTACCGGCACCGACGACGGCAGTCTGGGCGTCCGGGTGACCGGCGCGGACCTGGCCCTTCTGATCCGGGCCGACGGGGCTGTGGCCTTGGGTGCCCAGGGCGCCGCATCGATTATGGGTGTGGGTGGTCTGACCGTTACCGGCAATCTGTCTGTCCAGCACAACGGCCTGGGTCAGGACATTGACCGCACCGTCACGGCCGGTGGGACGGCGGTGGCCCTTCGCGTCGCATCCGGGGTCAGCCGGTTCGGTGCGGACCTCGTGACTCTGGTCACCCCCCTGGGATCGCTTACCGGCAGCGTCGCCATTGAAAAAACCACGATCGACGGCAACACCCGCGTCCTGATCGCCGCCTCGGATGTCTCGTTGTTTGCGGGTAACGGTGCCCGAACCCTGGGCGTATCGGTCGACGGTGCCGATCTGATGATGCTGCTCGCTCCCGGCGCCTTCGCCTTCGAGGCCTCGGGCACGGCCCAGGTGGTCGGTGTTCCCGGTCTGACCTTTTCCGGGCGTCTGGGCATGCAGTACAATAATCTGGCCCAGGCCGTGAACCGGAGTCTCACCGTGGGCGCTGTGACGAAAACCCTTGCCCTTGCCGCCGGGGTCAACCGTTTCGGCGGGGACAACGTGGAACTCCATGTCCTCGGACAGGTTCTTTCCGGAAGTTTTGCCGTCGAAACCGTCGGGGAAGATGTGCGCGTCGACGTCAGCGACGTCCATCTGGGCCTGGGCGACGGCAGCGTCGAGCTGATCGGCGCCGATATCGCAGCCGGAGAGCTTCTGATGAGCGGCGGTCACCTTGCCGGAACCTTGTCCAACATCGACCTTGCCGCAGGCTTTTCCGGACTCTCCTTCGGAGGCCTGTTCTCCCTGTCCATCGACACGGCAACCTCCTATTTCAGGATTCAGGGCGGTCAGGTTACGGCCGATCCCGATGACCTGGCCCATCTGACCGTGGCCGGTCAGACCCTTTCCGGTGTCTTCGCTGTGGAACACCGCGAAACCCAGGACGGGGACCGGGTGATTACCATCGCCGCCGTCAACACCTCCGTGTCGCTGGCCGCCGATCTGGTGAGGGTCACTGACGCCCAAGGCATCCTGATCGTCCGGGGCGCGGGTCTGGCCGGAACGCTTGAGGGTACCGTGGCCGTGGCGGTTCCCGGCCTTGGCGTCACCGGAACCTTCTCCCTTTCCGTCAACACCATGGGAACGTCCATCCATGAAACCGTCACCTTTGACGGGGGGCAGACCCTTGACCTGGCCCTTCCGGCCGGGCCCTATGTGAAGGTCACCGGCACCGATATCGCCGTGACCATCGGGGATGCCTCCGGCCTCGCCCTTACCGGCAATCTGGCCTTTGAACAGAAAACCACGGACGGCGGTACTGTGCTGACCCTGGCCGTCACCGAGGGCGCTCTGACCTATGAGGGCAACGGGGTGGTCAATGTGGACGGCCTCTTTGTCGTCACCGCCGGGGGCGTGGCGGGCACCGCGTCCGGGGATGTGGCCGTGGCCGCCGGAAGTTTCAGCGTGGGCGGCAGCCTGGGTCTTCGGATCAATGGCACGGCGGGTGCCGTGGACGAAACCGTGACCGTGGGCGGCGTGACGGTCAGCGTGATGTTTAGCGATACGGAAACCGCCTCGGGTACCAGCCCCTTTATCCAGGTGTTCGGGGCCGACATGAGCCTGTCCATCGGCGATTTCATCACCGTCGAAGGCAGCTTTGCCTTCACCAGCGCCGGGAGTTATCAGTGGTTTGCCGGTTACGGTCTCGAGGTCTTCATGGGTGACGGACCGGTCCGCATGGCCGACCGGAGCCTCAATCCCGGCGCCGTGGGCCTTTTGCTGACCGACGCCGTGGTGGGCCTCATCAAAACCTCGGATACGGGCTATGCCCTCTATGCCCGGGGCACCGTCTCCCTCATCGGGGTCGGCGGCGTGACCGTGGGCGGCACCGTGACGGTCCGGGTCAACACCAGCGGCCAGGTGCTCGACGACATTCTCGAAATCCCCGGCACCGATGAGGATGTGGTGGTGAGGTTCCAGACGACGGACGAGGTCAAGAGCTTCCGGGGCGACGGCCTGATCGTCTCCGTGCTGGGCCAGACGCTGACCGGAAACTTCGCCTTCGATAAAGGCGCGGGCGCCATCGTGGTGTCCGCCTCCCATGTGGCCATGGATCTGGGCGGCGGCCTTGTGACCGTCCGGGACGGTGCAGGAACCCTTCTCGTCTCCGGCCAGGGCCTGTCCGGTCAGGCCTCGGTGAGCCTTTCCGCTGCCATTCCCGGCCTTTCCTTTGACGGCGCCTTCGATCTTGTGGTGAACACCCAAGGACGTTCCGTGGATCTGGGCTCGGGGGTGATCCTCCCCGCCGGTCCCTACCTCAGAGTGGATGGTGATCCGGTGACCGTGACCATCCTGGGCCAGAGCTTAAGCGGCAGTTTTTCCGTGGAGCGGATCACCCGCGTTGACGGTTCCGCCCTGACGCGCCTGGCCGCATCGAACGTGACCCTTTCCCTGGGTGACGGCCAGACCGATTTCGTGCTGCTGTCCCAGGGCCAAGGCTCCTTCGTCCTCACCGCAGACGGTGTGTTCGGCGCCCTGTCCGCCCGGGTCGACATCCAGAACCTGCCCGGCGTGACCTTCGGCGGCACCTTCGGCCTGTCGGTCAACACCACCGGCTTCGCGGTCAACGAGTCCTTCACCGCCGGGGCAACCCCCATCAGCCTCATTCTTCCGGCCGGACCCTATGTCCGTGTGTCGGGCACGGCCATGACCCTCACGGTCCTCGGCCAGACCCTTTCCGGAAACCTGATCATCGAAAAGGTGAATAGCGAATCCGGCGCGGCTGTGATCCGTCTGGGCGCCTCCGACATGGCGCTTTCCCTCAACAATCTGGTGACCCTCTCAGCAGGACGGGGGTCCATGATGCTGACGACCGAAGGCCTTGCCGGTGAACTTGCAGGCACGGTGGCGGTGACCGTTCCCGGTCTTACCGTGTCCGGCACCTTTACCGTCCAGCTCAATCAGACCGGCGCGGCCGTGAACGAACGTCTGGTGGTGGGAGCCGAAGCGGTCCTGCTGGCCCTGCCCGAAGGGCCTTTCCTGCGTGTGGCCGGTACCGGGGTGAGCATCTCCCTGTTCGGGCAGACCCTTCACGGTGACTTCAGCTTTGCACGGGCAGGCGGCAGCATCGAGATGACCCTCGAAAACGTGAGCCTTTCTTTGGGTGACGGCAGCGATGCTTTCCTTGCCGCCCATCTGACCACGGGCCGCATCGTCATCACCGCCGCCGGGGTCATCGGACGCATCGACGGGCTGACCACCACCCTTTTCATTCCGGGTGTTTCCTTCGGCGGCACCTTTGCCCTGGAGGTGGACACGGCCACCGTGGGCGCCAAATTCCTGAGGCTTGAAGGTGACGGTGTGACCCTTTCCGCCTTCGGCCAGAGCCTGTCCGGCAATTTCAGCGTGGAAAAGGGAACGGCGGCCGACGGCAGCGCCCTCGTCACGCTCACCGTGTCGGATCTGACCCTGACTCTGGGTGACGGAACCGGAACCTTTATCGCCGTCACCGACGGCGGCGGGGCCATGATGTTAAACAGCCAGGGCATGGCGGCCCGGTTTACCGTGACGGCGGTGTTCACCGTGCCCGGTCTTACCGTGAACAGCGGTGAGGTCCGCTTTGAAATGAACACGGCCATGGTCCCGATGAGCGACAGCCTTCTGGGCATCGATGTCCAGGCCGGACCCTATGTGCGTGTCTCCCTTATCGGCGCCCAGGTGGTCATCGCGGGCAACACCCTGTCCGGCAACGTGTTCTTCGATCGGAGCGAGGATGAACAGGGCGCCGTCACGGTGCGTTTTGCCGTTTCGGACATGGCCGTCACCGTGGGTGAGCAGAGCCTGACCGGCGGGACGGGCGCCTTCGTGGTGCTGACTTCGGGCGTGGCCGGTGTGATCTCAGGCGATGCCGCCGTGGCGGCCGGTCCCGTCTCCGCAGGGGGCAGCATCATTCTGCGCATCAACACCACCGGCGCCGCCGTCAATCAGACCATCTCCCTTTCCGGCCGGTCCATCGCCATTGTCTTCGGGGAATCCGAAGGGCAGATGTTCTCCTTCTCCGTGTCCGACCTGAGCCTTTCCATCGCCGACTTCGTCACCATCGAAGGCAACGTGAGCTTCACGGAAAGCGGCGGCCGCAGCGTCTTCGCCGGTGACGGCCTGATGATCTTCATGGGTCAGGGCCCGGCCCGGCTGGACACCGGCGACATGAATCCCCTGGCCCGGGGCGTGCTTCTGTCCGACGCCCGGATCGGCCTGATCCGCATGGGCGACACCTATGCCATGGTCGCCACCGGCACTGTTTCCATCGTGGGCCTCTCGGACATCACCATCTCCGGCACGGCCACGGTGCGCATCAACACCACCGGCCAGGTGATCGATGAAACCCTTTCCATCGCCGGGTCCAGCGGTGACGGGGTCGCGGTGTCCTTCACCGGTCCCGAACGGGTGCTGTCTTTTATGGTGGAAAACACGGTGCTGTCCATCCTGGGCCAGAGTCTCACCGGGGATTTCGCCTTTGACACGGTGACCGAAGGCCCCCATGCCGGTGCCATGCGCATTTCAGCCGCCCATGTGGCCCTGTCTCTGGGCGGGGGCATCGTGGGAATCCGTGACGGTTCGGGCAGCCTTCTGTTTACCGGCAACGGCCTGGCCGGTGTGCTGACGGCCACGGTCTACGAAACGATATCCGCCGTGGATTTCGCCGGAACCTTCACCCTGTCCATCAACACCACCCCCGAGGCGGTGAACGACACCATCGTCTTCGGCGAGGAAACCCTGACCCTGGCCATCCGGGCCGGACCCTACATGCGGATTGCAGGGCAGGGCGTCACCCTGTCCGTCCTCGGTCAGTCCCTTTCAGGCAATTTTACCCTGGAGCAGTTGACATCGCCTGCCGGAGGGTCGGTCATCCGGCTTTCGGCAAGCGGTGTGAACGTCTCCATGGTGGCCGGGACCACCGAGATCCTCACCCTTACGAATGGTTCCGGGGCCTTTGTGCTTAACGCCACCGGGCTGGCCGGGACCCTGTCCGGCAACGTGACCTTCGCCATTCCCGGCGGCGTGTCCCTGTCCGGTTCCTTCGGTCTTTCCATCAACACCCAGACGCTGTCGGTCAATGAATCCTTTGTGGACGGGGGTGTTACGCGGACCCTCTCCCTGCCCGCCGGACCGTACTTCAGGCTCGAAGGAAACAATGTGGCCCTGACCATTCTGGGCCAGAGCCTGTCGGGCAATCTTGTCTTCGAGCAGATTCAGAACGCCGAAGGCACCCGCCTGGTCCGGATGGGTGCGAGCGGCATCGCCCTTTCCCTTGGCGCGGGCGGCACGGATATCGTCCGCATCACGGAGGGTTCAGGCGCCCTCTTTATCTTCGATGCGGGTCTTGCCGGGTCCTTGTCGGCCCAGGTGGCCCTGAACGTCCCCTCGGTCTCCCTTTCCGGCAGCCTGGCACTCCGGATCAACACCCGGGCCGTGTCGGTCAGTGACACGGTTCTGGTAAACGGCGTGCCGGTGTCGGTCTCTCTGCCTGCCGGGCCTTATCTGAGACTGGACGGAACGGGGATCGCCCTCACCGTGGCGGGCCAGACGCTTTCGGGGGATCTGTCCGTCGAAAAAATCACCGAAGGGGCCCAGACCCTGGTGCGCATGACGGCGGACAACGTGACCCTGTCCCTGGGCGGCGGAAAAATCA
Organism: Desulfatiferula olefinivorans; assembly: GCF_054657895.1. NCBI lineage: Bacteria > Pseudomonadati > Thermodesulfobacteriota > Desulfobacteria > Desulfobacterales > Desulfobacteraceae > Desulfatiferula > Desulfatiferula olefinivorans. The sequence continues at coordinate 40,345 of NZ_BAAHXV010000018.1, read as the reverse complement.
GCCTGAGCCAAGGCGGCGGGGCCTTCCTCTTGACCGACCAGGGCATGGCCGGGGCCTTGTCCATGAACCTTTCGGTTAACGTGCCCAACATTGCCCTGTCCGGAAACATCCAGCTTCGCCTGAACACCATCCAGACCTCACAGACCCTTGAGGTCAACGGGGAGACGGTGACCCTTGCAGCCGGTCCCTATCTGCGCGTGGCCGTGTCCGAAACCGCGGGCGGCGACCCGGCCCGCCTGTCCGTGCTGGGCCAGAGCCTGACCGGTTCCTTTGTGCTCGAACAGGCCGGCACCGGCGCAACGGCCCGGGTGCGGATGGCCGCAGACGGCGTGGCCCTGTCCCTGGCCGGGGGCCTGGTCACGGCCCAGAACGGCTCGGGCTTCTTCGTCTTCACGCCTTCGGGGCTTGCGGGCCGCCTCACCGTGTCCGTCTCGGTGAACACCGGGGCCGCCCTGTCCTTTGCCGGCGCCTTCGGCCTTGCCCTGAACACGGGCAACGTGGCCGTGAATGAACAGATCACCGTGGGCGGCACCACCCAGAGCCTTTCCCTTTCCGCCGGTCCCTACCTGAGTGTGACGGGCTCCGGCATCCGTCTGGCTGTGCTGGGCCAGACCCTTTCCGGCAGCTTCGCCTTCGAACAGGCCACGAAACCGGGCGGCACCAAGGTGGTGACCGTTTCGGTCTCCGAGGTCACCGCGAGCATCGCGGGCGGGCTTCTGACCGTTTCAGACGGGAGCGGCCTTCTGATGATCAATGGCGCGGGGATGGCCGGACGTCTCTCAATCACACCGTCGTTGAACGTTTCCGGCATCCGCCTGTCCGGGACCCTCACCCTTGCCGTCAACACCACCGCGTCTGCGGTCAATGAAACCTTTACCACAGGCGGAGTCGCCCGGACCCTGTCCCTTGTGGCCGGTCCTTACCTGAAGGTGGCGGGGCAGGGCGTCTCCCTGTCCGTTCTCGGCCAGACCCTTTCGGGCAACGTGTCCTTTGAAAAGAGCGGCAGCAGCATGACCGTGGCCATGAGCGCCGTGTCCATCGGCCTGGGTGACGGCACCACGGATTTCATCCAGGTCACCGAAGGCGAAGGCACCTTCACCCTGACCGATCAGGGCATGGTCGGGGCCTGCTCCGCCACCATCGGCGTGGCCATTCCCAATGTGGTGATGAGCGGTGCCTTCCTGGTTCAGATCAACACCACCGGCGCCGTCCAGGGTGGCATCGAGGCCGGATTCCGGCTGGTGGGGACGGGCATTGCCCTTGATATTGCCGGTCAGACCCTGTCCGGCAACGTGGCGATCGTCCAGTCCCGGACCCGTGGCGCGGACGGTGTCTTCGGCACCGCCGATGACGGATCGGCCCTGGGCATGGCGCTGTCGAACGTCACCATGAGCCTGGGCACGGAAACCGACACCTATGTGTCCGTCACAGGCGGTCAAGGCAGTCTGCTGATCAACGACAAGGGCCTGGCCGCCGATTTCACCGTGACCGCCGTGGTCGACAACCTGCCGGGCCTGACCTTGAATTCCGGCACCATCGGCATCCGGATCAATACGGGTTCCGATCCGGTCCATGAAACCTTCGAGATGCCCGGCGGCGACATCACCCTTGACGTCCAGGCCGGGCCCTATTTCCAGATCGCCATCGTCGGCGCGGAGCTTTCCATCGGCGGCGGGGGTGAAGGCGACGGCGTGGCCCTTGCCGGAAGTTTCTTTTTTGACCAGAGTACACGGGAAAGCGGCGGCGTGACGGAAACCGTGACCCGCATCGCCATGTCCGGAATCAGTTTGACCTTCAGCGGCCAGGGTCTGGAGGACGGCGAGGGGGCCTTTGTCCTCAAGCCGACCGGTATTGCGGGCTTCCTGTCCGGCAAGGCCTCCGTCGCCGCCGGCGGCGTCGAGGTGGGCGGGAGCTTCGGCCTCCGGATCAACAAGACCGGGGCGGCCGTCAACGAAACCATCGTGATCGGCGGGGCCTCCTTTGACATCGTGTTCGCCGACGGCACCGACGTCTTTTCCTTCTTCGGCAGCGCCAGCATCACCATTGCCGACTTCGTGGTGGTCGAAGGGGATTTTGCCGTGAGCGGCGACGGCACCCTGGCCGTGGCCAATGCCAACGTGTTCATGGGCGACGGCCCCGGACTGGTCGAAGGCGAAATCAATCCGGCCGCCAGGGGCATTCTCCTGACCGGCGCAGAGTTCGGCCTGGTCCGCCAGGGTGCGGCCGGAGCCTACACCTATGCCTTCTACGCCACGGGCGATGTGACGGTTCTCGGCATCCCCGGCGTGACGCTGTCGGGGACGGCCGTCATCGCGGTCAACAACACCGGCGCTGATGTGGACCGAACCATCGCCGTGGGTGGGGGAGGGGATTCCGTCAGGGTCAATGTGGCGAATGGCACCATGTCTTTCACCGGTGCCGATCTGACCCTGTCCGTTCTCGGCCAGACCCTTTCCGGAACCTTCAGCTTTTCACGTCAGCTCGTGGACGGCCTCACCCTGACCACCATCACGGCCGAGGGCGTCAGCCTGTCTCTGGGCGGGGGCGTGGTCAGCCTGACCGATATCCACGGCGTCCTTCTGATGAAAAACGGCGGTCTGGCCGGTCAGATTGCAGGGACGATCGGCCTCAACATTTCGTCGGACATCGCCTTCGGGTCGGGGTTTGCCGTGTCCATCAACACCCTTTCCCAGGATGTGACCCTTGCGGGCGGCGTCACCCTGCCGTCGGGCCCCTACCTGAAGGTTTCGGCCGAAGCCATGACCATGACCGTGTTCGGTCAGACCCTCACGGGCAACTTCGCCTTTGAACAGGTGGCGGTGAACAGCAGTCCCGAGGCCCAGAACAATCCGAATTATCAGCCGTCAACGAAAATGACTCTTTCGGCCAGTGCCGTTCATTTCGGCCTTTCCGTGGGGGGCACGGATGTGGCGTCCCTGGACAACGGGGAAGGTCTCTTCATCTTCACCGATGCGGGCATGGCCGGACGTCTTTCAGGCGACGTGGCCTTCACCATTCCGGGCGTTTCCGTCTCCGGCACCTTCGGCCTTGCGATCAACACCACCGGGGTCGCCGTAAGCGAGCAGTTCGTCCTGGGCGGCAGGACCATCACCCTGGCCACACCGGCGGGGCCCTACCTGCGGATCGAAGCCCGTGACGCCTACCTGAGAATTCTGGGCCAGCGCGTTTCCGGCAACTTCGCCTTCGAACAGATCACCGAAGGCGGCGTCAGCCGCGTCACCATCGCCGCATCCGACGTTTACGTGGGTCTGGGCGACGGCCAGACCGATTTTGTCAGCCTGTCTGAGGGCCAGGGCCAATTGGTGATTCTCGGCAGCGGGATTGCGGGCAGGATCAGCGGCAGCATTCTGATCACCATTCCCGGTGTCAGCCTGTCCGGGGATCTTTCCCTGGCCGTCAACACCACCGCAGGCGCAGTCCATGAGACCTTCGACGTGGGCGGCGACACCGTGACCCTGGACCTCGTGGCCGGGCCCTACCTCAGGATCGAGGGCGCACATCTTGGACTGACGGTTGCAGGCCAGACCCTGACGGGATCCATTGCCTTCGAACAACTGACCACCCCCGACGGTGAGCGGCTGGTGAAAATCGGTCTCAGTGATGTGACCCTGGGCCTCGGTGACGGCGTAACGGACATTCTCTCGTTGAGCATCGCTCGCGGCGCCCTTCTGGTGACTCCGGCCGGCATCGCCGCCCAAATCGAGGTGGCCCTGACCCTGAATCTTCCCGGAATCGCGGTGGAAGGGGCCGCGGTCCTCGCCATCAACACCACCAACCGGGTGATCGACGAAACCCTTGACGTGGGCGGGGAGACCCTGACCCTTGACCTGCCCGCAGGACCCTATCTGAGGGTTGCGGTCCAGGGCCTTGCGGCCGGAGATCCCGCCACCCTGACCGTCCTGGGCCAGACCCTTTCCGGCAACCTGGTGTTTGAACAGACCACCGGCCGCTTCGGGCAGAAACTCGTCCGCCTGGGCCTGTCCGATGTGAGTCTTGCCCTCGGAACCGCCGTGGCCCTGACCCATGGCCAGGGGTCGCTTCTGCTGACGCCCGCCGGGATGGCGGGAACCGTTTCGGCCAGTGTGGCCCTGAACATCCCCGGCGTTTCCTTCGGCGGCAGCTTTGGCCTGATGATCAACACCACGGCCGGCGCGGTGAACGATGCCATGGATGTGAACGGCACCACCGTGACCCTTTCTGTTCCGGCCGGTCCCTATCTGCGTGTCCAGGGCCTGGGCATCAGTCTTTCCGTTCTGGGCCAGAGGCTCACCGGTGATTTCGCCTTTGAACAGTCCGGCGGCCGCACCGTGATCGTGGCGGCCAACGTGGGCCTTTCCCTGGGCAACGGGACCACGGATTTTGTGACCGTGTCCGGCGGGGAAGGGGTCTTCCTGATCACCCCGGGCGGTCTGGCCGGGTCCCTGTCCGCCTCGGTGTCCGTGTCCATCCCGGGCATTTCCGTTTCCGGCACCTTTGCCCTTCTGCTCAACAACACCGGGACGGCGGTGGCCGAGTCCTTCGACCTGGGCGATGAGACACTGACCCTCGACCTTGCGGCCGGTCCCTACCTGAAGGTGGATGTGATCGCCGCCCAACTGACCGTTCTCGGCCAGACCCTGTCCGGCAATTTCAGCTTCGAGCAGGCCACGGCGAACAACCAGCGTGTGGTCAAAATCGGCGCCACCGACGTGTCCCTCATCATCGGCGCGGGCGGTACGGACATCATCTCCGTCACCGGCGGCTCGGCCCTGTTCCTGGTGACCGGCGCAGGCATGGCCGGTGAGATCAGCGCCTCGGTCACGATTACCATTCCGGGTCTGGCATCCGCCGCCGCCGATGACATCACCGTGTCCATCAACACCGGCACCGCCGCCGTCAACACCAGCCTCACGGTGGGCGGCGAAACCCGGACCCTGGCCCTGCCCGCGGGTCCCTACCTGAAGGTGTCGGTCGACGATTTGTCGATCACCATTCTGGAACAGACCCTTACCGGCAATTTCGTGTTCGAGAAAATCACCACGGCCGCAGGCACCAGCGTGCTGCGCATGGCGGCCAGCGAGGTGAGCCTTGCCCTGGGCGACGGCACCACCACCTTTGTCAGCGTGACCGAAGGAACCGGCGCCATGCTGATTTCGCCCCAGGGCATGGCCGGCAGGCTCAGCGCCCATGTGGCCATTCAGAACATTCCCGGCGTGACCTTCGCCGGCACCTTCGCCCTTGCCGTCAACACCACCGGTACGGCCGTCGACCAGGTCTTCGAGGTGGGCGGGTCCACGATCACCCTCGCTCTGCCCGCCGGTCCCTACCTTAAGGTGGAAGGCATGGGCGTGACCCTTTCCGTGGCCGGTCAGACCCTTTCCGGCAATTTCGCCTTTGAACAGATCACCCGGGGCGCCGAACGGGTTGTCCGTATCAGCGCCTCCGATGTGAGCCTGAAACTGGGCGGCGGGGCCGGGGACATCGTTTCCGTCCATGACGGATACGGCTTTCTGGTGGTGACCGGAAACGGCATGGCGGGCGCCATCGGGGCCTCGGTGGCGGTCAGCATCCCCGGCGTGAGTTTCGGCGGCAGCTTCAACGTGATCATCGTGAGGGCCACCGGCGTTCTGGAAGAAGATATCGTGGTGGCCGGACAAACGGTCCATGTGAGCGCCGTGGCCGGTGACTCCCGTGTGTCTGTGGAAGGCATCGGCGTATCGATGAGCCTCCTGGGCCAGACCCTGTCCGGCAACTTCGCCTTTGAAAAGATCACCTCAATCAGCGGCGGCGTGGCCCGGGACGTGATCCGCATCGCGGCGTCGGATGTGAGTCTGGGCCTGGGCAACGGCACCACGGATTTCGTGGTGGTTGAAAACGGGTCGGGTTCCCTGCTGGTGACGACGGCGGGTATCGCCGGGCAGGTCCGGGCCGACATCGCCATTCAGAACATTCCGAACGTGGCCTTTTCAGGCACCTTCAGCCTGTCGATCAACAACACCAAAACGGCCGTGAACGAACAGTTCGAGGCGGGCGGTGAGACCATAGACCTTGCCCTTGCCGCCGGACCCTACCTTCGGGTGGAAGGGACGGACATCATTTTGACGGTCATGGGCCAGAGTCTTTCCGGTAATTTCAGCTTCGAACAGATCACCACCGCCGCCGGAAGCCGGGTGGTCAAGGTGGCGGTTTCCAGTGTGGAACTGAACCTGACCAGCGAAGGCCAGACCATGTTCGCCGTAAGGATTCCCACCGGCTCCCTTCTGATCACGCCCCAGGGCCTGGCCGGAAAACTGGTGATCGCCCCCGATGACCTGACCGTCGTGTCGGGCCTGACCTTAAGCTGCACGGCCATCACCTTCGAGATCAACACCCTGCCCATGGCGGTCAGCGAGACCTTTACCGCAGGCGGGGTCACCGACACCCTGTCCCTGCCCGCCGGACGGTTCATCCGCATCGTGGCCGAGGACGCGGGCATCACCCTCGGCGGCTACACGCTCACCGGGAACCTGTATTTCGATCAGGCCACCAATGCCGCCGGCGTCAAGGTCACCCGCATGGCCCTCACCGGCATCGATTTTGCCGATGCGGGCCTGGGCGGCAGTATCACAAACGGCCAGGGCGCGTTGATCATCACGGCCGCAGGCGTGGCCGGACAGATTTCCGGCAGAGGCGCCCTGGGTGATGCCGTGGAAGCCACCGTGGGCCTTCGCATCAACACCACCGGCGGCGCCGTCGACCAGACCATCGAGGTTGGCGGCACAACGGTCATCGTCCGATTCAGTGCCACGGAAACGGGCTTCAGCTTTTTTGCCAGTGACATCAAGATCACCATCGGCGACTTCGTGTCCATCGAAGGCTCGGTGGTGTTCAGCGGGGATGCCTTCGGCGGGGACGGCATCGAACTGTTTGTGGGCCAGGGACCCTACCGGAACGACGACGGGGCTGTCAATGACGAGGCCGTGGGCGTGCTTCTGACCAACGCCCGGGTGGGTCTGATCCGGTTTGCCAACGGGACCTATGCCCTCACCGCCCGGGGCACCATCGCTTTGGTGGGTCTGTCGGGCCTTTCCGTCAGCGGCACCGGTGAGATCGCCGTGAACACCTCCGGCCAGGCCGTCAACCGCACCATCACCATTCCCAACACCACCGATTCGGTGGTCGTCGCCTTTGCCACGGCCGAGCAGGTGACCCGGTTCACCGGTCAGAATTTCCGCATCAGCGTGGCCGATATCCTTGAGATCGGCTGCGATCTGGTGACCTTCGGCAAGAAACCCACCGGCGAGGTCAGCGTGGCCATGGCCGGCGCCTCCGTCACCATCACCGTGGGCGGGCAGGAATACTTCCAGATCGCGGGCAGTGCCTCCTTCCTCATCGGAGGGGTTCAGGGTTTCAAAATGGAACGGTTTAAAGTCAACGGCTTCCAGCTGTTCGGCCAGGTGGGCATTGACGCCCCGGCCGCCGACACGCCGGTGCTGTTCCCCACCGCCGATGTGGGCGCCGGGAGTTTCGGCATGGATGCCGTGGAAATCGGCGACCGGGGCTATCTGGTCTACGACCGCAGCCAGATCAACGGCCTGACCCCGGATCTGAAATACATCGACGTGGTCTTTGCCGATCCCAACGGGCAGGGGCTCAATGAAACCAGCATCTTCGACAACACGCCCGAATTTTCCCTGACCATGAACGGTCAGCCCGTCACCGGCGTGACCGTCAACGGCCGTCCGGTCAAGGTCACGGGCGGTGCGCCCAACACCTACCGCTATGCCGTTACCGGAACTTTTCCCCAGGTGGGGGATGTGGCCGTGAATTTCCTGGCCGGGTCCTGGTACGACAACCGGGGCGTGGCCGGTTTTGCCGAAACCGAATATTTCAGCCTGGTCAACCGGAGAGCCGACGGCACCCTGCCGCCGCCCGCGCCGTCCGGCCGGCTGGCCTCTCCGATCAGCGGTGAGGTTCTGGCCATCGCCTCCCTGAACGGCAAGCGCTACCTCGACATCATGTTCATCAGCCGGGACGGCGCGGCCATCGACGCTTCGACCATCAACGGGGACGAGATTCTTCTGTCCGGCGCGGGCGTGGCCGATGTGAAGATGATGACCGGCACCGCCGGACAGCCCGACATCGTGGGCGCCCCCGTTTTGATTTCAGGAACCACTTACCGTTACTACCTGAAGGACGCCAACGTCACCAACACCATCGACCTGTTCAAGGAAGGTGAAGTGACCGTGACCATCCGGGCGAACAGTTTCCGGACCGTAAACGGCACCGCCAACAACGCCATCACCCAGACCTTCACCCTGAGCGCCGCAGTCACGGCCGGGGCCACCTCGACCAAGAGCCTGAAGCTCGGCCCCCTGTTCCTCCAGGGACCGTCCGTGGGCATCGAGGACATCGGGTTCAAGGACGGATTTTTGATGCTGACCATCGGCATCGGCGTGGACCGGGCCTCCCTGGCCTTCGGCGGGTCCACAGCCGCCACCGGAACCACCCCGCCCACCACCAACACCCAGCAGCAGTCAAGCGGTATCACGGCGGACCTCACCGGGGTTCTGGGCACCTTCGATTTCGGCGTGGATGTGTTTGGCCTCCTGTCCGGCAATGTGCGGGTCACCGTTCCCGGCAATTTCAGCTTCCGGGTGGCGGCCCTCGAGGTGGAGGTGCCCGATGTGGTGAAAATCGATGCCGAGGGCATCGTGATCCGTTTCGAACCGTCGCCCTCAGAACCGGTGGCCCCGGTCGATCCGGGTGACGGTGCCTCGGACGAGGACCGGGCCGCTTATGAAAAAGCCCTTGGGGCCTACGAAAAGGCCCTTGAAGACTATCCGGCCCTTTACCAGACCTACATGAACCAGGAACTGATCCGGGTGGAATCTGCCCGGGTGACCTTTCCGACCTTCGGGGTCTATGGCCTGATCAAACCCTTTGATCCCAATCCTTCGGTGTCAGGGGATGAAATCCCCGGTCTGGTGATCCGCCCCAACGGCTTCCAGCTGGGCGTGGCGGAGATCGGTATCGGCGGGGCCACCCCGGCCCAGGCCGGAACCGGCACGTCCAGCGCTGACGGCAAGATCCGTTTCGGCACCATGCTGGTCTTCGACGACATCCGTTTCGGCGTCACCAATTTCGGCGTGACCTTCGGCCAGGCCCTGGATTTCAACGGGTCCATCTATGTGGCCTCGGGCGGGGCCCAGTTCTTCCCGGGCCGCCCCGTCAGCGCCTCCATCGTGGACCGGACCACCGCCGACGACATCAATTCAGACGGCACAGCCAACACCGAGGCCCTGCGCCTGGAGCTTGAATTCGAACACGGAAGGGTCAAGGCCTTCATCTTCCAGGCCGACACCCTGACCATAACCCTCGGGAGTGTCGTGAAAATCTTTGCCGTGGGCTTCAACCTGAACACAGGCGCTTCGGCGGATCAGGAACTGGTATCCTTTATTTCCGTGGGGGCCGGCCTCAAACTCGGTTCCCTGGAACTGGGGGGAGAGGCCCGGAACTTCGCCTTCATGGGTGACGGCCGTTTTGTGACCAATCGGGGCTTCGGGGTTTTTCTGACCGTGGGTTCGGCCTCGGGTGACAGTTTCATGTGGCCGTCCTGGCTGCCCATCCGCATCACCGCCATCGGCATTCAGTGGGACGATATCCAGAACGCCCCCGGTGATTTCGTGATCACCCTGTCCGCCGCGATCACCGGTCTGCCCGGCGCGGCGGGTCTTCAGTTCTCCGGGGCCATCGAAGGGGTGAAAATCGACCCCTCTCTGCTGCTTGAAGGGAAATTCCCCATCATCGACATCCAGAGCATCGGCGTCACGGTCAAGGGCAACCTGTTCGGCGGTGAGCTGAACGGCGGCCTGGTGGGCGGCATTCTCAAGCTGGATGCCAACGACAACATGATCGGGGTCTTTGACACCAGCACGCCCGTGGCCGAGCGCATCTTCTTCATGGGCATCCAGGGCGGGTTCAGCATGCCGGGCCTGGGGGGTCTGACCATCCGTCTGGGTCTGTCCGAACTGGGTCCCCTGGGCGTGTTCATCAACATCGAGGTCCCCGGCGGCGTGGTGCTCGAACCCAATACGGGTCTGGCCATCAACGATTTCTCCGCAGGCGTGGAATTTTTCACCAGCCTGCCGTCCATTGAAAACGCCAAGGAACTGAGGAATTCCGCTTTCGGCCTGCCCACCTCCATGACGGCGGATCAGTGGATGGCTTCCATCAAACAGCAGGTGGTCAATCAGTTCAAACGGGTCAGGGCCATGGGAGCCGGGGGCGGCTTCCTGGCGGCCTTCACCGCCCCCATGACCATCACCGGCGGGTGCAAGGTCTTCACCATCTACACCTCCCAGCAGGTGTTCAACGGCGAGGTGATGATCAAGATCAGCACCGACGGCAAGTTCCTGATCAACGGCAAACTGAATTTCGCCGCCGACAACATCAGCCTTTCCGGCAAGCTCTACGCCGATCTGTCCAACGTGACCAGGGGTGAGGTGGCGGTTTACTTCCTGGCCGATATCCCCGAACAGGTTCAGATTCTTTCGATCTACGGCCAGCTCAAGATGGGATTCAGGAACGCTGCGGGCAGGGAAGTGACCTTCCAGCTGCCGGGTGAAGGTACCGTTCCGACGGTCCAGGCCGCCCCCACGGCGGTGCTGGCCCATCCCGCCGGAGAGCGGCTGGATATCACCGTGATCAACACGGCCACGTTCAACGGACGGTACTACATCGACGTGATTTACGGTGCGTCCACCGGCGCCGTGCTGGATTACGATTCCATTCTCGATTCGGAGGCTGAATTCACCCTTTCGGCCGGTGGAAACACGGTCGGTGTGAACGGCAGGCCCGATCCCTTGATCTCCTCGCTGGACGCCGACGGCATGATGGCCTTCTCGGTGCTCACGCCGGGAACGGACGAGACCCTCACCGAGGCCATCATCCGCACCGGCACCAACCGTTTCCGCTACACCATTACCGATGCAGGCTTCGTCTACACGCCGGGTGAGGTCCAGGTGACCTTCGGGGCCGGATCCTTCAAGACCCTGGACATGACCCTCGCGGGCGGCAACACGCTTTCCGGGGCCTTGAACGAAAGCCTGATGCTGGCCTTCGCCGTGGACGGGGCAACGGCCCTTCTGTCCAACCCGGGACGGTCCGGCCAGATTGACGTCCGAAAAATCAACGGCCGGGGCACCATCGACGTGACGTTTGCGGCCGCATCCGGCAACACCCTGAGCCTGTCCTCCATTCTCGACGCCAGCCGGGAATTCACCCTGGATGGTCCGGGGGCGCTATCGGTGACCGTTGACGGCGCACCCCAGCGACTCTACCAGTTCAGCGATATCTACGGCACCCAGGCCGAGGTGGCCGCCATCATGGCCGAGCGGGGCCTTTCCGGAACACCCACGGCCACCGACACCTTCCGCTACACCCTGACCGGCGCATTCCAGCCCGGTGAGGTGACGGTGAATTTCACCGAAGGCAGTTTTACCGACAGCGGCAGTATGGCCAACATCGCCTTTGCCCAGACATTTACGGTGACCGGGGCCACGGCGGATCTTTCTTCGCCCGTGAACAACAGCGCCCTGGGCGTGGATGCCATCAACGCCATGGGCTATGTCGATGTGACCTTTTCGCCCACGGACGGGTATCTGATCGATCACAACACCATCGACGGCGATGAAATCCGCATCACCGACGCCGTGGGCACCGTCATCGCCGTCCGGGGAAGCCCGGTACGCATCGGCCTTACCACCACCTACCGCTACACCCTCGATGTCTCCCTTTCCGAAGGTGTTTACACGGTATCCATCGCAGCCGGGTCCTTTGCCGACACCAGCGGCATGATCAACCTGGCCGAAGAGGAATTTTTCAGCGTGGATGCCGCCAGGGCCTCACCGGCCGATCCCATGCACGGTGACAACGTGGACCGCGAAACCCTGAACGGCCGCGGTTACATCGACATCACCTTCACCCCCACCAGCGGAGCGACCCTTGATGAGGCCTCCATTCTGGACACCGGGGCCGAATTCCGGCTGACCGGCGCAGGCGGCGAAAACATCCGGATCACCGGCGTTTACCGCCTGGCCACCTTCGGGGATTTTTCCGGCACTGTGGCCGAGGTCCGGGCCGCCATGGACGCCAACAAACGTCAGGAACTCGAAGCGATCTACGGCGGCAACGAGGCCGAGATCCAGGCGGCCCTGGACGAATTCCGCGAGACCTATGCCCCCATCGTTTCCAACACCTTCCGTTACACCTTTGAAGGCCAGTTTGATACCGGTGTTCTGACCCTCTCGTTCATCGCAGGAAGCTGGAACGACACCATGACCGACGTCTACGACGAGACCCACACCAATGCCGGTAAGGCGTCTACGGCCTCCATGATTGTCATTACCCAGGCCGAGTCCTTTTTTATCGAACTGTCCGGGGGCCTTGAACTGAACACCGCCGGATTCACCGACGAACCCCTTCTTTTGGCCACGGGCAGCGTGACCCTTGAAATCGATGCGACCCGCAAGGTGCTGGAACTGACGCTCGCCACCCAGCTGTCCGTCTACAAACTGGGCACCCTGGGCTCCTCGGCGGGCCGTTTCATCCTGGATATGAGCAACCTCACCACCCAGGGGCCCCAGTTCTGGGGCGTGATGACCATGGAAACCAATTTCGGCTTCCTGGAGCCCTTCGGCATCTTCATGTTCGGCAAGGGAACCCTCCAGGTCAACACCACCGGCAGCGTCAAGACCGAAACCCTGACCCTTTCCGGGCTGGGGGATGACGGCGCCGACGCCACCCGGACCTTCGAACTGTCTCCCTACACCTTCGCCATCGAGGTGGTGGGCCAGCTGAAAATCCGGCCCCCCGGCATGGACACCGATCTGTTCAAAATGAACGGCGGGTTCTTCCTTGAAATCAATCCCCAGCGGTTTGAAATCTTCGCCATGGCCGAATTGAGTTTCGGTGTGGGCAGCGCCCAGGTCACCTACGGCGAGGCCAAGGGCCTTCTGGTGGTGGTCACCGGTCTCAAAGCCGGGGATAACCCGGGTGTGGCGGGCATGTTTACCGTTGGCTCCTCGGCGGACATCGGTCTTCCCGACGTCAACATCTTCAGTGCCACGGGCCAGGTCTCGGTGATGTTCAACACCACCCTGCAGGAACAGACCTTCGCCATGCCCGAGAGCTTCCTGCCCCTGCTTGATCCGGACGATCCCACCACCCTCACGATCTTTGCCTCCGCCCCGGGCCTCGACGGTAAGGCCGATCCCGGCCAGGCGGGGGAAGTGTACATCACGGCCTCCATCCATGCGGAAATCGTCATCGGTGGTGTGATTCACCTGACCGGGTTCATTCAGATTTCCCTGGGATCGGGATCGGGGCTGAACGTCATCGGTGCGGTCAGTACGGAGATCGCCTTCCTGGGTGCCATGACCGGCACCCTGAATTTCGTGGCCTTTGAGGACGGTGTGGCGGGCCGGGTCTACCTGGCCATGCAGAGCAGCGGCATCCCCGGCATCGAGCTTCATGGCCGGTTTCTCCTGGAATTCAACTCCTACACCGATGAGCGGACCGTCGAGATGTTCGAGGTCGACGACACCACCGGCACCTTTGTTCGGAATCCCGACGGCAGCCTGAGACCCGTCGATCAGACCATCGCCGCCGGTCCCTTCTTCACCCTGACCATGACCGGACGCATGGTGCTGGGCGATGTGCTGGAACTCGAGGGGGGCTTCGCCTTCACCATCGACAGCGACCATCTGGAAGTCGAGGCCCATGTGGCCATGCGGCTCGATCCTTTCGGCTCGGTGGCGATCACGGCCTTCATGAACATCGATGCCTCCGGCCTGGCCCTGTATGCGGAGTTCACGCTGAACAGCGGTGATTTCGGACGGGCCGTGGGCCTGACCTTCGACGCCACGGCCTACCTGTACGTGAACACCACCGGAAACACCCGGATCTTCACCTCCACCCTGGACCCCGGCGGCAGGACCTACACCATTCCCTCGGGTTTCCGGATTCATATCGACGGCACGGTGAATTTCCTGGGGTTTGCCCAGGCCAGCGGCATGGTCGATATCCTGATCAACGACACCGAAACGGAAATTCTCTTTGACGTCCATTTCGCCATCGGCCCCCTGACGTTCAGCGCAACGGGCGGGGCGGGTATTTACTACGGAGCCGATCCGGGTCTGGTCCTCAAACTGGCCGTCAGCGTCTCGGCCGATGCCGACGTTTTCTACATCGGCGCTTCCGGGACCCTGTCCATCAACACCACCCGCACGGCCCGGCTGGGCGTGGCCGCCAATTCCTTCTCCCTGGCCCTGACAGGCCGGGTGGAAATTCTCAAGGTCTTCAACTTCGACGCCTCCTTCAGCATCGCGGTCAGCGGCAGCCAGTGGCGACTGACTTACAGTGCCGGCATCCGCTTCTTCGGCCTGGCCACCCTCAGCAGCAGCGGCTGGCTCGATTCCCGTGGAAATTTCGACATCCGTCTGAGCGGTGGAGTCACCCTGGGGACCAGTTCCTTCGGCCTGTCCGGCGGGTTCAATTTCCGGGTGATGAGCGAGTACAAGGTCGACGACACGGGCAATCCCTACTACCGGTTCGAACTGTCCGGCAGCGCCTCGGTCCGGGCCAAGCTCTTCGGCATCACCCTAGCGGGACTGGATCTGAGTTTCGCCTTCACCGCCGAGGGGTCAGGCCGGGTGCCCATCCAGCTGTCCGTCACGGTGAGGATCAAGATCCTGTTCATCACCATCAAGAAAACGGCCCGGTTCACCATCGGGTACCTGGAACTGCCCAGGCCGGTGTATCTTGCCGGTGACGCGGCAAACACTATGCAGGACGCACGCACCTGGAGCGGTGGTGAATTGAACCTCAATATCGGGGATCGGGGCGCCTACCGGAACCTGGCCACTGACGCGGCGGACGAATCCTTTGTGGTCGAGCAGACCGGCGGTACGGCCGACAACGCCACCATCAAGGTCACGGCCATGGGCCGGAGCAGGACCTACGCCAATGTGTCGCGCATCGTGGCCCATGCCGGTGACGGTAACGACAGCATCGAGGTCAAAAACGGCGTTCTGGTACCCGTGGAATTTCACGGGGACGGCGGGGACGACGTGCTGATCATGAACGGTAACGGCGACGCCACGCTTTACGGCGGCACGGGCGGCGATTACCTGGAATACACCGGGTCGGGCACAGGACATCTCGACGGCGGGGTGGATAACGACTACCTGGTTTACGGGGGCAGCACCGGGGCCACCCTCATCGGCGGTACGGGCAACGACCAGATCTTCGGCGGCATCGGAACCGACATCATCAACGGCGGCGCGGGCGACGACCAGATCACCGGCGGCGGTGGAGCCGACACCATCGAAACGGGAACGGGTACCGACCTGGTCCGGCTGAACGCCGCAGGCATGGGATCCACCGTGAACCTGAATGACGACACCGCCGCAGGCAACTACCTGGAATTCAAAGCCGGTACCGGAAGCGATACCATCCATGTGGCCTCCCCGTCGGCCCATGCCCTGACCCTCACGGTGAACGGCGGCCTGATAAGGGCCTGGGGCATGGTCTCCCTCACCTTAGACGCCGGCGAAGGGGCCGACACCATCACCGTGGAGGACCTGAGGGGCTCCGGTCTGTCCAGTCTTTCCGTGGCCTTCGGCAAACGGGAAGTGGTCACCGGCACCTATACTTATGTCGAAGATCTGGATGACAACGACGCCACCACCGATGACCGGATCACCGTGGAAGCCCAGAGGATCAGTCTGCAGGACGACAACGCGAAAGACGTGCTTTATCTGGTGGGAACCGACGGGCCGGACAGCTTCTTCATTTCCGAGCAGAATCCCGCAGACGGAATCATGACCGAGCTTCAGATCACCCATGTGGATGTGATCGATTACGTGGTGTCCCAGAGCGTGCGCGCTGAGGGCGACCAGGTCGTGATCGACGCCCTTGGCGGAGACGACCTCCTGAACGCCGGCGGCCTTGCCGATCCTGATGCCGCCGACGGCGTGGGCTATGCGGATCTTCTTACGCTCGAACTGATCGGCGGGGTGGGGAACGACACCCTGGTGGGCAGTCCCTTCGGCGACATTCTGGACAGCGGCCTGGGTGACGACACGGTCACCGGCGGCCTGGGACAGGACACTTTCCTCGACGCGGGCGGTTACGACATCCTCATCGAGACCCAGGATACGGACATGGGTCTGTCCGACACCCGCTTCATCACGGGCACCATCGTCGGTGACGACGGCGGCGCCTTTGCAGGGGCCCTGCCGGACACGGCCGACGACCTGGCAGCGCGGGTCAGGGAAGATGATCCGGACATGACCCTGCCGGATACGGGCGACCATTATGCCCCGGGTGCGGTGATCGAAGACCTTTCCGGGATTTTCGAAGAGGCCCTGATCACCGGCGGAGCCGGCAACAACAGCATCGTCATCGGCGACATGGACGGCAGGGCCTGGGTGGGTCAGGCCCAGGTCGGTGTCTCGGCCTGGACCGGGCGCCTTGCCGTGGACAACCGGGGGAACACGGAAAACAGCCTGCGCGAATACATCATCATCAACGCCACCGGCGAGGCCGGAAACCGCTTTGCCGTGACGGACAGCGGGGATTCGGGTTTTGACGAACTGGTGATCAACGGCACCTTCGGCTCCGACGATCTGACCCTCACCGCCGCCGGAAGCGGGGCCTTCCGCACGGGCACCGTCACCGTCGGGGCCGTGGGCGGCACGTCCCGCGATACCATCACCTATCGACGCATCGACCGATTGGCCATCAACACCTTTGCAGGCAACGACCGGATTCTCTGCAACGACACGGCGGTCGTCACCGTCATCAATCTGGGCAGCGGCGACGACGAGATCGTCATCGGCACCGTACCCCTGATTCCCGATACCGGCAACCGGACCCTGGAATACCCTGAAGGCGTGCCTGTGGCCGACACCGCCAACATGACCAACGGCAACTCGGCGCCCCTGTTCGTTCTGGGCGGCAATCAGAACGACCGCATGGAGGTCAACCACAACCGGGCCAAGCTCTATCTGCACGGCGGCGCGGGTAACGACACCTTCCTCCTCAAGACCTTCCTGGTAC
Organism: Desulfatiferula olefinivorans; assembly: GCF_054657895.1. Taxonomy (NCBI): domain Bacteria; kingdom Pseudomonadati; phylum Thermodesulfobacteriota; class Desulfobacteria; order Desulfobacterales; family Desulfobacteraceae; genus Desulfatiferula; species Desulfatiferula olefinivorans. Next base: position 23,242 of record NZ_BAAHXV010000018.1, on the reverse strand, counting down.
TCAAGGAGAACAGTGACAATCCCGATGAGGTGACCAACCTGTCCACCCTGTTCGGCGGCGCGGGCTCCAACCGCTACGATTACGTTCAAAACGCGCCGGTTATGATCAACGGCGGGCCCGGCATCGACACCATCGTGATCATCGGAACGCCCATCGGCGACGTGTTCGTGATCACCGATACCTACATTGCCGGGGCCGGGCGCATCACCAATTTCATGAACATCGAGTCCATCGAGGTGGACGGGGCCGGCGGCGACGACGAGATTTACGTACTCGGGACGGCATCGGGCGTGGAAGTGATCGTGAACGGCGGGTCCGGCGACGACACCATCCATGTGGGCGGCACGCCCCCGGTGATCGTCTTCGATCCCGAACCCTACACCTACCAGCCCCCGGCCATCGAAGTCCAGCTGCCCCCGGAACTGGTGTACACGGATTACACCTGGAACTACGGCACCTTCACCCTGGATGTCTCCTGGGTGGATTACATCACGCGGACGCCGGAAGAGATCATCGCCCGGAAAATCGGCGCCATGATGGGAAGCTGGGGTTCCCTGTATCCCTATTTCAGGTTCGATGCGGCCACGGGCGTCAGCTATGATCATGTCCGCGCCTTTGCCTGGTACGATCATTTGTGGTACCTGTTCGGCGGTCGGGGCCGGATGGTTCTGACGAACCTGTCGATCTCCTTCAGCATCGGCCGGCTGGAACCCCGGTCCAAGGTCATCCAGCCGCCTCCTGTCACCGTGGATCCGCCCGCCTTTGCCTTCCAGGCCCAGGGCAACACCGATGTGTCGCGGGTGCTGGGACGCTTGACCATCAAGGGCGGCGATCAGTTCGAAAACAAGGGGGACACCCTCATCGTCCACAACCAGACCGGCTCGTATGAACCGGCCCTCCTGACGTATCGGAAAACCCCGCGCATGGAGCAGGTCGGTGAAGACCAGAGCGGCAACCCCCTGTTCGAGCAGGCCAGTGAACAGGTCGGCGGCGGGGCAACGCAACTGATGTACGACACCTTTGTCAGCCTCGAAGGCATGGGGCTTCCCAGCGGCGTGGGCGTCGATACGGTGCCCTTCTTCGGCATCGAGCTCGAAGGCCTTGAAATGATCGAACTGCGCACCGCCGACGACGGGGCAGCCGATCATGGCGACACCGTCAGCGTGGCCATGGGCGAGGTCCACAGTTTCAGAAACGGCCGGGATGTGATCCGGGCCGCAGACACCACCGACGCCACGGCCCTGACCCTGATTCTCGGGGCCGGTGACGATGCGGTCGTACTCAAGCAGATCGGCGGACCTGTGACCGTCCTGGGCGGGGCAGGGGATGACACCGTGACCGTCAGCGACGAGGGCTCCCTGTCCGGTATTCTGGAACGCCTGGTCTTCGACGGAGACGCCCACATCGATGAAAGCCTGGTGCCCCTCACGGTCACCGAACACGCCCGCCGCCTGGGCATGAGCCTTGCCGACTATCTGGATCTTCTGGCCCATGTGCCCGACGCCTTTATTGACAGTGCGCCCGACGGCAGCCTGTCCTATGTGGATGCGGCCGGAAACACCATTCTTTACAGCCTGCCCGTTCTTGCCCCCGTGCTGTACGAGTCCGGGGCTGACCGTGACCTTTACGTGAACGCCGTGGTCATCGGTGCCGACGGGGCCCTGGTGGAGGATCTGGTCCATGAAATGGGCGTTCAGGAAACGGGTGTCCAGAAAACCGACGCCCAGGGCGCGGCCCTCTGGCTGAACGATCTGGGTGAAGAGACCGTCGTCGACACCGGCGTTCCCGTGATTGAAACCGATGCGGCCGGGGCTCCGGTCTATCTGGACGAAAATTTTGTCAGGACCTTCACCGATACGGGACGGCCCTCGTTTATCACCGATTTTGAATCGGCCGCAGCCCAGCTTCTTTACATCGACATCAACGGATACAAGACCCTGACGCCCACGGCGACGCCCTCGGTGATCCCGGCCAACCGCACCCAGACCCGGCCTTACATGGTGGCCGTGGACCGTCATGTGGACGTCCAGGGCCTTGGGGATGACCATCTGATCATTGACGGCAGCGCGGCCGCCCTTACCCTGGACGTGACTGTGGATGCAACGGAACTGGGCGCTGATGTCTACGACGCTTCCGGCGAATCCGTCTACGCGGTCACGGGCTTTGATCCCTACGATCCGTCAAACTGGGTCCGGGCCACCCGCTACGGCCTGCCCCTGTTCCATTCAGCGGCGGATATCCTCCATGCGGGTGAACCGGTGCTTGACGCCGCAGGCCAGCTCGTGGTCGACGGCGCGGGCCGGGTGGTGCTGAAAGATGAAAGCGATATCCGGGATGCCGCAGGCCAGCCGATCTACCACAGCGCAACGGATCCGGTTTACGTTCTTCGCACCGGTGCCGTCACCTTCTTCGGCGGTGAGACGAAGGTCGATCCGGCGACCGGTGAGCCCCTGGCCTACCGCGACACGCCCCAGGTCGATCCCTACACCGGCGACGTGTTTGTGGCCGGTGACCCCGTCATCGATCCGGTGACCGGCCTTGTGAAACGCGATGCCCTGGGCACCATTCTGCTGCACGAGGCCGGGGATCTTCTGGTTCACCGGAAAGGCGATATCGCCCTCCACATGAAGGACGAAGTGGTCCGTTACTACGGCGGTGAGCAGGTGTTCGACGAAGCGGGCCGGGCTGTTGTGAACGGCGACGGCAGCGCCTTTGTCCATCTGGCCGGGGAAGCCATGATCCACAGCCGCCGTGATCCGGTGATCGATGATGCCGGCAACCAGGCGGTCCACAACGCCGGTGATCCGATGTACTACTTCGGTGACGAGGCTGTTGTACTCGGTCAGCCCGTGGTGGACGCCGACGGCAACCTGACCTTTGACGAGGACGGTCATGTGGTTCTGTATACGGCGGACACCATCACCTCCGGCGGAAACGACGTCCTCCACGGCCGACGTGATCCGGTCTATGTGCTGACCGGGGCCGATCCCCACGATGAGGCGAGCTGGACCCAGGCGGTTCATGCCCAGGGTGATCTCGCATACTATTACGGGGACGAGGCGGTCCTCTATCGGGGCGGTGAGCCGGTCTGCCATACCACGACCGATCAGGCCAGGGTGTCCCGGGCCTTCATGGTCGTCAGCCTGGGCGCCGGGGATCTGACGGTTCGCCTGTACCATGACAACGTGGAACATGTGGAAATCCTCACCGGTTCCGGCGACGACACGGTGGACGTGATCACCACCCATGACGACCACGGAGCCACCCGGGGTCTCGTCATCGACACCGCCGAAGGCGAAGACACCGTTGACATCCGGGCCATGGACGTGCCCGTTTCGGTGGAAACCGGGGCCGGGGACGACCTGGTCCGGGCGGCCGAGCGCGAGATTGTCGGCGCGGGTGACGCGGAAGAACGTCTGGCCCGGCTCGACGCCATCGCCGCCCGCCTGGATGTCGACACCGGATCCGGCAACGATACCCTCGTTCTCGATGATTCGGGGGATGAAGACGACAATACCGGCGTTCTTTCCGGCACAGAACTGACCGGTTTCGACACGACGGCAGGCATCGGCTATCTGAATGTGGACGCCCTGTTCCTGATGATGGGTGAGGGCGGGGATGCCCTTTCCGTCATCGGCACGGCCGCAAACACACTGACCACCGTCACCGATGCCCAGGGCAACGACACCGTTACGGTGGGCGATGCAGCCCATACGCTTTCAGAGATGCTCTACAGCCTTGCCATCGACACCGGCACGGGGACCGACCACCTGATCATCGACAACCGGGCCCACAGCGGCGCCGATCAGATCGGCACCCTGACGGACCAGAGCCTGTCCGGCCTCGGCATGGGCGGCACCCTGTCCTATACCGGAATCGAAAGCCTGACCCTGATGCTGGGCCAGGCCGCCGACACCCTTTACGTGGCCCAGACCCCGGCCGCACCCACCCTGGTTCTGACCGGCGACGGGGACGACACGATCAACCTGAATCAAACCACCGGTGCCCTGGTTCTGGACGGCGGTGCGGGCAGCGACACCTTCCGGGTCAATGTTGACGAAATGGGCAATCAGACCTTTGAAAACGGCCTGGGCGACATCCTGACCCTCCGGGGTCGGGCGGGGGGCGACCACTATGTGATCGGTCTTTCCGGTGACGGCTCGGCCCTGATCGATGTGGACGACCAGTCGCCTCTCCTGGATGCCGGTGTGGATGCCATGGACGTCTACGGCACCGACGCGGCGGAAACCTTTTTGTTCCGCCCGGCCATGATCGCCACCGTGGCGGTGGATGACGAGGGCCATGCCCTGGCGTCCGGGGCCGTCGAGCGCATCAATTACACCGCAGACATCAACGGCACCATCAGGGTGTACGGCCGTGACGGGGATGACACCTTTGTCTTTGACGACAACAGCTCGTCCATGACGGTCTACGGGGACGACGGCGACGACGTGTTCCAGATCGGCCAGCTGTTCAAATCCCCACGGGATGAAAACGCGGGTCTTTCCGAAGACGACTGGTTCCCCACCATCCTGACCACCCGGGGCTATTTGAGCCGGGGCATCAGCTACCCCGTGAGCATTTACGGCGGTACGGGTAACGACGGGTTCACCGTGTACTGCAACATGGCCGAACTCCACCTGTACGGCGAAGAGGACGACGACACCTTCCGGGTCATGAGTTTCGTGGCCGTGGACCCCGATGATCCCATGGCTCCCTACACCAACATCAACGGCGGTCAGGGTGCGGATTTCATTTCCTATGTGGTCAATGCGCCGGTGCGCATCGATGGCGGGGACGGTCTGGACACCCTGACCATCATCGGCACCGAATACGGCGATGATTTCGTGATCACCGCCCAGGGCGTTTACGGCGCCGGGCGATTTATCGCCTACACCGGTGTGGAGGAGGTGGTCATCGACGCCATGGAGGGCAATGACACCTTCTTTGTGGCCAGTACCAGCGAGAACGTTCACACCGTGCTGGTGGGCGGCCGGGGCAGCGACACCTTCAACGTGGCCGGAGGCTCCGACGGTCAGCCCATTTCCGTGGTCAGCAACGATTACCAGGGTCACAGCGGGGTCATCGTTCACGATATCACCGCATCCGACATCTACCGGGGTGTAACCGTCATGGACGTGTCGGCCAATGTGGCGGACAACGACGAGGCCGGGGTTCGTGTCTATGCCTCTGCCGACCATCTGACCGTGTTCGAGGAGAACCTGACGGCGGGTGATCTCCGGACGGGCCTGGCCCTCACCGAATACTGGGTGGTTCTGACCCGGTCGCCCCTGGAAAGCGTGATCATCACCGCCGCCCCGGCCCTGCCCAGGGAATCCGAACAGCGGGCCGGTGGTCAGGGCGTTCTGCTCAGTACGGAAAGCAGTATCCAGGGCAGCGCCCAGGGCGTGGCCCTGCTGTTTGACCGGACCAACTGGTTCATTCCCCAGAAAATCATCGTCACGGCCGGTGACGATGTCCTGGCCGAAGGGGAACGCTGGATCCCCATCAGCCATACCTCGGCCCAGGGCGGCAACGCCGGTGACGGTGGCGAATACGACGGCGTGGGCATTCCGGCCATGGCCGTTCGGGTGATCGACGATGACGCCGCCGATGTTCTGGTGGTGGCCGATACCGACGGAAAGATTGTGGACGAGGCGGGCAACATCGCCACTCTGGAACATGTGGATTATCAGGTGGTGCTGACCCGTGCGCCCCGGGGAGATGTGACGGTCCGTCTTGGTTACGGCTCGCAGATCGCCCTGTTCAATGGGGCCGGCGATGCCATCCGTCAGCTGACCTTCACGGCGGCCGACTGGAACGTTCCCCAGACCGTCCGGGTTGCGGGTGTGGATGACAACACGGTGGAGGGCCTGCATCACGCCACCATCACCCATACCCTTTCAAGTGACCTTGACCTGTATTTCAACCTGACCACGGACGATGTGGTCCAGGGCCTCGCCGCCGCCGTCAACGCCGACTACTCCGGCAGCTATTCGGCCACGGCATCGGCCGGCACCCTGACGGTTCAGGGCCCCGAAGACGGCATGGCCGCCCTGTCCTTCGATATCGGCCACGCCTCCACGGGCAATGCGGCCATCAGTCTGCTGTCCGAGGTATCCCGAACCCGTCTTCAGGTGGTGCTGACCGGGGCCGTGGCCGCCGGTGAAACCTGGACCCTTTCCGTGGGTGGTCATGACTTCGACCATACCGCGATGCGGGCATCGGATTTGAGCCTCGACGGCATGGCTTCAGCCCTTGCCGCCGCCATCAATGCCGACGGCACCTACCGTGCCCAGGTCTCCGGCTCGGTGATCGTGATCCGCGGTCCTTCCGGTTCCCTGGAAACGTCCGCCTTCGCCATCAGCCATCCCGCCGTCACCGGTACCATCACCCCCGTCACTGCCGAGACCCACTGGTCCCGATTGATCATCACGCTGTCCGGAACGCCCCAGATGGGCGAAACCTGGACCCTGTCTTTGTCCGGAACCGATTTTTCATTCATCGTTCCCGATGCCTCGACCACGCTGGACCAGACCATGGCCGGACTGATCTCCGCCATCAACGGCCATGCGGATCATGACTACATCGCCGTGCCCGACACCGACACCCCCTACACCTTCAGCATCCGTGGCGCGGGCTACGATCTGTTCGACGCCGCCTTCGGTGCCGACGGTCAGGCTGATTTCCTGGGTGACCGGGTGACGGTGGCCACCTACGACTTCGGCGGAGACGTCCATCTGGCCGAGGTCTGGTCCCTGACCGCAGGCGGGACGACCTACCGTTACACGGCGGGCGACACCCATGAAAATACGGTTATCGGACCCTTGGACATCACCCTGTCCGACGACGACACCCCGAACGTTCTGGTCCTCGATGCCGACGACACCATTCATGTGACGGAAAAAACCGACGTGGTGGTCATGGGCCAGGGCCAGGTGACCCAGGGCGGGCAGGACGTGACGAGCTTCACGGCGGATTTCGGTCTCTCGGTGGTGGCGGAAACCGATTACAACAATTCGATCTACTACGCCCAGAACATCGATTACTCCGGCTGGAGCCTGAACGGCAACACGGACATCAGCGAGGCCACGGCGCTGCCCCATATCACCATCACGGGCACCGGCGACGGCAGTTCGGATTTTTACGCCTTCACCATCAGCCGGCCCGGCACCCGGGTGATCGTCGATGTGGATTACGGCTATGAAGGCGGGGCGGACGAGACGGTCTGGCTTTCCCTGCTCAGGCTCTACGATGAATCGGGCCGGGAACTGTCCCTGGATGTGGCCGGTGACAGTCTGATCTACAGCCATACCGCAGGCGAAGGCGGCAGCAGCACCGATTACGACGCTTACCTGGTCAAGATCTTCAATACGCCCGGCACCTATTACCTGGAGCTGGCCAGCGACAACCGTGACGGGCTTCACGAGGGATGGCGCGGGATCACCGGACTGCCCGAAGGCGTGACCTACCGTCTCCAGGTGTCCATCGAGGACCATGCGGTCAGCGACTTCACCTTCACGGCCCGGCCGGTGCTGGAAATCGAAGGCGGGGCGGGCTACGTCCAGAACATCGACAGCAGCGCCGACTGGTACACCTTCTACAACCCGGACGTTATCACCCGGGATGCGGAAGGAAACATCAATTTCATCACGCCCTACACGATGATCCAGGGCAGCGGCGATTTTACCTGGGACAGCTACGCCTTCACCGTCAGTGATGCCATGCTGGTGCGGCACAACGCGTCGCGAATCGACTATGCGCCCGGTGTGAACGAGGAGGATACCGGCCCCTATTATCTGTCCGCATCGCTGACCCTGGAGGGTTCCGTCAGCGCGGGGGATGTCTGGACCCTGACCCTGGACGGCACGGATTTTGTTCACACGTACGACGTCAACGACACCCTGGAGACCGTGGCTGCGTCTCTGGCAGGGCTGGTGGACGGCACGTTGAGCTATGAAGCCACTTCCGCCGGGCCTGTGCTGACCGTGTCCGATTACCGGGGATTCCGATTTGACGGGCTGACTCACCATGTCGCCCGGGCCGCCGTGGTGACCCGGACCCTTTCCTCCTCCGTCACACCGGTTCATTTTTCCGAGGCCCGAATCGCGTTGTCCGGCACGGTGGCCAACGCTGAAACCTGGACGCTCACCGTGAATGGCCTGGCGGCCTTCACAACCACCACAGACGCCGATGACCTTTCCGCCGTGGCCGGACGTCTGGCCGCCGCCGTGACCACGGTGACCGGTCTTGTGGCCACGGCCAACGGCACAGCCATCGATATCGAGGGTGCGGCTCCGGGGTTCACCGTGTCCTTCGCCGTCTCGGGAACCCGTCCCGCCGGTCTGGCCGTGATCAGCGGCCGGGTGGTCACCCCGGCAGATCTTGCCGTGACCGAAGCCGATATCACCTTCGGCGGCACGGTCAAGACGGACGAAACCTGGATCATCACCCTCAACAATACCGATGTGTTCGACCATACGGTCGGGGCAGGTGAAAGCCTGACCGATGTCCGGAATGCTCTGCGCACGGCGATTCATGCCCATTCGGATTACACGGCCGTCTCCATCGGATCCCTGATCCGGGTGACCGCCGAAGACGGCTCGGCCTTTACCGTGACCCTGTCCATCGACGCCCATGCCGACGGCGAGTCTACCGTCAGCGCCGACCGGATGTCTCAGGACGAGATTCTGCTCACCGGCCCCGTGGCCGTGGGAGAAACCTGGACCGTGACGCTCGACGGCACGGCGCATGACCATCCGGTGGGTGCGACGGACGATCTGGGCGATGTGGCCGATGCCCTGGCCGCAGATCTGGGCGCAGTGGATCATTTCGATGCCACGGTTGTGGTCGATGACCAGGGGACGGCCGATCCTGACGACGACATCTATACTCTTATTGTCACCAACGATCTGGGCGCCGTCTTTGACCTGGCTGTGACGATCACTTACACCAGCGCGGGCGACATGACCGCCGATGCCCTGCCGCAATGGACCCGGACCCTTGAACTTTCCGGCACCCCGGCTGACGGTGAAACCTGGCGGATCAGCCTTGATACCGGTTCGGATACCTATGATTACGATTATATCGTTCCTGGGGGCGGTTCGACGGCCCAGGCTGCCGCCGACGCCCTGATTGCCGACATCAACACCGCCAACGCCACGACCGGTTTTTCCGCCATCCGGACGTCGGCGGACGGCGCAGCGCCGGTGACCCTTGACATCAGCCGGACCCAGGCGGCGGCCTTCATCACGGCCTTTACCATTGAGGCTCAGACCGGTGACGGCGCAGGGACCCCGGGCGACCTGACCGCCTCCCGTACCGTCACCCTTACCGGATCGGCCCGTGAAGGCGAGACCTGGCGACTCGGGCTGGATACCGGAACAGACGCCTATGATTACGATTATCCGGTCCCGGTGGGCGGATCGACGACCCAGGACGCCGCAGATGCCCTGATCGCCGACATCAACGCCGCCACCGCCGGCACGGGATTCTCCGCCGTGCGGACGTCGGCCGACGGCGTATTACCGGTGACGCTCACCATCAGACGGGCCGCTGGAGCCGACTTCACCCTGACCCCTGCGGTCCTCTACACCACCGCAGGCGACATGGACACCGACGACCAGGAACTCTTCCGGGGCAGCGTTTTGCTTGAGGGGACACCCGACACCGGAGAGATCTGGACCCTTACCGTCAATGACGGCACCGTTGACCATACCGTGTCCGTCACCGTGGGGGCCACCGTGACCATCGATGCCGTTGCCGATGCCCTGGCTGCGGCCTTCCCGGGACGTGTTCCCGCTGATTTCACCATTGACGTGGAAGATTCCGGCGACAGCCGGACCCTCTGGGTCAGTCGCAATGTGGCCGATGCCTTCACCCTGGGATTTGCCGTCACCCCCGTGACGCTCGGGACCCTGACTCCCGTGGTCACGCCTGCGGCCGCCTGGACCCAGGCCATCGCCCTCGAAAATGCCGAACCCTCGGTTTCCGGTACCTGGAGCGTGGCCACAAGCGACACGGTCCGGGATAGCAGCTACACCATCGATGACAGCTGGACGCCCCGCACCGACGCCGCCGAATATTTTTACGCAAGGATCAACTCCGCCGCCTATCCGGGCTACAGCGCGGTGTACAACAGCAATGTTATCCACGCCAACGGCTTCACCGTCAGCAGCACCTCAGACGAGGTCTATACCCTGGTGCTGCTGTATAACGGTGCCTCCGTCTACAACCAGACCCACACCCCGGGGTCAGTGGATCTGTCCATCAATTTCATGACTCTGGCAGCCCTGGATAACCTCGAAGAGGGCGACACCCTGGTTCTCCAGCTGAACCGTTACCGGTACACCAGCGCAGCATCCGACACGACCCTGGCCCACATCGCCGCAGGGCTTGCCCAGACCGGCGGACTCTACGACATTCCGGACCAGTTCAACCCCCAGGTCTCCGGCGACAGCCTGATCCTTTCCCAGACGTCCGGCGAGGTCATTGACATCCGTTCGGTGACCCATGCGTTCACCTGGGTTGAAACCGATCTGACCGGGACGACCCTGGATCTCCGAACCCATTACAAGACCGACGGCGATGGCCGGGTGGTCATCGAGGTCATCTCGAACGTGGTGGACAGCGAGGACAATATTCCGGCAGACGAGACCTGGACCCTGGTCCTGGACGACAACACGGCCGTGGACGGTGACGAGATCTACACCTACACCACCGAGGGCAGGCGTGTCATCGAGGTGGCCCGGGGCTTTGAATCCCTGTTCGCGGGAAGCGCCGATTACACCGTGGACGCCCGGAGCCAGTCCGGCAGCGCCTACCTGCGGATTCTGTCCTCGCCCAAGCCCACCGTCACCGTGGACCTGCTCCAGGGCGACGGCGCGGTCAAAGGCTCGTTCGATATCGACGACGGCGGGGTGCTGACCGGGAGTCTGCCGGTCATGGTGATGGCGTCCTCGAACCTGTTCATGCCCTACACCATCATCCAGGTCTCCTACGTGATGCATCCCACCCTCCGCCTGCTTGACAGCGCCGGGACGGTGCTGGCCGACTGGCGCCTCAACACCTTCCCCAATGACGCGGGCAGCGTGAGCCCCTTCGACCCCCTGCTCGAATACGATTTCGACACGGCGGACACCTACCGGATCGAGGTGGGCTTTTACGTGGACTTCAATACCGAAGCCCATGGATCCTATCTGTCCGGGGCGTACAGTTATGTGCCTCTGGGTCTGCTTCCGGGCATGACCGCACCGGTCATCGCCGATTACACCATGGGGGTTTTCCCGGGCCAGTCCTATCAGCTGAACGTGTCCGTCCAGCGCCATCCGGTGTCATCCACCGCCGTGGACCTCCTGGGCAAAACGCTGACGATTACCGAGGGCACCGGCACGGGAACGACCGTTTCGATCACCGGCTATGACGACCGGACGAACATCTACACGGTCGATCAGGCCATCACGGTGGATGAAACCAGCCGCTTTTCCATCACCTACGCCATCGCCGATGAGTACAGCGATTACGAGACCGTGGCCGCCGAGGTTCTGACCGATTCCTACCGTATCGTCCTCACCCGGGCCCCCGCCCTTGGCGAGGAGGTTTACATCGACGTCATGCCGATTCCGACCCGCACCTACAACGCCGACGAGGCCTACAACGCCGATGCGAATTACGGTGAAAACGAGGCGGTCCAGGTCAGCGTCAGGACCCCCCGGCTTGAAATCGACCTGTCGGGAACCGTGACGGCCGGGGACACCTGGGCGCTGCTGATCGACGATCATCTCTACGCCCACACGGTTCAGCCCGACGACCTGACCGCTGCCGATCCGCTTCGTGCCGTGGCCGATCAGCTGGCCGGTCTGGTTACCGGCGGCGGATTCGACGTCACCGTGTCCACGCTTGAAGACAGGGTGCTGATGGTGGTGACCAGCGGTGTGGGCTCCTTCACGGCCCGGTATGCGCCTGAGACCCCGGCCGCGGGCAGTCTGACCCTGAGGCCCCAGATCGTGTTCAACGCAGGCAACTGGAACGTGCCCCAGATCATCCCCGTCACGGCCATCGACGATGACCTCATTGACGGCGGCGACGTGAAGGTCTTCCCGGCCCTGGGTGAAACCCTGGATACCATCCGTGGTCCCCTGACCATCGACGGCGGCATCGTGGCCCGTGAAGATCTTTTCATGGACAACCCCTTCACCCTTCCCGGCGAAAGCAACTGGCCCCTGGCAGACGGCTACCTGATGGGCAGCGGGTCCGTGACCATCGACGGGGTGACCCATGCCACGCTGACCGACACGAACGCCACCCATTACGACCCCGTGACCAAGACCCAGGACGTTCCCGGCTTCGATCCGCGCATGAACGATCCGGACGCCATCTATGAATTCACCCTGATCAACGGTGAGGGACGGGGCGCGGTGCTCGAGGTGCTGGGCGTGGATCCTTCCGACCCCTTTACCGTGATTTTCAAGATCTCCTGGGAAGAGGCCCTCGCGCCGCTCTATGACGAGGCTCTGGCCGATGATCCGACCCTGTCCTGGGACGTATTCTTCGCCTCGCTGACCGGATCCTTCACCACCACCCGGACCGTGCTTCTGACCACGCCGGCCCTGGACAACGAGACCTGGACCCTGTCCCTTGACGATGCAGGCGGCGTCGTGACATCGACCCATCAGGTCACCGCCGGACAGACCCTGCCGGAGGTCGCCCAGGCCCTGTCGGACGGCCTGACCGTCTCCGGTGATTATACCGTCACCGTCGAGGGGACGACCCTCACCGTGGTCAACACGGCGGGCGATGATTTCAATCTGACGCTGACCCATGCCAATGCGGCCGAACCTTCTGAACCCGGCGCCGACACGTTGCAGGTCCTGCTGACCGGTGCCGCGTCCGACGCGACGACCTGGACCGTCCGGCTGACCGAAGACGGGGCGACCGGCGTCGATTACAATTACACGCCTCTTGCCGGCGACACCCTTGACGAGGTGGCCGCCGCCCTGTCATCGCGTATCGATGATACGGCCGGGTATGTGTCCGCCGCAGACGGTACCGGATTTACCGTGACCCGTCTGGACGGCGGAACCTTCACCCTGACGCTGACCGCAGGCACCGGCTCCGTGGCCCAGGCGTCCCAGGCCTGTGCCCTTTCCGTCACCGGCGAGGCCATCGTCTCCGAGACCTGGATCACCAGCCTGTCCACGGAGACCGTAACCGCGTCCCATACCGTCCAGGCGGGTGAGGCTCTGAGCGATGTGGTCAGCGCCCTTTACGCGCCCCTCATGTCCGTGGACGGTTACCGGGTGACCATGGACGGCAACCGGATCACCCTGGAAAGCGTCACCGGCGAGTCGGTTACGATGGTTCTCACCCAGGCGCATACGGGTTTTGCCGATGTGGTTCATTATGACGTGAACGCGTCCGGCCATGATCTGAATTTCGATACGATGAACCTGACTCCTGCCGAAGACGACATCTGGACTCTGACCATAGATACCGCATTCCAGGTGTACACGGTGCGCCAGGGCGACACCCTGGCCGACATCACCCGGGCCCTGGAGGCGGAACTTGACGCCGTTTCCGGATACACCGCCGTGACCGTGGGCGACACCCTCCGGGTGGTCCGCCCGGACGGCACCGCCTTTACCCTGTCCCTTGTGAACACGGGCGGTGTGGTCGGTGCGGTCAACACCTACTTCTACGCACCGGTGAACCCCAATGTGCGGGTCGATGAAACGGTCCAGGTGGATGTGCTTAACGTCTTCAACACCAACAGTCCCGCCGACGGCGAGGCCATTCTCACCGAAAGCCGCCTCTACGGCCTGTCCATGGGCGGCGACCGGGTGATCGGCGGCCGGCTGATGCACGGCGGCATTACCTACGGCAACCTGGAGGAACTCACCCTTGCCCTGGGCAGCGGCAACGACACCCTGGTCATTGATTCCACCCACCGGGGCCTGACCACGGTCAACACCTCCGCCGGAAACGACCGGGTTCTGGTCGACGCCCTCTACGGCTACACCGTCATCGATACAGGGGCGGGCAACGATGAGGTGATCGCCGGATACGCCAACCACTACACGGACCAGATGGCCGCCCGACTGACCGTGCTGACCGGCGAGGGCGACGACCGCCTGACCGTGGATGACCGGAATGACGACACCGACAACACCCTCACGGTGACCGAAGACACCGTCACCGGCCTGGGCATGGAAAAGGCCCCCGAAATGCAGACCATTTACGTCCAGGGCGGGTCCGGCTCCTACGTGCTTTCCGTGGAAGGCTATGGCATGGAAACCGGTCTTAAGGACAGCGAACGGATCACCCGGTCCTTCGGCTTCGGCCTGATCCGTCTGGATTACGGCATGAGCGCGGACACCCTTTCCATGCATTTGAACGACTTCTTCGGATCCACCGGCATCACCGTGACCCGTGAAGGCATCAACTATCACACCTACACCGTCACCTTCGGCGGCGACCTGAGCGGCACGGACATCGCCCCCATGCGCCATGTGGAAGGCCATCTCTCCCCGGCCGAGGATCTTCAGCCCCTGGACGCCGATTCCACGGCGCGAATCAGGACCGCGACCATCGCAGACGGCGCAACGGCAACGGTTCATGGCACCCAGACCTTCCTCGCCGTGGATGGGACCATGGGATCATACCGCCTGCACATCCGGGGCATCGACGGTGACGGCACCCAGGATTTCTGGACGGCGTTCATCGATGCGGGTGCCGATGCAGAGACCCTTGAAGCGGCATTGAGCGCGGTGCTGAACCCCAACAACACGAATCCCGGCCTGCCCCACACCGACAACGTCCGGGTGATCGAGGCCGGTTCCGGTTTCCTGATTCTTTTCCGGGGTGAACACGAAAACGCGACCATCGATTTCATCGACACCGCCGGCGGCTTTGACGGCGTGATCCGCATGGATACCGATCAATACGGCATTCGCTACGCGGGCGTGGAAGACCTTTCCGTTCTTCTGGGCAGCGGTGATGATCAGGTTGCCGTCCAAGGCACCTCGGCCCGCACCGTCATCGAGGCAGGCGAGGGCAACGAAGGCTTCACCGTGGGCCGTAACGGAAGCCTTTCCGATATTCTCGGGGATCTGACCCTTCACGCCGGGCCTGGCAGCCACGCCCTGTGGATGTCCGATGAACACAGTGAGGTCGGGGACGGTGAGGCCCTGCTGACCGAAGACACCCTGTCGGGCATGAGCACAGGCACCATCCGCTTTGATGCCGTTTCCGGGGATTTCATGGGGGGCATCCATTTCAGTGCCGGGAGCGCCGATGACACCATGACCGTTCGTGGCATCCTGCCCGGCGAATGGGTGATCATCGACCTGGGCGCGGGCGATGACAGTCTGACCTTCGAGGCCGCGGACGGGTCTGAAAACGGCCGTGCCGTGGTGTTCGGCGGTGCGGGTGATGATACGATCATAACCGCGGCGGACGGTCTGTGGGCCGATGACCTGGTGCTGTTCGGCGACGGGGGCCGGATCATTCACGGCGACCGTGTCCTGCCTCTGGGCCGTGACATGGCGGTGCCGGTGGTTCGCGCAGACAACATCACAGCCTTCGAAACCCTGGGACTGACCGGCGGATCGGACATGCTGACCGGCGGGTCCGGATCGGATCTCCTCTTCGGCGGGTCAGGCCAAGACCGGCTTCACGGCGGTCCGGGCGATGATCTTCTGATCGGCGGAACCGGCGACGATCATCTGACGGGCGGTGACGGTGACGACACGCTGCTGGGCGATGAGGCCCTCGTTCTGATCGATAACAGCGGCGATGCCCGTCCGGCCTTGATAGACGGTGACGGCGGAAATGATCGCCTGGTGGGCGACACCGGCGACGACACGATGATGGGGCAGGGCGGTGACGATGCTCTTGCCGGCGGTACGGGCGCAGACATGCTGTTCGGTGACCATGGCCGGATTGTTCAGACCCCGGACGGTACCCTGACTCTGGAAGCCGTAAACGGAGCGGATCAGGGCCACGACACGCTGACGGGCGGCGCGGGCGCAGACATTCTGTTCGGCGGCGCGGGCGATGACCGTCTTTCCAGCGATGACGGCGACGATATCCTGATCGGTGATCTGGGGCGGGTGATCCGGACGCTCGCGAACGGTTCGGATGCGGACATCCTTGCATCAGGATCCATCGGCGGACGGGACGTGCTGGACGGCGGGGCAGGCCATGACATCCTGTTCGGCGGCCCTGCTGCGGACCGGCTCGACGGCGGCGCCGGAAACAATGTCCTTGCCGGTGACAACGGACGCGTCCAGTCCCTGGACGGCGCGGATCATCTGACCGCCACGGTGGAAACAGCCGATGGCAACGATACGCTGATCGGCCGTGATGGGCCGGATATCCTTGCGGGCGGCGGCGGTGATGACCATATCACGGGACAGAACGGCGACGATGTGCTGATCGGCGATGCCGGAGTCGTGGAACGCCTGGCGGGCGTGGTTCTCTCGGCCCGGACCGACCAGCCCGGCGAGGGCGGTTCGGACACTCTTCTCGGCGGTGAGGGTGACAATCTTCTGCTCGGCGGTGCGGGGTCCGATGCCATCGAAACCGGCACCGGCACCGATGCCTCAGCCGGCGATGAGGGGCAGGCCCGGTTCGACGATACAGGTCTTCTGGTGATGTTCACAACCTGTGATTCCGATGACCCCGGCGGGGACGACCATATCCTCGATCTGGGCGGCGCCGGTCTGATCATGGGCGGTCCGGGTGACGACATCCTGACGGCCTTTTCCTTCGACGGTTTCATGGTCGGCGATCAGGGCACCTTCACCCGTCTGGACGGCCAGCCCGTTCTTATCACCTGCACGGCCGCTGTCGGCGGAAACGACATCCTGACCGTTGAAAGCGGCAATCCCCTGATGCTGGGCGGCGGCGGGTCGGATATCCTTACGGGCGGGCCAGGGCGGTCCATCATGCTGGGCGATGGCGGGCTGATTCGTCTGAACCGGAATGACGGTTTGGCCTCCGTCCAAACCCTGGGCTCCGATACCGATGATGACGACCAGCTGTTCGGCGGGGACGGCAACGATGTGATTCTGGGCGGTTCCGGTTCAGACAGGATCTCCGGCGGCGAGGGTGATGACTGGATCGTCGGTGACGGGGCAGCGATTCTTTTCCGGGCCGACGGCGGCCTTGCCGGTGTCGAGAGCCTGGATCAGGCCGGAAACGGTTCGGATCATCTGGCCGGTGAGGGCGGCGATGACCTTCTGGTCGGCGGATCGGGCGATGATCAGCTTTCCGGCGGCGACGGCGCGGACATTCTGTTCGGCGATCATGCCCGGGGCGAAGCCGGTCCGGGACTCTGGCCGGTCATCACCCGTATCGAGTCGTCACAGATGCTGATCGGCGGCAGGGATACCCTGACCGGCGGGTCGGGTCATGATGTGTTGGTCGGCGGCGCCGGTGACGATACCTTGTGGGGTGACACGGGCGAAGACCAGCTTTTCGGTGATGACGCCGGGCTGGAAACGACCGTTGACGCTCTCTTCACCGTTATGGACGATACCGATGCTTCCGGCCACGATAGCCTGTCAGGCGGTGAGGGTAACGACCGAATGTTCGGCGGTGGCGGCGATGACCGCATCAGCGGGGATGTCGGCGACAATCAGATCTCAGGGGGCAGAGGCAACGATCATGTGACCGGCGGGCTCGGTAACGACCGCATCGACGGGGGTGAGGGTGACGATCTTCTGTTCGGCCTCGATGGCGACGATACGTTTATCGGCAGCACGGGCCGAGATGTGCTCGACGGCGGTGCGGGCCGGGATGAGGTTCTGTGCCTTGTGGACGGCAACCGTGTGATCGATGTGGAGGTTCTCAAAGACAGCGCGGGCAACGAACTGCTGCCCGATCCGGCTCTGCTCTACGCGATCCGCGAAGCCGCAATGAACGTTGAACCCTTTGCACCGGGTCTCCCGGCGCCTGCGGAACCTTTATTCCAGTCGTCAGCCGAGGCGGGCACGACCTCTGATCGCCTCCGACTCGTCCCGACGCCGGCCGCAGCGCCTATGACCGTGACAGCCCAGCGTCCGGTTGCGGAACAGCCGATCGCAGAACCGGTCCGTCCCCAACCCAAACAAACCCCCGAGACCCCGGCCGCTGAGGAACCCGAGGCCGTTAAACCCATGCGGGTTTTCACACTCGACGACCAGGCCATGGAAGACCTGAACCAGTTGATCGAGGATTTCAGCATCGATCAGTCCGACGAACCCTCGATCTTCAACCTCTGGCTCCGCCAGTGGCTGGAAGACAGCCTGGGCACCATGACCGACGAAGAATACCAGGCCCTGCTCCAGTGGCTCGTCCAGCAACGCCAGGACACCCTGGACCAGCCCGAAAAAACCAAAAAAGAAAAAACCAAAGAGCACGTCGACACCTACCTCCGCGACATGCTCCTCAAAAAATCCAAACCCTGATCCACCCGCCTCCGGCGCCCCTGCCGGGAGCCCGCCCATCGTACAACAACAATGACCACGCATCCGCCCTATCCGTCCACCATGTCCACACTGTCCACCCCGTCCGTGTATGAAACGCTTGACACCCAAAAACCGCCTCACCACGGATTACACGGATTTACGCAGATTACCTCAACCCCGCCACCGCCCCGCAAAACGACCGCCTGTCGTAGGGTGGGCTGTGCCCACCAACCCGGCCCTCATCCTTATTAAATTCAACACCCTCCGCAGAATGATTCACCACGGAGACACGGAGATCACAGAGAAAATACGGACAAAGCCATCCACAGATGACACAGATTTACGCAGATTACCCCAAACCCCACCACCACCCCGCAAAAACGACGGCCCATCGTAGGTCGGGTTGAGGAACGAAACCCGACAAATGCCTGTCATCCTTATAAAATATCCCACCGGCCTCAGAACAAATACCATTGGTTTCCTCCCTGATAATTCACCACAGACGTAGGGGCGGCTCGCGGCTGCCCTGAAACGATGGAAAATGGAAAGAAAAAATGCCATTGCCTCCGGCGCCCCTGCCGGGAGCCCGCCTTTTGAAAAGGCGGACAAACGGTTTTTTGGGCCTCTCACAAAGCCACCGAGGCACAGAGAAAAACAGACAGCCACCGGGCAAAGCCCGTGAAATCTCGTCGTGAATCTCAACAAAAAAAAATCCTTGCATCACACAGGCAAAAACAAATGAGAAAAACACGGCGCACCCTCACAGCTGACCACCGGTGTTCTATCTTCATAATTGACAATAAGTGGTTGCTGTTGTACAATTGTCCATAAATATTAATAATAAGGTTAGTTTATGGATATTGTGATTGATACTTCGGCATTAATTGCTGTTATTGTTGATGCATCAGAGCGAAATACAATTATAAATTTAACAGCTGGTAATACTTTAATAGGACCAGGCTCCATTCCCTGGGAGATAGGCAATGCATTTTCTGCCATGTTCAAACGCCAACGCATTACCTTGGATGCAGCACAAAAAGGTTTGTCGATTTTTGAAAGCATTCCATTGAGGTACATCAAACCGGATTTCGTCAATTCTGTAACTATTTCTAAACAAACCAACATGTATGCTTACGATGCATATTTCATAGATTGTGCAATCAGGCAAAAAGCTCCACTGCTTACATTGGATAAAAAACTTCAAGCCGCTGCACAAAGTTTAAATGTTCAAATTATAGGTGTTTAAATGAGAGTATATACATATTCAGAAGCCCGGCAAAAACTTGCGATTGTTCTTGAACAAGCTGAAAATACAGGAAAAGTTTTGATCCGCAGAAAGGATGGGAGAACTTTCGCTCTAATTCCGGAAAAGATAGTCGCATCCCCCCTAGACGTTCCTACCATTAAAGCGAATATTTCATCTGATGAAATAGTTGATATTATTCGTGATGGAAGAGAAAGATAGAACAACTGCATGCATGGGGATTGCTTCCGCTGTACTCCAGCAACCCCTGTGCATACGTTATAAAGCCCCTCTATAAACCGGGATTCCGACGTTATAAAGTCAAACGCCTTTCCCACCTTGCCCTGTTTTTAAAGACGTTTGGCTTCGATTGCCCGAATCCCATATGAATAAACCACGCTTGACGAACCGTTGACGTGTCCAATGTATTATTTCGTAAAGCCAGCAGGTTATCTGTTTACAAAGCCAATGACCAATGCTATGAATTATTGAATTTGTTCCGGTTTTATAAAGTGTTTTGTCTTTCTAATAACTTGTTATGTGGCTTGAGGTCACCATGAAAAAAATCAAGGATACCTGAGAATTTTTGATATCATGAAGACTTAAAGATAATGCAAGAATACTTGAATTTATGTGCTTGATTTGTATCAGCTACTACAGACAATCCTTTTTCTGTACAATATTGTTTGAATAAATCGGAGCATTATTGAAAACATTTTATATTGAGAGGGAAAATGGCCTGCCTTTGTGAACAGATCGCTGGTGATGACATTGAATTGTCTCCGACATGCATCGGACAACTTTGGATCTTCCAAAATCTTGACTCGGAAGAAGTTGAAGCTCTGAGCCATGAAGCGATAAGGAAAAAATCGAATAAAGGAGAATCCCTTTTTTTGCAGGGTGATTCTGCTGATGAGATGTTTCTGATTAAAGGTGGTCGCATTAAACTCTCCAAAGTTCATGAAGATGGCACAGAATTAACTCTTGATATTCGCAAAGCTGGAGATTTCGTCGGCGAAAATATGTTTTCTGATGAAGGCGAATATCCGGTAAGCGCTTACTGCCTCGAAGACACACTGACATGTGGGTTTAGCCGAAAGCAATTTGAAGAACTCATTTTGAAACACCCCAAAATCGGTCTGCAGGTAATAAAAAACCTGAGCGAAAGGGTCAATTGGTTGACAAGCCGTGTCGGTAGTTTGGCGGTTACAAATATTGAAGACCGGTTGTTCCGGGTTCTTAAAAATGTAGCAGAAGAGCATGGGACCATAAGTTCAAAAGGCACCATTATCCAATTCCCCTTAACACACGAAGATCTTAGCTTCTTGACCGGAGCACACCGGGTTAGCATTACACGTGCCATGAAAGCCTTGAAAGAAACCGGTAAGATTATTCATGAAGGCAAGAGACTCATCCTACCCTCGCAGAAGTTAGCATAATCATCATTCAATTTTTTCAACCCTTTGAAAAGTACAATCTGGTGCTTTTCATATAGGCAAGATTTCTTCATGTGTGTGTACCTCTTATCCCCCATCTAAATTTTTCTTGTTTCCTGTAACAGTTGCTACATACAGCTTGATAAAAATTGAGTATAGTGCCTGAAAAATCAAGAAAGGAGAAAATCATGAAACCTCAAGTAATTGGAGTCTCAGGCAGTCCGATCAAAAACAGCAACACAGACCGTTTGGTCCAGGCTGTACTTGGAGGCAGCGGTCTAAAATCAGAGTTTATCAAACTCAGTAAAATCAATGTACGCCCATGCATTGCCTGCCTTGGATGCAAAAAGGACAACATCTGCAAGCCCAAGGACGATTTTCAGGAACTGGCCGAGAAAGTCCGTCACGCCAGTGCTGTTGTAGTCGGCGGATATTCACCCTACGGTGCGATAGATGGATTTACCAAGGCATTTCTGGAACGGCTGTTTTCACTTCGGCACCAAAACGGTCTAAACAGAGGCAAGATGGCAGTTGTCGTGACCACCGGCATTGGTCGCGGTGCCCCGGGCTTAGAGGAAGCAAGCAACCAGATCGCCCATGCTTTAACTCTCGAAGGAATGGAGGTGCTGGACCAACTAAAGGTAACCGGCAATCCCGAATGCATGGTGTGCGGATTTGGTGAAACCTGTCCGATGAGTGCTCTACCGTGGATTTTCGGGGACGATACCAAGGTAACACCCGAAAAATTCTGTAAAGTGGAAGACCAGACGGAAATCTGGGAACGAGCCAAAGTGTTGGGTCAGGAAATCAGTGCTCGGATTCAAAAGCAAGCGATGATGTAACTCCATCCAAAAAGAGACATAATCCGGGATGCGCTTTCAGAGCTGGCGCACCCTTAATTCTGACCAGCACTGGAGAGGAGGTGATCCCTATGCCGAAATGCGGAATTTGTGGCGGAGACGCCCCAAAACAGCCGTGCATCACAGAGGATGGAAAATGTGATCTCTGTGGCCGAAAAGTTGTTCTGGAAGAGGAGCAAAAGAAAGAAAAGAAAGATTGACGCCAACGATTCTATATTGCGAGCACCTGATTATCACTATTTTGAAATCCAGGTGCTCTTTTTTATTCCCCTAATTTTCCAAACTGTCTTGAATCAACCTTAATTATCCTATGCATAAGTTTCAAAGGTCCAATAAAAGTTGACAATACCGGAACAATGTTGTTTTTTATTAAAAAATTATAGAGAAGGAAATTATTGCAAAGGAAGCGGCATATTGAAAATGCCACATAACAAAAAAATCCAGCGGACGCAAAAAGCCGCGCCGCTGATTTTAACGTTGGCAGTCGGACGGACATCTGGAAAAAAGTAGAATATTGATTTGCTCTTTCAAAAAGAAATGATGTAAACAATTCGGGCAAGGCCATTTTCCTGTCCAGCGGCTTTTCAAATTCACCCGCTGTCTCGTTCAGGGTGGCCCAACCGCTCAATCCTTGTGGCGGTTTCCGACTCCTTCATTCTCAGGGCGGCCCGCACGTTCAAATGCTTTCACGGCTTTGATCACCGCCTTGTTCTGATTGTTCTTTGTCACACCTGGCATATTGTTTCCACGTTCCCCGGCAGTGGGTTCATCACATACTGTTCCCCATCCATTCGTCACCGTGAATCAATCTGCCAACAATTGCTTCCACCGGACCGGGCTACAGCTTGTCCCTTTTGGAAGTCTTTAGTTTTTCAACCTTTTTCGCCCATCTGCCCGGTGTCTCAATTCGCCGCCCGGCCGGTGAAGCACACGTTATTTTATTCCTGCATTTGAAAGATAAGTGATTTCATGGTCGGCAACGTAATCGTAACCAAGAACGTCATCACACAATTGAATGCTTGATTTTGCTCTTTTGAAGCGCTAATTCAAAGAAGAAAAGAAATGGCTCATCCGGGTGGTTCGTTGTATCGAACGCTTTCGGGCCTTCATCCCGCTGTTTCGTTCAGGGCGGCTCGCCTGTCCGGCAGTCATTTCAAGCTTGAAACGTAATGCCATTACCGGCATTTCAAAAAGTGACAACACACTGTAATCATAAAATAACAAGCGGGTGCAGGTGACGCTTTCCGCGTTGCT
>NZ_BAAHXV010000017.1:0-100697 GCF_054657895.1 Desulfatiferula olefinivorans | reverse complement strand
GTTGTAAAGAAATCGGAGTTTGGGCTTTCTCCTGTTGAACGACTTTTCAAATTCGTCCGCTGTCTCGTTCAGGGTGGCCCATCTGCTCAACCCTTGTTGCGGCTTCCGGCTTCCTCGTTCTCAGGGCGGCCCGCTCGTTCGAAGGCTTTCACGGCTTTGAGCGTCGTCGGGTTCTGATTGTTCTTTGTCACACCTGGCATATTGTTTCACGTTCCCCGGCATTGGGTTCATAAACTCCGGTTCCTCACCCATTCGCCACCGTGAATCAATCTGCCAACAATTGCTTCCACCGGACCGGGCTACAGCTCGTCTCTTTGGAAGTCTTTAGTTTTTCAATCTTTTTCGCCCATCGGCCCAGCGTCTCGGCTCGCCGCCCGGCCGGTGAAGCACACGTTGGCAGTCGGACGAACGCCTGGATAAAAAGTAGAAAATTGATTTGCTCTTTCAAAAACAAATGTTGTAAAGAAATCGGAGTTTGGGCTTTCTCCTGTTGAACGACTTTTCAAATTCGTCCGCTGTCTCGTTCAGGGTGGCCCATCTGCTCAACCCTTGTGGCGGTTTCCGACTCCCCCGTTCTCAGGGCGGCCCGCTCGTTCTAATGCTTTCACGGCTTTGATCACCGTTTGGTTCTGGTTGTTCTTTGTCACACCTGGCATATTGTTTCCACGTTCCCCGGCATTGGGTTCATCAGCTTCGGTTCCCATCTATTCGTCACCGTGAATCAATCTGCCAACAATTGCTTCCACCGGACCGGGCTACAGCTTGTCCCTTTGGAAGTCTTTAGTTTTTCAACCTTTTTCGCCCATCTGCCCGGCGTCGCGATTCGCCGCCCGGCCGGTGAAGCACACGTTAAGCATCAAAACCAAAAATATGGAATACGTAGCTTACAACTATTTCGAAACCCCTAAAGAAGAAGCCATATATTCTATAGCGTCTGCATTTGTTCGTCCTGATTTTGATATTTCAAATGCAGGTAAGAATGATCCCCCTAAAAAGTTCAACGGTGGAATAAACGATCTTTGTGCCTTGATCAAGGGCGGAACAGAATTGACAAATTACACATTTCTCAAGAGTCGCAAAGCAAAAATAGAGGTAACAATAGCGGTCCATAATGATCCACGATGGGAACATTCGACATTTTCTTTTAGTGGTCCTAATAGAAAGGCAGTTGAGGATTTATGCTTATCATTAAATAGTGTTGTGAATTCATATCTCTGCATTTCTGGTGTATCGGGTCATGGGCCAAAACAAGAGTGGTTGTTTTTGTATCAAAATGGTAATTGCCCAAAATCTTTATTGGATAAATTATTAAATGCTTAACAATCGCTTGCACCCGATCGGGCTACAGCGCCGCATTTTTCAGCGGTGTCGTTTTTCAACCTTTTTCGCTTCTCGGAGGATTTCGTGATTCGACGCCCGCCGGGTGAAGCGTACGTTGGCAGTCGGACGAACGCCTGGGTAAAAAATAGAAAAATTGGTTTGCTCTTTCAAAAAGAAATGCTGTAAACAATTCGGGCAAGGACATTTTCCTGTTCAGCGGCTTTTCAAATTCACCCGCTGTCTCGTTCAGGGTGACCCATCCGCTCAACCCGTGTGGCGGTTTCCGGCTCCTTCGTTCTCAGGGCGGCCCACTCGTTCGAAGGCTTTCACGGCTTTGATCACCGTTTGGTTCTGATTGTTCTTTGTCACACCTGGCATATTGTTTCCACGTTCCCCGGCATTGGGTTCATCACGTCCTGTTCCCCATCCATTCGCCACCGTGATTCAATCTGCCAACAATTGCTTCCACCGGACCGGGCTACAGCTTGTCCCTTTTGGAAGTATTTAGTTTTTCAACCTTTTTCGCCCATCTGCCCGGCGTCTCGATTCGCCGCCCGGCCGGTGAAGCACACGTTGGCTCTTCATATAAAGAAAAAAGAAGTAAAAAATTCAACCGTTCTTTTGAAAAAATATGGAATCTCGATTAAAAGAATTGTTGTAATTTATAAACGAAATTGTGGTTTTAACCGCTGTCTCATTCCTGGTAATTCATGGTTCATGGGTTAATGTGCCTCCAACAGTTTCGTTCCTATGGTGGCCCGCTCTTTCAAACGTCAATGTGAGCTCTGGCATTCTCGTTCTCCGGGTGGCCCGCATTATCAAAGTTTGTATTTGATTTTATCCGTTATTGGTTTTATCAAATAAAATATAAATTCTGGGCGGTGTATCGTCGAAACTGATGCTTTTTCAGGTTTAAATCACTTGTATAATCAAACGGTTTTGCAACTATTATCCGCCAACAACTGGTTGCAGGTGACGCCTCCCGCTGCGCGGTAGTCGCCCCTGAACCAGAGCGTTAGGTCTATAAAGATTGAACTATGGAAAAACTAGAAGATAATCTAAACAATCCAATTCCTCTTAAAAGGTTACGCCAAACAGTAACCCTTTGTGCATTGATATTGGCGATAGCACATCTCATCTGGCCACATATCGCAATTGATGCCATCACTCTTGCTTTGATCGTCATTGCTATTCTCCCGTGGCTGGCTCCGTTAGTGAAATCGCTTGAACTCCCTGGTGGATGGAAAGTCGAATTTCAGGAATTGCAAAGGGCTGCATCTCGTGCTGATACTGCGGGCCTATTGGCAGCCGAGCCATCGCGCACTGAAGATTCATTCTCGTTCCAATCTATTTCAAAAAGAGATCCAAATTTAGCTCTTGCAGGGCTCCGAATTGAAATAGAAAAGAGGCTGTCAAAATTGGCTGAGGTCAATAACATTGAGCAGCGTCGGCCAATGGGCATCGGTCAACTTTTAAGGGCTTTAGCGCAACGGGAGGTACTTACGAATGAGGAGCGTTCTATTCTGTCGGATATGGTAAATATGTTAAATGCGGCAGTTCATGGAGCCACAGTGGACCGGCAGACCGCAGATTGGGCTATTGATGTCGGCCCTCGACTACTTACTTCATTGGACGAACGAATAGAAGAAGCCAAAAAGACCTAACAAGCCCCTTGCACTCGGACCGGGCTACGGCGCGCCCTTTTGGGGGTTTTCATTATTCAACCATTTTCGCTTTTTGGCGGCTATCGCGGTTCCCCGCCCGGCCGGTGAAGGGCGCGTTGGCAGTCGGACGAACGCCTGGGTAAAAAGTAGAAAATTGATTTGCTCTTTCAAAAAGAAAAGTTGTAAAGAAATCGGAGTTCGGGCATTCTCCTGTTGAGCGGCTTTTCAAATTCAACAGCTGTCTCGTTCAGGGTGGCCCATCCGCTCAACCCTTGCGGCGGTTTCCGGCTCCCCCGTTCTCAGGGCGGCCCGCTCGTTCGAATGCTTTCACGGCTTTGATCAGCGTTTGGTTCTGGTTGTTCTTTGTCACACCTGGCATATTGTTTCCACGTTCCCCGGCATTGGGTTCATCACGTCCTGTTCCCCAACCATTCGCCACCGTGAATCAATCTGCCAACAATTGCTTCCACCGGACCGGGCTACAGCTCGTCCCTTTTGGAAGTCTTTAGTTTTTCAACCTTTTTCGCCCATCGGCCCAGCGTCTCAATTCGCCGCCCGGCCGGTGAAGGGCACGTTGGCAGTCGGACGGACGCCTGGGTAAAAAGTGGAAAATTGTTTTGCTCTTTCAAAAACAAATGATGTAAAGAAATCGGAGTTTGGGCTTTCTCCTGTTGAACGACTTTTCAAATTCATCCGCTGTCTCCTTCAGGGTGGCCCATCCGCTCAACCCTTGTTGCGGCTTCCGGCTCCCTCGTTCTCAGGGCGGCCCGCTCGTTCGAATGCTATCACGACTTTGATCAACGTTTGGTTCTGGTTGTTCTTTGTCACACCTGGCATATTGTTTCCACGTTCCCCGGCATTGGGTTCATCACCTCCGGTTCCTCACCCATTAGCTACCGTGAATCAATCTGCCAACAATTGCTTCCACCGGACCGGGCTACAGCTTGTCCCTTTTGGAAGTCTTTAGTTTTTCGACCTTTTTCGCCCATCGGCACAGCGTCTCGATTCGCCGCCCGGCCGGTGAAGCACACGTTGGGCGTCATAAATAATCTATGGAAGAAATAAAAATCATCAAAGATAAGGCCGAATTGGAAGGCACATGTTATATCGAACTCAGTCTTGGTAAGTATCAAGGGAAACATTGGGAAAAAACAAGCCTTTTCTTTGAAGAAGAAGTATTTGGACTTATTGAGCCGATTTTTGAAAAAATTGCACCAAATTATGATCATTACAATATGAATGATATTGATTCAAATTCATGGGATAATATTCTCTCTGAACTAAAGGCATTGAATGCCTTGCTTGAATCGACAAATGATTTTGAAGATATTCTAGGCAAAGTTGGTTTTATTTTTGCTGGTTCCCGTGACTACTTTCAGAATCATTTGTTAAGTTGCAAAGATCAACTTATAAAATTGATAACAGAATTAGTTGAATGGGTTGAAAATAATATAAAAGAACATGGATGTATTGCAGTTTTAGGCATTTAGAAACATTTCAGCGCCCAACAATTGCATGCAGGGGATTGCTTCCGCTGCACTCCAGCAACCCCTGATGCACACGTTCGGCTTAGATTAAAATAAATATTATGACAGATCAAACAATCAAAATAAAATCTCTCAAAGAACATGTAATTGAATCAATTTCGAGTGTCCTTTGGAGCGAAAAATTTCCTTCATGTGATGATACGCCCAATGGTGTGTTGGCTTTGGTTGACGAAATTGCATCATATCACGAAGAAGGAAAAGAGTTGTTTCCTCATATTCTTATAACAACAGACTTCACTGAACTACTCAAGTCTTTGCCATTTATACAAAAAATAATGCTCAAAAAGGATATTTTGAGTGTCAAAGGATTTCAAGCCGCCTTAAAGCTGTGTGCCCCTTTGGCGGTTGATGGTTGGATAATTTTCATTGAATTAAATATCTCTGAGAAAAGTATAAAATACGGTTTATTGTCTTCTGAATTATCAGAAACAAGTCCTTCATTACATCGTCAGTTACTCGGGGATTTGTCTACAGAAAATGCCAATTTACCATTTATTTACATATCAAATATTGGACAAAGAACTGTTTTAATAGAAGGAGTAAAAAATAGGGTTGCAGTTTCTTTATCATTAAAAATGATTGAAGAAATATCATGTGATTCAGTCAATCTATTATCAGAAAATGTCACAACAAAAATAAGATCAGAAATTCGCGACACTATAAGCTTCTATTTCGAAAAATTACTTAATACATCTCTTAAACAATGCCATGGAACATTGATTGGAGTTGTTGAAGATGATCAATCATCAATTGAATTTTTAAAAGAAAAACTTGAAGATGGAATATATCTTGACGAACCTATAGATTTTGCATTTTTAGTCGAAAACTCAGAGCAAGAAAAGTCAAGAGAAGCTTCAAGTATGGTTAGAATATATTCAAGCATTGTTCACAATATGTTAAATTTTGACGGTATCACCGTCTTATCTACTGGTGGAAAAGTTATCGCCTACCATTGTTTTGTCAAGCAAGGTGACAACCAAGAGGATTTGGGTGGAGCAAGATCTCGCGCATTTGAGGCAATGATCCATTCTAAAGCTTTTGTTTGTTGTTTGTACAAATCGCAAGATGGTAATGAGAAATTTTGGAGAAAAAATGACTGATAAAGCATTAATATGGAAAGGACCAGCAGGATTACCGTTACCTGTTACAGCAACAAGTGCAAACGATATCGTACCCTATGCCCAAGCTTTAACAGAAAAACAAAAAAACCATGTCATAAGGGCCTTTAACGATGGGGCTTTTGACATGGGAGCTGAGTATTTATGGCGCAGGTCTATGATAAAATTACGTAACGCTCTGCAGTCATTGGGAATGAAATTTATTGGAGAGATGCTTGGTAATACGGACATTGATGAATTTTCGAACATCGAATCTGTCCTGACAGACTACGATACAATTAAGCTCTCCGAACAGCTTGGCGTTGTCAACAGTACAGGGGCTTTGAAATTAAAACAATCCCTGGAGATAATAAACCATTTCTTCTCAAGAAAAGCCGAGGAAGATGGTGAAGAGCTTTCAGCTGTTGATGGGATACAAATTATTACAACATGCGTAAAATATATTTTAGGCGAACAGAACCTTGGGGTTGCCCTTGAATTCTCTGAATTCAGGAAAAGACTTTACAACGAAACTCTTTCACATGATGACTTACAAGTTCAGTATCTGCTTAACTCTCCAACTTTTTATGTTCGTACCGTTGTAAATGTCTTGCTTTCTGTAATTCGAGAATCCGAAGGTGCGAAGCTTGAACATTCCCTTGCCAACTTAAATACAATTATTCCATTATTATGGTCGAGTATGGCCGAAACAGATAGGTGGGGTATAGGAACTGCTTATAGGGATGTTACGTCTGATGGAAATATCATTGCGGCTAAAGGTTTGAAGGAGGCATTGCTTAAGGTTTCTGGTTTTGATTATGTACCAGAAAATTTAAGATCAACTACATTTAAAAAAGCCGCTAAAGCAATTATAGAAGCACATTATAATAACAATAACTTTTATACAGAAGGACCGCTGGTAAAGGTTCTAAACAACCTTGGTACGACAATTCCAGCACCAGCAATTATAGATTGTATTCAAGCATATCTGTGTGTTTATTTCGGTAATTCTTATGGCGTATCATTTACAGCCGGTCCTTTGTCACTCATCGGCATAAACAATATAACACCTGACAGGTGGCAATATTATTTAAATAACGCAATCCACACTGATGAAGTTATTTTGGATAAATTAGCCTGGATTAGCAGGGCCCCCTCCAGATTCGTCCAAATTATTACTGAAAAATTAGACATTAGTGTATTAGATACGCTTTCAAAAAATAAAAATAGACGATTGGTTCAATATATTTTTGATAACAATACATCTAAAATTCAATCCGTTGCAAAATCAATGTATGACGAGCTGAAGCAATGAGACAACCGCCGAACAAATCGCTAAACTCGGATTGCCAAAAGCCGCGCCGCTTCGCTCTGCAACTTTTGGCAACCGGTTAGCTCAAACGTTAGGCATCAAATCAGCAACGATAGAGATAAACAATGAGCGCAGGGACATATGAGGAACCGCTACCTTGCGGAGGAAAGTTGAAGGTAACAAAAACATCATGGGAGATATCGTACTACTTCTCCGGCCCTGACTTGAGATATAACGGAACATTCGTTTCTGTTCACGGGAAATCTGTTGAACAATACATTTCTGCCTTTCATGACAATTGGGAAGAGTATAAGAAATTGAAGGAATCTATACCCAAGGGTGGCGAATTTTCGAAAGCCGGTAAAATGGGTATGTCAATTCGCATTGGTAAATTCGCGCAGGGTGTGTGCATCCAGTCGTATCACATGCCCATTAGCTCTGAACAGCAGCTTGAGAAAATTATTTCCGGTTATCGGTATGCGGCACAGCGAGCACCACAAATTCAACAATTCCTTGCCTCTTTGTAGGCTGGGAGTATTGCCTAACAAGGCTTTTGCAGCGGAGCGCAAAAAGCCGCGCCCGCTGAAAAGCAACGTTAGCTTTCAAAAAGTATGAAAAAGAAGAAGTATAAAGATAAGAAGATCCCAATAATCCAATATATTTTTCCGATTCTAATCATTCTGTCATGTTTAGCCAAATTGGATTCTATACAAAAAAAAGGGTACTATGTTGAGCCAAGAGGAGATTATTTAGTTGAAGGTTTTGGCATAGCCAAACCCCTATATTCATTAATAACAATATCTTCAATGGTGATAATTTATTATTTATTAAAAACAATCTATATTCTAATTTTCATCAAAAAAGAAGATAGAATAGATAATTTTCCGCCACCTTATGTGACTTGCGTAAAGTGTAAAAAAACTTATGACTCATACAAAATTCACGATTTAACTTGTACTGAATGTGGCGGTGATCTTGAAGATTTAAAAGGATTTTACGAACGACATCCAGAACTAAAATAAAAGCTAACCAACAAATGCACTGGACCGTGCTACTGCTTGCAGTGATTGCAGGCTGTCTTTTATCAACCGTTTTCGTTCACAGGCCGCTTTCGTGATTCGCCGCCCGGCCCGTGATTTTGGCGTTAGCATTTCACAGGAGAATTTAATTGCAGAATTTCATCCATGGCTTTTTAGAAAATGTCTACAATAAATTTCTTATCGATATATCAAGTTTACCGTCTCTATGTGATTTAAAAAAATTAAGATTTGATGATCCAAATGTCCAACCTAATTATGCTGATGTTACAACACAACGTCTATATCTTCTGAGATATGGATATGCATACTTTTCAGAGTATTATTATTTGTATAGAAACATATTTGAAAAAAACAGAGGCAAAAACATAAGAATATTATCTATTGGTGCGGGTTGTGCAATAGATTATTATGCAGCATATTACGCAAATTTAGACAATAAAGTGAATTTAGAATATTGCGGAATAGACATAATAAATTGGGTGGATAGAGAAAATATCGGTAATTATCAATTTCTTATAGAAGATGTAGCAAAAATTGATTTATCGCAATTTTCAAGAACTAACATTCTCATTTTTCCAAAGTCACTTTTTGAATTCCCAGAAGATGTTGCAAATAATTTTTTTCAGGCTATTCAACAAAATTCATTTTTAAGCGATTCCTCATTAATCATATCATCTCAAAGACCATATTTTTTCAATAATGATAGTAACCGCTTTAATACTCTTGTTCAATCATTTCATAAATTAGGATATGTTAAAGAATCAGGAAATGTAATTAAGGCACCTTCTGGTTATACTTCTTGCTATCATATAGTTCATTTTTCGTGCCCAGATTTTATCAGGCCTTTACTGGAATCACTTGCCGATAGATGTAAAAATATTGAATTATGTCCCAATGGATATGGCCGCGGAATATGCGACTCAAGAGACCAACTCAATAGAGGTCCAATGTTTAGTCCAAATCTAATGAACATTGAGTATGCTTTGGTAAAAAAGGTAATTAAATGATTTTAAGTGTAAGCAGAAGAACTGATATACCAGCCTTTTATTCAGAATGGTTTTTTAACAGGATCAAAGAAGGCTTTTTGTATGTTAAAAACCCTATGAATAGAAAACAAATATCTAAAATCTCGATTAAACAAAATGTCATAGATTGCATCGTTTTTTGGACTAAAAATCCAAAACCGATGCTCGACAATTTAGATCTATTAAACGAATATGCATATTATTTTCAATATACTCTAAATCCTTATGGAAAAACAATTGAACAAAATGTGCCATTTCTGGATGAATCAATCAATATTTTTAAAAAATTATCAGACAAAATAGGGCCAGAGAAAGTAATCTGGCGTTATGATCCAATTTTTATAACAAATGAATTTAACTCTAAAAAACATATATCCTCTTTTGAAAAAACTGCAAAAAGCCTTTCCAAGTATACAAATAAATGCGTTATCAGTTTTTTAGATGTTTATAAAAAGTGTGAACGTAATATGAAAACATTAATGTATCGAACTTTAACTGATGAAGAAATATTGATACTTTCATCTGAAATTTCAAAAATCGCCATGGAACATGGAATTATTCTTGAAACATGTGCAGAGGAAATTGATCTTACTTCAATCGGCATTAATAAAGGCAAATGTATTGATGATGAACTTATATCAAAAATATCAAATAAGAATTTAATAATTGGAAAAGATAAGAATCAAAGGGAAATTTGTGGTTGTGTTGCCAGTATTGATATTGGGGCCTATAATACCTGCAAACACAATTGTATTTATTGTTACGCGAATTACGATTCGGATACAGTTTTAAAAAATTCAAATGAACATGACAATCATTCAGCACTTTTGTGTGGTTCTTTATTAGGTGATGAAAAAATTACCGAAAGAAAAATGGTCAGTAACTTTGCATCCAAAGGTAAAGGATGTCAATTGGAGTTATTTTAAAAAAAGATGCTAACAATAGCATGAACTCGGACTGGGAAACGGCGCGCCGCTTCGCTCTGCGCCATTCCCCAGCCGGTTATGCTGAGCGTTGGCAGTCGGACGAACGCCTGGGTAAAAAGTAGAAAATTGTTTTGCTCTTTCAAAAAGAAATGTTGTAAAGAAATCGGAGTTTGGGCTTTCTCCTGTTGAACGACTTTTCAAATTCGTCCGATGTCTCGTTCAGGGTGGCCCATCCGCTCAACCGTTGTTGCGGTTTCCGGCTCCTTCGTTCTCAGGGCGGCCCGCTCATTCGAAGGCTTTCACGGCTTTGATCTGCGTTTGTTTTTGGTTGTTCTTTGTCACACCTGGCATATTGTTTCCACGTTCCCCGGCATTGGGTTCATAAACTCCGGTTCCTCACCCATTCGCCACCGTGAATCAATCTGCCAACAATTGCTTCCACCGGACCGGGCTACAGCTTGTCTCTTTTGGAAGTCTTTAATTTTTCAACCTTTTTCGACCATCGATTCAGCGTCTCGATTCGCCGCCCGGCCGGTGAAGCACACGTTCGGTTTTAAACAAGAATCATAGACTTTAAGGAATTTATGAACAGGAAAATTTTATTTATAATTTCAATATTGTTTCTTACAGTTTTTTGGGGCTGTGGTGATGATAAATCAGAGAATATTGTATTGCAAGGTGAATGGATAAGTAATTGCAACGAATCTTTGATTGAAGATGGATTAGGATCGAGAGTAGCATTTTGTAAAACTCAATTTTCGTTTAAACCTGATTCTTCAATGCATGTTGGAATGATTTGTTCAAACGATGAAAATTGTATTTCAGAGGAATATGATATTCAACCTTTATGTGAATATGAATATGTCCTCGGTGAAAAGGTTCAAACTGTTGATGGTCAACCCGCTCAAATAATGGATCTTACATATATTCATCCTGAGGGAGGCCCAACACCAGCTCCTAGTATCATATTCAATATCACGGGAAACAACCTATATTTAGGTACAATCAATGAAGATAGCACATATACTTTAAATTTAGATATCCCTTATACCAAGATTTAAGAAATATTAACCGAACAAGCTGGCTGCTGCACATTATACTTCTTTAATTTTGGAAAAATCGGGTAAATTTCCTGGGCAACCTCACCGGCAAGGTCTATCCCACCGGCCATCGGTATGTTTTATGGACTGTTTGATCACTGATCAAATGACTGGACGGCTGCGGCCCGCCCAAATAAAAAAGGGTCAAGCTTTTCGGCTTAACCCTTTTGATTTCATTGTGGTAGCGGGGACAGGATTTGAACCTATGACCTTCGGGTTATGAGACCAAAGGGATTGATTAATCTGAATTTACCTCAATTTACATTAACCATTAAAAATAAGATAGTTATCCATTTACCATTTGCCTTGACTTATCCTGTTTTACCTGTATATTTATCAAAAAGGTTGGAAATAGGGTTGGAAAAATGAATATTGGAACTATTTGAAATCGTTGATTGTGTCTTTTGGGGGCCATATGTCAAAACGGGAAAAAACAAACTATCCGGGCGTGTTTTTCAGAACCGTTGATCGAATCGGCGGCAAGGGCGAGGAGAAGGTTTATTACATCGTTTTCAAAAAAGACGGCAAGGTGATTGAAGAAAAAGTTGGCCGCCAATACATCGATGACATGACCCCGGCAAAGGCAGCCGGTATCCGCGCCGAACGGATCGAGGGTAGACGAGAATCCCGAAAGGAAATCAAGGCCAGGAAAGACGCGGTGAAACTGGCCGAAAAGAACAGATGGACCATCAAGCGCCTGTGGGAAGAATACAAGGCCGGCAATCCGAACATGAAGGGTTTTGTCACAGATGAAAACCGCTTCGTCAATCACATCGAACCAGCTTTCGGCTCCAAAGAGCCCTTTGAAATCCTTCCCCTGGACGTTGACAGGGTACGTTTGAAGCTTTTGAAAAGCCACTCCAAGGGGACGGTAAGAAACGTCCTTGAACTGCTCCGCAGGATTATCAATTTCGGTGTCAAGAAAAACCTGTGTAATGGCCTGAACTTCACTATCGAAATGCCCAAACTGAACAACGAAAAGACGGAAGAACTTTCACCTGAACAGCTTGACGCCCTTTTAAAGGCACTCGACGACGAACCCAATCGGCAGGTTGCAAACCTGATGAAAATGGCCCTCTATACAGGTATGAGGCGCGGTGAGTTGTTCCGGTTGAAATGGCAGGATATCGACTATGCGCGTAACACCATCCATCTGAGAGATCCCAAGGGCGGTATCGACCAAAAAATACCCCTTAGTGATTCGGCACGGGCGATACTTGAAGGCCATGAAAAGACAGGCAGCCCATTTGTTTTCCCAGGAAGGGGCGGGGGCCAGCGGAAGGACATCAAAAAGCAGGTGAACCGGATTAAAATAAAGGCAGGGATTCCCGATGACTTCCGGGCTCTACACGGACTCCGACACGTTTACGCCAGCACCCTTGCAAGTTCCGGTAAGGTGGATATGTATACCATCCAAAAACTGATGACCCACAAATCACCTCAGATGACCCAACGATACGCCCATCTGAGAGACGAAACCCTTCAAATAGCCTCGAACGTCGCAGGGGATATCATAGACCGGATCGGAAAGAAGGAGCCGGAAAAGGTCAAATCACTTCGTGTAAAGCGGAAATAACACAGCTTGACAAATTATCACCAGATGATAACATGTCGCAGGATGAATATGGATACAGGCAAAGACGGTTCACTTGATACCTTGCTGGACTTGAACGGTGAAATCTTCCCCATGGATAACGGGTATTGGGTGAAATTCAGCGCCAAGCCCACCGAACCAAACCCGCACATTCCGCACGGGATCAGGTATTCGTTGACCCTTCATGACCGTTACAACAACAGGGTTGTGGGCTTTGACAATGCCCATGCCGTGAAGCCCACCAGAAAGAAGGGGTTCACCGGACGAAAGGTCACATGGGATCACACACACCACATGGATAAAGTTGAACCGTATGCTTTTGAATCCGCCGGTCAGTTGCTTGAAGACTTTTGGGCGGCGGTGGATCAATACATGGAAGGATAAAGCCTTATGCCCGGAAAAATCATGAAGATTGGCATCATGTCAAAAGACGCTTACCGAAAAAGAACCATTGCTATTGCCAAAGGCGAATACAAAACCCGGAAGGATGAACCCAAGGTCTGGTTTGAGTCCATGGAGTCTTTGGGGCAGGTTTTAAGCGGCCAGAATCAACAGCTCTTGAAGCTGATCCGGGACCATCACCCGGCATCCCTGGTTGAACTGGAAGCCCTGTCCGGCCGAAAAAAATCCAACTTGTCACGGACGTTGAAAACCCTTTCCAATTATGGAATTGTCGATCTGATCAAAGACAAGGGCATGGTTCGGCCTGTAGTCAATGCGACAGACTTCCGGGTTGAATTGCGGATATAGGCCCGTCATCGTAAAAATGGCGGAGGTCCAGGCAGGAGCAGGGACCGCAACCGTGACGCGGATGCTTGCGGAGAAGGTCAACGAGGGGGCGGCGCAGGGGGATAGGGTTAGTGGTGAGGCGTTAAAGCAAAAGGTGTTTAGGCACGAGGGCGTTATTGGTACGAACCGTACTAATAACACGCCCGTAAAAGAACCCCCATCCCCGACAACCCCCACCGAACAAATCCGGGCCGGGCTTCGTGGATCGGGACTTATGCAACGGAAGGGTTATTTGCGGAATTTCCGCAAATAACCAGCCCTTAAAAGGTCCATTGGACCAAATAAAGATGGCTTATCTGCTCAGAACGAGCAAATAAAACCCCAAAGAGATGATTTTAAAATGACGGAACGTCATAATAACACACCCGTACAATACCGATGTTTTTAAGATTTCACAGTGAGAAAATTAAACCCAAGGGGTGGACGAATCTATTTGGACGAAACGTCCAAATAAAACAGAGGGGGAATCTGTGAGAACCGCACAAATAAAATCAGGAATCCTGAAAATAACACGCCCGTAAAAGAAACGCCGATCCCCATAAAGCCCACCGAACCAATCCGGGTTACACCTCCGAGACCAGTGAGTTGATGGACGTGCGACGGGTTATTGTTGATGGGCCGGTTGAGATCAGGGGGCAGGATAGCGGAAAAAGAGGTTTGTACACCCCGAAAATAAAAAAGGCCCGGAGTTTCCCCCAGGCCCTTGTTCGATTAAATAGCTTTTACGCCATCAACAGATCATCCGCATGCCCCATGGTCATTCGGATACTGCTTTCGAGTTCGTATATTTGGGCCGTCAGAAGATAAGCCAAAGCCTCGGGGTCAATTTCTGAATTTTCTTTCTTGTTCAGGGCATCGCTGAAAACTTCACGCACACAGGCCAAGTGCTTGACGTGCGATTCCAGTTCCTTCTTGATTGCGCTTGCGGAAAAATCGATCTTTTCTTTCAAGGTGGGGTTTGTTAAAACGTGCGTAGTCATGGACGAACCTCCTGTTTAGGTTTGTGTGTGATTAGGCCCTGGTTGGTGTTGCGAGCACCAACCAGGGCCGCTTTAATTTCCTAAAAACCTATCAGCATCAAATCCCTTTGTAAAGACTTTTTTCATAAAAAAATCATTGTTTAAAGACCTGTGAATATTGATCTTTTTCTTGTTTCTGATTCGCTTCAAACCATCGCTTTATCTGGCCAAATAAGCCGTTTAAGGACATCATGAAGGTTTATAAATAGACAGGTTGCCAGATAATATTATTACTGGACAGATGGCCAATTATTCGTTATTTGATTTAATACACAACAAGCAATAAAAGCCTAAATATCGAAAACATCAAAAAGTTTCCATACACGACAGATCACATTTAAGGACTGGACTTTTGAATGCCAAATAAGGTTCATAAACAATGAAAATAGAACAGTTTTTTATTAAGATAACAGCCTTCATGGTTATATGTCTGGCATTTTGTGGTTGCCCGCAAAAGATGGTTCATCCAAATATTCGACCAGATAAACAAAAAGAGCAGTATAAAACTGCATACGATGAATGTTTTGCAT
This sequence comes from Desulfatiferula olefinivorans, assembly GCF_054657895.1. Classification (NCBI taxonomy): domain Bacteria; kingdom Pseudomonadati; phylum Thermodesulfobacteriota; class Desulfobacteria; order Desulfobacterales; family Desulfobacteraceae; genus Desulfatiferula; species Desulfatiferula olefinivorans. The sequence continues at coordinate 85,734 of NZ_BAAHXV010000017.1, read as the reverse complement.
GGGCTTATGGCCAAATCCCGGCAAAGCAAATCCACCTTAACAGCAAAGGTGACTCTTCTTCAATTGGTACTTTCTCAGGCAATGATAACCAAGGAACGACTTATTCGGGCACATATAACACCCAAACGCAATATAATGATCCGGCCGCAAATATTGTCGATATAGCGAATCTGACATCCTCACTCGCTTCAACATTGGCAAGGGCCAAGGCTATTGAGCAATGCATGAAATCAAAAGGATGGCGAGAACAATCACAAGGGCAGGCCTCGTTCTGGAGGATTTTAAATGAAAAAAAACCTGGATGGATAGATATTGAGAATGATCAAGATTTCCAAATTTGGCTACAGGATAATATTAAAGTTGTGGATTATTCGGATGCAGTTAGAGGCTACGACCACGAATTTGTCATATCGATAATGGATGAGTGGGAGAATGAAGTTAGGGATATCAATGATGTTTTAAAAACTGACCTCTTCCATAAGTGGCTCCAAGATCAGCCGGAGTATTTTAAAACCGTCGCAACCTCTGGTAGGCCACATCAGAAAAAAGCACTTTATGAGCATTATAAGACGGTTGTAATGCGTGAAGGTGTCTGTGATATTCCATATGATTTTTTGTTTAAAGACATTGGTATATGGAGTGCAGGCATGCAAGCTTTAAATGAAAAGAAGAATAGAGAAGCATTTTATTATTTTGGAGGTTTGGCGGCATGGGGGAGGATACCTCTATATTATGATTTAGCGTCTCTTGCATTGGATAACCTTGGCTTAAACGATAGGGCTTTTTTGTGGGATATTAAATCAGCGGAGGAGGGCTTCCCCAACTCACAGTATTATGTTGGAGCAGCATATTTTTATGGTGGAAGGATGGTTGAAAAAAATTATAATTTTGCCTTTAAATATCTGTTTGATTCTGCAGAACAAGGTTATCCCCAAGCGCAACAACTTATTGGGCTTATTTATTATTTTGACAGAAATAGACACTCACCTAAAAAAATATTTTATTACAGTATGCTATCTGCATTACAAGGAAATCCTGAGGGCCAATCATTGTATGCTGCATGCTATGGAGAAGGAATTTTTACACCCAAAAGTTATTACAATGCGTATAAATGGTATTGTATCGCAAAGGCAAACGGGGCACAAAATATTAAAGAAGTAATAAACGCCGTAGAACGAATGTTATCGAATCAAGAGACTTCTGAGGCCCAAGAAGAAGCATCTCGATATATTAAAATACACCGAGAGAAAAATTTTGGGCAAGGGTTCGTCGTCGCAATGCATAAATCCTTTTCTGAATCCATTCATATTTCCTACACGTTAATCAACCCCGACCAGTATCTTGAAATAATGAATGCGATACACGATGATATATCATACGAATTGGTTGCCACCGTGAAAACAGATCGAGTTGAGCGCCTTTATAGAGATATTAAGGACTATTTATATGAATTCAAAACTGACCCAGCGATTTATAATATCGATAACGAAAAACTAAAACAGGTTTTAGAAAAGAGTCTTGATAGTTCAGAAAAGGTCATCTATTATTAACGCCTTTGGACCAGCGAAACCTGCGCACGAACTGAAAAATAATAAAAAGTATTAGGCTGTGTTTTTAAAACCCACCTCCCCCTGAAACTTTTTTCCTGTCAAATTTCGCAAAATTTTGACCCCCTTGAAATCCGTGAAAATCAATACAAAATGCTGTTTTTATTAATTATACCCATGAATACCTTTTGATTTTGTTGGTTGACAAAAGTCGTGCAACCACAATATGTAGATTTTTTTCCGATTTACACCACACGGGATTGTGGCTATGCTCCAAATACGGGGATAGTCCGCGACTGATCATTGCGGGCGACAAGGTGGCCCCCTGAGCCATTTTCCCCGATCCTCTTTTTTCAGGGCCAATCATCAGGGGGGATTCATGCCACAGATTACAGATCGTCAAACCAACCGTTCACAACTATTCAGCCCAGAGATCGCCAGTCCCATTATCAAAAATGCCAATAGGCACATTTCGTTAGCAACCAGTTTCACAGACATAAGTATTGCGTGCAGACAAGCATTAAATGATGGGTGCATATGCCTTGATAGTCTCCCTGGACTTATGTCTTTCGAGAAACAATATCCAGATAGCACAATAGAGCATATTTACAATCAATGCGGCTGTGATAGCCGTCGGCCTCTCCAAAAACATGACCCGAAATGGAAGTTTAGGGCGTGGTGGGATATATTTTATCGTGTTGCACACGGTGTAATTCAAGGAAGCCCAACCACCCAAAAAAGTGTGTATAAAAAGATCAATACTATAGGCGACCCGTCAATAGTTCGTCTTATCGACTTGGAGGCGTTTTTAATAAACGAATTCAAAATCCCATTGCCGCGAGCCTTATTCCTTCAATGGCCTGGGGAGCCGTTTATGGTAGGCAACGATTCTGACGGGGAATTTTATGTAAGGTCTGTCGATATTGAACATCCCGACGAAGACCCGGAAGAATATCAAAAGATCGCCCACCTATTGAGCGATGAAGCCCAAATAAATCGAAAAGAAAATGCAATGGCTATGCGTGAGCACGGGGCAATCAGCCTTTATGGGGCAGCATATGCTTTATCCATGAGTTCGGAACACTCAAAGATGCTTGAGGCCCTGTGGGCACTTTGCGGCTTTAATTCCGGCTTTTCAGTCGAATTTCCAAAATGGGATGATGTAATTCGTGCCGATCCAGTCTACCGTGTTCGTGCTTGGTTCTGGATATTGGCCCGGTTGACGGTGAACGAAAACGGGAGTTTTTATTTTGCCGCCTTAAAAAAACAGCACCCAGATGAAGATGGGAAAATCAATTTAAACGCTTTTAAAATCACCCTATACAAGGAAGTTGATTCTGGCGGCTTCCGGCCAATCGATCCTTTTATGATTAAAATTGACAGTGAAGGCCGACGGATGCCCCAAGATTATTTCACGCCCGATGATCTCATATTCTTGGATGAACTCACCGACACGCTTACAGCCATCCACAGAACATTTAAAAGCAAGTTCGCCGGAGTGCCCCTACCCGGCCCACTGTTTTCAACCGATCCGACTGGAAGCCAGGATGTTGGACCGGGTGCAGGGGAGCAAAAGACGAATAGGGAAACAAAAAAAGACCGTCTCATTAAAAAAGTCGGCAGAGAATCACTTGCAGAAATATCCAGCGAAATAATAAAGTCTCACGACTCAGCGATCAAAAACATTCCATCAACCGACATCGAAGCCCCTGAAAAATGGAAACGGGGGCTTGAGGATGAAATTTCTAACGAATCTTATCGGTGGTTCGATAAAGAAATAATTAGCGCCCTATCGTATGCGTACACAACCAGCAACAAAAAAAGGGATTACGCGGGCGATGCCCTGGGGAGAATCCTTATAACCAAGAGAGGCATTAGGGCCGAGGACATCCCATCCGAAAAAACTTGCGGTAAAATCGTGCTTGAGCATTCGAAGTAACAACACAGATCCGCGACAATAAGGGCCGATTTGCAGCGTATGTAAATCGGCCCTTTTTTATTTCCCCAAACAACCCAAGACATCGACCCACACCCCGACCCATCGACCTATACCACGACAAGGTCGAGACGGGCATAAAAACAATGGGTTATACAGAGTCATACAACAACCATTGAAGAAAGGGGTACAAAAAAATGAACGAAAAATTACTAATCGGAGAGAGAGAAGCGGCCCACATGACGGGACGAGCGGTTCAAACCCTTCGGAATGACCGGCACAGGAGCCAGGGCCTACCTTATTGCAAAATTGGACGGCGGGTTCTGTATTCGGTCGAGGACATCCGGGCCTTCATTGAAACCCACAAAATCACACCTGCGAATTAAAAAGGACTACGCACATGAACCAAAATATGCCAACACCGAGCCCAGCACCGTCGCTTGTCGCAATCAGCAACGGAAGGCCCACCACAACGTCTCTGAGCGTCGCAAGCGTGTTTGATAAGTCTCATAAAAACGTGATGCGCGACATTGAATCTCTTTGTTGTTCATCTGAATTTTTCAGGCTCAACTTTGAGCCCAAAATTTACAAAGCCCGGAAAGGCAACGGGGCTGGTTATTTGAGCAATGAAGCGATGTACGAGTTGACCCGCGACGGTCTGGTTTTTGTCGTGATGGGCTACACTGGCCCCAAGGCCGCCGCCATTAAAGAACGCTACATTGCCGAGTTCAACAGGATGGAGGATCTTCTTAGGGGACCGAAGGTGCAAGTCTATACCCCTATCGGCAAAGTTCAATCCGATGTTGCCAGACATTTCCGGGCAACACTTTCAATCGCCAAAAACGCTGGTATCCGGGGACCACAGGCGATCATCCGGGCGAATCACATCACAAAACTCGAAACGGGCCGTAACTGCCTTGAGATGTTGGGGGTCAAGGCCCTTCCCGCACCTGGGAATGAGCAGGATTTCGTACCGAGTGATCTTGGTAAGAAGCTGGGGGGAATATCTGGACGCTCTGTCAATGCGCTTCTCGAGCGAAAAGGTTTTCAAAAAGCCTTCCGCACACACAGTGGAAAAATCCAATGGGTTCCAACCGAGCAGGGGAAAAAATACTCGGCAATCAAAGAGTCAGAACGGCGGCACTGCTCCGGGACATGCCAGCAGGTTTTTTGGCGTGAGTCAGTTCTTGAACACCTGGCGGAATAAAAGGCGAGGACCGGATGACTGCAATCAAACGGGCACATGCAAACCCTAAAACACAAAACTTGCAGCAGAGGAGAATACTTACATGAAAAAAACAAAGAATACGAGCCTTAAAGCAACAGCTAAATCACTAAATATGGAGCACAAGTCCCTGATTGATAGCTTGCTCCGTGACGAGCTCTTGATCAGAATCGACGGGAAATTAGAGCCGCGAGCGAAGGCGATTATCAAGGGCTATTTTACGCTTGAAACAGGAACCTTCGGGCGGATCAAAAACCGGGTCCGGGTCACGCATGAGGGGTGGCATATGATCGCAGATTCTTATTGCAGCGAGCTTCGGGAAGTGTGAGCCGGTCTCGTAAAACGGCGAAAGTCCGGACATGGGGCCAACCATACCGGACTCTCGGGAACTCAATGTTTAAACTTGTAAAAGGAACATACCCGAAATGTTCATAGAACACAAATGCTATTTTAAATTGAAATATTACAGCGCCTTGGACAGTATCATGCTTTTTCTCATCAGAGTATGGCGTGGTTCACTGGAAAGCCGGATCGACTTCAACCGGTTCGATCAGGATCTTTCCCAGAAAATTGACACAGCTCTGGACGCCGAAGAGGTAGCCCATGAATTCTGATATCCGGTTGTCGATCGGCTTCAAAAACCACCGGAAACGGAAGAAGCTTAGAAGGCTTGTAGGTGATCGGGCCGATTCGTATCTAATCGACCTTTGGTTGACCGTTGCTCTTGATCGGCCTGACGGGGTTCTCACCGGCTGGAACGCAGATGACGTTGCCGATTCATGCGGATGGGAGGGCGAGCCCAAGATGCTGCTTGATGCTCTGACGGAATCTGGGTGGATTGACGTTGCCGAGGACGGCCTGATGGTTGTCCATGATTGGTCTGAACATCAAAGTTGGGCATGTAAAGCCGGTTTACGATCAGAACTCGCCCGTAAAGCCGCCGAAAAGCGATGGTCCCCCCAAAATGACAACAAACACAATTCAAGCGAATCACATTATAATTCAAGCGGTTCAGATGCAAGCGACGGTAAAAAGGAATGCGGACAGAATGCGGACAGCATGCCGCCCGTATGCGGAGTGCATGCAAACGGCAATGCCCCTTTCCTTGCCTTACCTATCCTATCCAAAGATAATACGGGCTCATCAAGCAAATTCAAAAAGCCGACCATGGAAGAATTGACAGACTACTGTTCGACACATGGCAAAGATGTTGATCCCGATGCATTTTTTGATCACCATGAATCCAATGGCTGGCGGGTTGGCAAGAAAAACACACCCATGCGAGACTGGAAGGCGACAGTGCGGACATGGCAACGCAACCACGACAAATGGCATCCAAAGCCTGTTCAAGAGCCAGAAAAGCCATGTAAACCCATCTATATGGCATGTGATGGATATGCAAATCTGGCTTACGACAGGCTGGCTATGAACTTCAAACAACCTATTGAATATCCGAACATGATTACACGCCATTGGGAATCCTTCACCCACGAGCGAAAGAAAGAGGTTTATCAAAACACCTTGGAATTTTTAGCCACTTACGATCCAGAATACAGGTTACCTTATGAAATTTCTTGAAAAGATGGCTGAATACAGCCTTTACCCTGGTGAGATAAAAGATCTCGGAAGGATTCAGCGTTTCCCGGTTGATGGCCGGAACCTTGACGGGTGGCTTTTTTATAATCAAACCGATGGTGCTTCTTATGGCTGCTTTGGTGATTGGTCTACCGGTCTTTATGTCAAGTTCACCGATTTTGGGGAGGGGAAAACAGCGCAGGAAATCGAAGCTGTAAAGGCTGAGTTCGAAAAAATCAAAGCCGATTGCGAATTGATCCGGCAGCAAGAGAGTATGGCCGCTTCCGAAAAAGCAGAAAAGATTTGGAACGAATCACAAGAATCAACCCATGAATATCTCGAAAGGAAAAAAGTTTTGCCCCTTGGGACACGGGTTTATCGTGATTCGTTAATTGTCCCTGTCAGAAAAAATCATAAAATCATGAGCCTCCAGTTCATCGGCCCGGATAAGTCCAAAAAGTTTCTTTCGAATGGCACGACTAAAGGCGGTGCGTTTTACATCCCTGGATGCAAGGAAATATTTGTAATTTGCGAGGGGTTTTCAACAGGTGCAAGTATCCATATGGCGACCGGGTTTAGTGTTGTGGTGGCGTTTTATGCAGGGAATTTAACCCCTGTGGCTATCAGTTTACGTGAGGCTCTGCCAAAGGCAAAGATTGTAATCGCATGCGACAACGACCAATACAAAGACATCAACACAGGCGTGAGATATGGAACCGAAGCTGCAAACGCAATAGGTGCAAAGATCGCAATACCCGAATTTAAAAGTACATCAACGAACCCCACAGATTTTAATGATCTGCATATCTTGGAGGGATTAGAAATGGTCAAAACTCAATTGTCTGGAAAAGAAAACACCCTATACGACGATGTGAAGGAATGGTGCTGCCGTCATACCGGGGAGTTTATGTTTTCCGAGATCGTCTCTCATTTTGGCTACAGAGAAAAATCCCAGAAAGACGCGCTCGATAAAGCCATCCAGAGGCTAAAGAAAGAAAACATTGTCAAGGGTCACGAGACAAAGCGCAATACATTTAGGGTCGTAGAAACTGAAGAGCAACAAATCGATATTACCAAAAATATCAAAATCAACCCCCTGAATATCAAGCTGCCGTTTGGATTGCATCGATACGTTGTGATGCAACCGAAAAATATTATCGTGATTGCAGGGGAGTCCAACGCAGGCAAAACCGCTATCATGCTGGAAAACATGCGCGAAAATATCATTGAATCAGAATTTCAAAATCCTCTCTATATCTCGTCTGAAATGGGTGAATCCGAATTTAAAATGCGTGTAGTCGGCATTGATCCTGATTTAGAGATGTGGTCAAAAGCTGAAATAATAGACAAATCTGATAATTTTCAAGACGTTATATCCAACGGAAGAAAAAACAAGCTCGTCTACATTGATTATCTGGAGCCGCCTTCTGACGCTGGGTATGCGGGTATTGAGAACAGCATAAAAAGCATAAGAGACGCATTGGACAAAGGCGTTTCAATGATAGCACTCCAAAAAACGAAGGGCAAGGACACGGCCAGGGGTGGAGACGGTACGCTTGCAAAAGCGAGGCTCTATCTATCGTTGCACCACTGTTACCAAGGGATATATGGGACCGTAAACCGATGTAAAATTGAGAAATGCAAAATGGTTAAAGAAGGTTTTAACAACCCGACCGGGAAGACGATTTTTTACAGCATAACGAAGGGCGGGGGGATTCGAATAGAATCTAACTGGGGCTATATTAAAAATCTTGATCTTGAAATTACCCGGATGAAGGAGATTAACCCGGAGGCCTCCGACTCTGACCCGATATTGTTCAACAACGAACAATACAGTGGTGAATTTTAGAATGAAAAGGATACCACAAGGCCCCAAGGAAAAACCAAGCGGCAAGGACCGCCCCAATATCGACCGGGGCAAAATTTTAACACTCAGAATCAAAGGGCAAAGCCAATGGACCATTTTTGAACATCGAAATTTTCATAAACACTTACTCGAACAAGAAAGGAAATAAATATGGCAGGCTTACAAATTCCGGGCATTGAACCGGTTTTCGAAAACAAGACAACAGGGCTTGACCGTGCGACACAGCTTATGAGTCAGGCAAGGTCAACAGCCGGGGGGATGCAGCCGAATATCCCGAGGCCGGACAAGACCGTGGGCCAGGGCTTGACGGCAGGGCTTGCAGGGGCAGGGGCCGGGGCATCTATTGGCGCGGCACTGACAACCGGGGCGGCGACGGGCGCGGGACTCGGGCCAGTTGGGGCCGGTGTCGGGGCTGCCGTTGGCTTACTTGGGTATTATTTATCATAAACATCGGCGGGCCTCGCTTTCCGGGGGCCTGTCATAAAAAGCCAAACGAAGGGAAAAATTAAATGAAAAAAATCTGTCTCTTAACAATCATCCTTATCTTGCTGACCGTTTCAAACGCTCTATGCGCCAGGGTTGAGGCGCAACTTGTAGACCTTGGAAACAACGGGACGACCGACCAGCGGACCGTTGTATATTTCGACGACCAGGGCAGGATTTACCGGCAGGACTTCGACGAGAACGTGGATGGAACCCCTGAAAGCTATCGGGCGGACACTTACCTTTCGGGGGTCCGAATCAGCACCAGCAGACGGTTCGAATACGGAACTGACACTCTCCTTTCCGGTGGGGCCTGGACATATGACGGGTCCGGGCGTCTCTTGACTCAGACTATCGACACAACCGGGGATGGACAGCCGGAGCATACCTACACCTATGTTTACGGAGACGGTGGCAGCTACACGATGACGGAGACGAGCGGAAGCGGGGTTATCCTGCAAGTCAAGACGGTCACGGCTGTTCAGCAATAAAGCGGGTCAAACGGGGGCATCGTCACGGTGTCCCTTAACCCTAAAAAGGAATCCTCATGGACTTTCAAGCATCAAGCACGGAGCGGGAAATGTTGACGGGAGAACTGAACTACTTCTGTGAACTGATCGAAGCGTTTCAGGACACCGGCGCGTACGAGCATAACCCCATGATCACCGGGGCCACAAGACGGATCAAGACGGGAATCGTCAGTCTCAGAACAGGCCTTGAAAATGAAATGGTGGGGCCTGAACCGGAAAAGAGCATGATTGTGAACGCTATCCGGAGGGGACGAAAGCATGAACATTGAAACGGCATCCCCATTCCCAAAGCTGGATGTCCCGATGAAGCCGGGGGCCTTCGTCCTTTTTTGGTGGGGGTGGTCTGAATACCTGGGAGCCCTCACGGGAACACGTCACACAGGACAAGGTGGTGGCATGGCCGTGGGCTGGATTATGGGAAAAATGAGGGACGGTAAATAATGAAGAAACTGACCGCAAAACAAGAAATGTTCGTCAATGAATATATCATTGATCTGAATGCAACACAGGCGGCGATAAGGGCTGGATATTCTCCGAAAACAGCGGCAGAGCAAGGCGTAAGGTTGTTAAGAAATATTAAGGTCCAAGAGGCCATTCAGGCTGCGATGGCTGAACGAGCCGAAAGAACCGATCTTAAAGCGGACACCGTGGTGGACGAACTGAAAACCGTTGCTTTTGTCCCCCTTCATGAAATTTCAGAGAGAGGGGGTTCATGGGCCGTGAAGGTCCGGGCCTTGGAACTCCTGATGAAGCACCTTGGTTTGTTCGAGAAAGACAACAGCCAGCAGGACAAAGGGATGACTATCAACGTTGAGTTTGTCGATGGGACTGGTAATGCCGTCGCCGATTTGATGGGTTGATTATGGCAACACCCGAAACATGGCCGGGGCAAGATTTTTTGGGGGTCATTACGCGAGCTGATAGCCGATCAAGGTGGTCTTTGAATAACAACACATAAAAAACAGATAAGGATTTGATATGACAAAGAAAGAGATCAACAGACACAAGATTATTGAATACATTGGCGATGCAGAACACCCGTTCCCGGATCGGCGGACTATCGCCCTAACCGTTTGCGGATACAAGAATCACGAAACGCTGTACAAACATTTTGCACCGGCTGAACTCTCAGAGATCGAGGCCGAGGGACTGAAGTTCAGGCGTGAAAAGTATGCCCCTCATCTGGCAAGTGCGGACCGGGCTTTGCTCAAAAAAGCGGCTGAGGGCGACGTTCAGGCGGCGAAGCTTTGTTATCAGAGGTTTGAGGGGTGGTCTGAAAAAACAAAGCTCGACGTTGGTGTGACTATCGGTGATGTCCTGGCCGGGCTTCCACCTGAGATCCAGAAGCTTTTGAAAGAGGCAATGGCTCAGAAACTTCAAAGAATGTGATCGTGACGGACAGGGGCGGGTGGTTCGCATGCCTCCCCTGTCACCGCAACAAAACATTGGTTGACCGATGCCGTCAGTGGGGTTACAGTTTGACATAACCCTTACCCTGCGAGGCCACCATGGAAAAACAGGATAGCAAAGACCCCAAAGACGAGAACCACGAAACAGCCACCAGGCTCAAAGTCGAATACCGCACCAAGGACGGCCAGACGCTTCAGGATTTTTTGAAGAATGCCCCCAAGGGCACAACGATCAAAATCAACGGCAAGGTGTTCACGATTTAAAACTCCATCCCTACTTTTCCAACCGTATTTCCAACCCCCCAGGCATTCAAAAAACTGTTCGTCTATTTTCCGTGTCACCTTAACCCGATCCAGGCCCCTTACCAAAAAAAAATATGGCTGAACAAAATAATAGATGAAAACCCTTGGTTTGCCGTGCGGGTTGGAAATAGGGTTGGAAAACATCAAACACCCAATAAAAAAAGGGCTAAGCATTTACGCCTAACCCTTTGATTTCATTGTGGTAGCGGGGACAGGATTTGAACCTATGACCTTCGGGTTATGAGCCCGACGAGCTACCAGACTGCTCCACCCCGCATCAAGTGTTGGTACTTATATAAGCGGGCGGGGTGAATGTCAAGGGTTTGTTTGGGTTTTTTCGGAGGTCAGAGCCAGGAGCCGGGATCTTATGTCGGCCTTTTCGGAGGAGGGGTCGCCCTGCCCCGGGCATCGGATCAGAAGCTGTTTGTTTCGGCCGGTGTGGCCGGAAACGATTTCGATGGCGGATTTGGGCAGTTTAAGCGTTTTGGACAAAAAGGCGATGCAGAGTTTGTTGGCGGCGTTGTCCACGGGGGGAGCCGTGAGCTTGAGTTTGAGGGCGCCGTCATGGATGCCGGAGATCATGTTCCGCGAGGATTTGGGCAGCACGAACACGGAAACGATCACCCCCTGTTTGTCGTCTCTCATGTCAAGCGTCGTCGTCTCTGGCGGGTTCATCAGTAGAGGTTTTTTCTGCCGTCGAAGGGGTTCCGGGCGGCGGAGGCGCTTGCTCCGGAATAAGCCATCAGTTCAAGGATCATCTCCTTTTCGGACACCCGGGCCGTGCCCGGTTTGCCCACCACGATCCCGGCGGCCACGTTGGCCACGACGGCGGCGTCTTTGAACGATCCTCCGGTGGCCAGGGCCAGGGCCAGGACCGCCACCATGGTATCCCGGGCTCCGGTCACGTCAAAGACCTGACGGATCTCGGAGGGGATGACAAAGGGTTGCGATCCGCGACCGAAAAGCACAAGCCCGTCCTTGCCGCAGGTGACAATCAGACCTTCGGCCCGGGTGATCCGTAAAAGTTCGGTTCCGGCCTTGAACAGCGAGGCCTGATCGGTGACGGCAAGGCCGGTTTCCCGGGCCACTTCCCGGACATTGGGCGTCAGCAGAGTGGCTCCGGTGTACCGCTCGAAGTGCGATCCCCAGGGATCCGCGATGATGACCTTGTTCTGTTTGCGGCAAAGGGTGACGATCTCGGTCATCATCGGCCGGGTCAGGGTCCCCTTGCCCCGGTCCGAAACGACGACGATGTCCATCCGGGGCAGAATCTCACGGAGGGACCGGATCATGGCGCTCTCATGGGCACTGGTCATGGGGCGGGAACTTTCGCGATCGATCTGGAGCACCTGCTGACCGGCCGCCGTGATCCGTGTTTTCCGGGTGGTCATCCGGTTGGGGTCGGTACAGACACCCGTGGCATCGATCCCGGCATCGCCAAGAATTTTTTTGAGCAGATCGGCGTCGGGTCCGGCCCCGGTCAGGCCGACGACCGACACCCTGGCCCCCAGCTCTGCAAGATTGTGGGCCACGTTGCCCGCACCGCCCAGGGAAACCCGTTCGTCGGACACGGTCACCACGGGGATGGGCGCCTCCCGCGAGACGGACTCCACGGCTCCCTCGATGAACTCATCGATGATCAGATCACCGAAAACAAGGACCTTACACGTCTTGAATTTCGAAATGTCGATGGCCATGGGCGTGACTCCCCGGGTTAAGCGAGCGATTCCATCGCGTTTTCAATATGACCCCTCAGCTGGTCGTAATCGGTGGTCACCGGAAACTGGGGGAACTCGTCGATCACATTCTGCGGCGGGCAGAACAAAAAGCCGCGGTCCGCCTCCTTGAGCATGTTCACGTCGTTATAGGAGTCACCAAAGGCGATGACCTTGTAATTCATGCTTTTCAAACCCATAACGGTCTTGCGCTTGGCATCGGCCTGACGAAGCCGGTACCCGGCAATGCGGCCGCCCCCGTCGATCAGAAGTTCATGACAGAACAGCGTGGGCATGCCCAGCTTCTTCATCAGGGGGCCTGCAAACTGGAGAAAGGTGTCGGACACCACGATCAACTGGGTCACAGACCGCATCCAGTCCATGAATTCCCGGGCGCCGGGAAGCGGATCGATGGTGGCGATCACGTCGGTGATGTCCTTGAGCGTAAGACCCTTGTCATCAAGAATGGCAAGCCGCCGTTTCATCAACACGTCGTAGTCCGGGATGTCCCGGGTGGTCAGTTTCAGGTCTTCGATCCCGGTTTTACGGGCAACGTTGATCCAGATTTCAGGGACAAACACCCCTTCAAGATCGGAACAGATAATATTCATGGTGTCCTCTGATTCGTTTAATGTCCGGCATCCTCGCCGATGCGGATAATCACGGCGTTGCCGTCGGTGATGGTCAGCCGGTTGATCTCGGCGACGGCTTTTTTCACGTCCGACTCCATGGCCGGGCCGGTCACCATCACAATGGGGACGGGGCCGTCACCGTCCCCTTCGGCCTGCTGAACCGATTTGATGCTGATGCCCATGTTGCCCAGAATACCTGAAATGGTGGACAGGACGCCGGGGCGGTCCACCACGGTGAACCGGAAATAATAGCGGGACATAATCCGGTCCATGGGAATCACGGGGATGGTTTTGATATGGCCGTCCTGGAAGGACAGAAGCGGCACGCGCTGGCTGGTGCAGGACAGAATGTTCCGGGAAATGTCGATCAGGTCGCTGACCACGGCGCCGGCCGTCGGCATCATCCCGGCTCCCCGCCCGACAAAGAACATGTCACCGACGGCGTCTCCGTTGACGTTGACGGCGTTCACCGAATCGTTGACGCTGGCGAACAGGTTGTCCGCGTGAATCATGGTCGGATGGACCCGGGCCTCGACCCCGTCCCCGACGTGTTTGCTGATGGCGAGAAGCTTGACCCGGTATCCCAGCTGTTCGGCGAAACGGATGTCCTCCTGGGCGATGCCGCTGATGCCCTCCACGTAGATATCCTCCAGATTGATGGTCATGCCGTAGGCCAGGGCCGTCAGGATGGCCAGCTTGTGAGACGCGTCGATCCCCTCGATATCCAGGGTGGGATCGGCCTCGGCGTAGCCGTTGTCCTGGGCGTTTTTCAAAGCCTCGGTGAAGGTGCTGCCTTCGGACGTGATTTTAGACAGGATGTAATTGCAGGTCCCGTTCAGGATGCCCGATACCGAATAAATCCGGTTGGCGGCCAGGGATTCCTTGATGGATTTGATGATGGGGATGCATCCGGCCACACTGGCTTCGAAACCGATGTCCACCTTGTGTGTCCGGGCGGCGGTGAAAATATCCAGGCCGGACCCGGCCAGAAGGGCCTTGTTGGCCGTAACCACGTGCTTGCCGTTTTCGATGGCCGAAAGGGTCAGCGCTTTGGCGACGGTGTCCCCGCCGATCAGTTCCACCACGATATCAACGTCCGGATCCGTCACCACCTTTTGGGCGTCGGTGGTCAGAACACCGGGGGCCAGGACAACGCCCCGGTCCCGTTCGATATCCAGATCCGCCACATGTTTCAAAACCAGTTCCGCACCGATCCGTGACGAAATAATCTCCCGGTTTTCCGTGAGCAGCCTGGCCACGCCGGTACCCACCGTTCCGAAACCGATCATCCCAACTTGAATACGTCTCATACACCTCTCCCGGACCGATGATCGTCACCCCGTCGGCAATCGATCTGCGGTCAAAAAACGCCATATCGGCTGAAAATCAAAAAACATGCCTGAATTCATTTTTTTCCAGTTGCGCAAAGCCCCTATTTACCTACAATAAGAACCCTTTGATGTCAAAAAATTTGTTTTGACTTTTGGCCTGAATCGGTTTAGCTATTAATGTTTTATAACTGTTTGACCATACACGTCTGGTCTGACCGCAAATATGAGATTCAAGTTTTTCCGATGATAACAAGGGTAAAAAATCTATGAGTAAATCCATGACCTACGCAGAAGCAGGTGTCGACGTTGATAAAGCCAACAAGCTGGTCGACGCCATCAAATCCATCGCCAAACAGACCAAACGCCCCGGTGTGATCGGCAGCATCGGCGGGTTCGGCGCTCTGTTCGCCCCCAATTTATCGGATATGGAAAAACCCGTTCTCGTCAGTTCCACCGACGGCGTGGGAACCAAGCTCAAGATCGCCTTCATGATGGACAAGCACGACACCATCGGCATCGATCTGGTGGCCATGTGCGTCAACGACATCGCGGTCCAGGGCGCCGAGCCCCTTTTCTTCCTGGACTACATTTCCATGGGTGAGCTGAAAAACGACACGGCCACCGACATCATCAAAGGCATCGCCGAAGGCTGCAAGCAGGCCCGCTGCGCCCTGATCGGCGGTGAAACGGCCGAAATGCCCGACATGTACCAGAAGGGCGAATACGACCTGGCCGGGTTTGCCGTGGGCGCCGTGGACGACCATAAAATCATCGACGGGTCGGAAATCCGCATGGGCCAGAAAATCATCGGCATCGCCTCAACCGGCCTGCACAGCAACGGCTATTCCCTGGTCCGCAAAATCTGTTTCGACAAGCTGAAGCTCAAAATCGACGACCATGTGCCCGAGCTGGGAAAAACCATCGGTGAAGAACTGCTCACCCCCACCAAGATCTACTCGGACCTCATTCTGAGCATCATCAAGACCCATCCCGTGTACGCCTTTGCCCACATCACCGGCGGAGGCATCAACGAAAACATCATCCGCGTGATTCCCAACGCCTGCAAGGCGGTCCTGACCCAGGGAAGCTGGGAGGTCCCGCCGATTTTCAAATTCCTGCAGGATGCGGGCAACGTCACCGACCATGAAATGAGGCGGACCTTCAACAACGGTATCGGTCTGATGGCGGTGGTGTCCGAAGACTCGGCCCAGCCCCTGCTGGAAATGATGAACGCCATGGATGAAAAGGCCTTCGTCATCGGCGAGATCGCGGGTCGCAAGAAAGACGAACCCCAGGTCGAATGGGTCTGATCGCCGTCCGGTTAATTTCATGATTGTTTTAGGCATCGAAACGTCCTGTGACGAAACCGCCGCAGCCCTGGTGCGCGACGGAAACACCATTCTCTCGTCCGTGGTGTCCTCCCAGGTTGCCGACCACCATGTCTACGGCGGCGTGGTCCCTGAAATCGCGGCCCGCAAGCACCTGGAAGCCGTCGTTCCCGTGGTCCGGGCCGCCCTTTCCGACGCCGGGCTTGACATGGAGGACATCGACGCCCTGGCCGTCACCCAGGGCCCTGGCCTGGTGGGAGCCCTTCTCATCGGATTTTCCTTTGCCAAAGCCTTTGCCTATGCCCGAAACATTCCCTGGGTGGGGGTCAATCACCTGGAAGGCCACATCACCTCGGCTTTTCTAAGCGAGTCCACCCCCGGGTTTCCCTATGTGGCCCTTCTGGTTTCCGGAGGCCACACCAGCATTTATCATGTGCTGTCCCACACCGAATGCGAGCTGATGGGCCAGACCCGGGACGACGCCGTGGGCGAGGCCTACGACAAGGTCAGCAAGATGCTCGATCTGGGTTATCCCGGCGGAAAGATCATCGACGACCTGGCCCGCAGGGGCGATGCCGCAGCCATCCCCTTTCCCCGGGCCTGGCTGGACAAATCCTCCTATGATTTCAGCCTCAGCGGATTGAAATCCGCCGTCCGCAGGTACATCGACGACCATCCCGATTATGCGGACCGCCTTCCCGACATCGCCGCCGGATTCCAGGAGTCGGTGGTGGAGGTTCTGACCTACAAACTGATCCACGCGGCCCGTGAAAAAGGCTGCCGGGACATCTCGGTGGTGGGCGGCGTGGCGGCCAATTCCCGCCTGCGCTTCGCCGTCACCGAAAAGGCCTCACGCTACGGCCTGCGGGTTCACATCCCGCCCGTCAGCCTCTGCGGCGACAACGCCGCCATGATCGCCGCAGCCGGATTTCACCAGCTTGAAAGCGGCCGCCGTTCCGACCTGCCGGACGATGTCTATTCCCGCGCCAAAACCCCCATGGGTCAAAAGCATCGCTGACGGCTCGGCGCCCGGCTCTGCGATCCCGGCCCGGCCCGCCCATGGAAATCGAACAATACCCATTGAAAAAACACGGCTTAACCGCTATAACAGATCAAATTTTTTCTGATTCCCAGGATGCGACCATGATCAGGCAGATCCTCAAAACCACCTTGATTTTCTTCTCGTTTCTCGTGATGACCGGGGTCTTTTCCTACCTGGCCCTGACCTATTTCATACGAAACGAAGACAGCGTGGTGGTCCCGGAACTGGTGGGCAAAGAGGTGGTTCAGGTGCTTGAAATGCTCAGCGGGCTGGGCCTGAACACCAAAGTCAGCGGCACGGAATACTCCTCTCTGATTGCCCGGAACCACGTCATCTTCCAGGATCCGGAACCGGGGACCATCATCAAGAAGGACCGGGACGTCCGGATCGTTTTTTCAAAGGGCCCGAAGACCGTGTTTGTCCCGCCTCTGGTACGACAGACTTTCCCGGAAGCCCAGCGTCTGCTTTCAGACAAAGGATTGATGCCGGGCAGGCTGGCCCGGGTGTACCATGACGACATTCAGGAAGACACCATCATCAGCCAGTACCCCGAACCGGGCGAAGCCCTGGAACGGAACAGCACCGTGGATCTTCTGGTCAGCCGGGGGAAACGGCCCCAAACCTTCGTGATGGAGGATCTGACGGGAATGGAGATTGATCAGGCCATCGGCTCCATCGGCCGCCGTCGCCTGACGGTGGGAACCATTACAGGGGTTTCGCTGCCGCGAACGCCGCTGAACGTGATCACCGAGCACGATCCCCCGCCCGGCTCCCGGGTCACCGAAGGGGCCACCGTCAATCTGTCGATCAACCGGCCTCAGGAAGGGAAAAACCGGATTTACGACGCCGATGCGGGCACCCGCCTGTTTCGCCACACCCTGGGACACGGCTTTCTGAAAAAACAGGTCCGGGCACAGATGAGTTGCGACGGAAGCGTTTATGAAGTATACAACCAGGAAGCCCGGCCCGGGGAAGAGATATGGATCATGGTTCCGGTAAACAGCGAAGCCACCGTGTTTCTTTACGAGGACGACACCCTGGTCCAGACCCGGTTTTATGACTGAAAACCCAATGTCGTTTAAGGATAGACCATGAAATTTATTGCCCCTTCCATTCTCTCAGCCGACTTTTCCAGACTGGGCGAAGAAATCTCAGCCGTTGAAAACGCCGGTGCCGACTGGATTCATATCGATGTGATGGACGGTCGTTTCGTGCCCAACCTCACCTACGGACCCATCATCGTCCAGGCCGCCAAAGCGTCCTGCCGTCTGGACCTCGATGTGCATCTGATGATCGAAAAACCCGACGGTCTGATTCCGGACTTTGTCACGGCCGGGGCCGATCTGATCTCCGTTCACGCCGAAGCCTGCACCCATCTGAACCGGACCATCCACCTGATCCGGGATCTCGGGGCCCGGCCCGGGGTGGCCCTCAATCCGGCCACGCCCCTTTCCGCCATTGAATGGGTACTCGAAGACCTGGATTTCGTTCTGATCATGAGCGTCAACCCCGGCTTCGGCGGACAGGCTTTTATTGAAAACAGCCTGGACAAGATCCGCGCCCTCAAACAGATCATCACCCAGCGGGGACTTTCCACCCTGATCCAGATTGACGGGGGCGTCAACGGCAAGACCATCGCAACCATCGCCGATGCCGGTGTGGACAGCTTCGTGGCCGGGTCCGCCATTTTCGGCAGCGCCGACTATCGGGCCACCATTGCCGATTTCCGGGACAAGATCAAAGGAAACGCAAAAGCCCGTGATTGAGAAGGCCCCGTCACATTAACCACCGATATCGAGGAGCGTTCACCATGAAGCCGTCCGATCACCCCCTGACCGTTCTCGTCATCAACGGCCCCAACCTGAACATGCTGGGCAAACGGGAACCCGAGATTTACGGCCGCGATACCTTAGACGACATCAACGCAGATCTGGCCGCCTTCGGCGCCGGCATGAACATCACGGTCGACTGTTTCCAGTCCAACTACGAAGGGGCCCTGGTCGAACGAATCCAACAGGCCATGGGCCAGGTCCACGGCATCATCATCAACCCGGCGGCCTACACCCACACCAGCGTGGCCATCCGCGACGCCCTCCTGCTGCACACGGTGCCCGTCATTGAGGTCCATCTGTCGAACATCTACAAGCGTGAGGAATTCCGTCATCATTCCATGGTGTCCGGCGTGGCCACAGGCCAGATCGCCGGCCTGGGCATCCAGGGCTACCGACTGGCCCTCACCGCCATCCGGAACATGGCCTGACCGGGAGGCACGCACCGTGACGCCGTCCAAAACGTTTCTGAATCTCGACCCGGCCAAACAGCAGGCCATCATCGAGACCGCCCTGGCCGAATTCGGTGAAAAGGGCTACCAGGCGGCCAGCATCAACACCATGGTCAAACGGCTGGGCATCGCCAAGGGATCGGTCTATCAGTACTTCAGCGACAAGGAATCGCTGTTTCTCTATCTTTTCGCCCGTTCCATGGACGAGGTCAAACACTACCTCCGAACCGTCCGGGACCGCAGTACGGAACGCCCCCTGGCCGACCGGCTGCGCATGACCCTGTCCGAAGGGGTGCGGTTCATCGAAAGCCGGCCGGCCATCTACACCCTTTATGTCACCCTTTACCACGACCGGACCCTTCCCCTGCGCGAAACCCTCCTCAAGTCCATCCGGGCCAACAGCCTGGACTTTATCGGATCCCTGCTCGAACAGGCCAAAGACCGCGGCGAACTCCGGCCGGGCATCGACATCCCAACGGCGGGGTTCATGATCGACGCGGTGATGGACCGCTTTCTCCTGAGCCGGTCCCTGGCCCACATGGCCGAGGGTACGGATATTTTTACCGGAAACCGCGACACGGTCCAAGACTGGATCGACCGCCTCGTCAGCCTGCTCTGCCTGGGAGTCATCGATGAAGCCGGGTCTTGACATCCTTGTCACCGTTGCCGTCGAGGCCGAAGCCTCAGGTCTTGCGACCCTCTTTTCATCGGCCGTCAGACGGACGATCGGCAGGCGGTCCTTTTATCAGACCACCGTCACGGGACGGCGGACCGGGGTTCTGGTCACAGGCCCGGGCATGATCAACACGGCCCAGGCCATGACGGCCCTGATCGAAGGGCTGCGTCCCGGCCTGATCATCCACGGCGGCTGCGCCGGATATTTCGATCATTCGGGGCTTGGCCCGGGCGACATCGGCATCGCCACCCGGGAAACGGACATCCATACGGGCATCGAATCGGATGATCCGGTTCGGCCCGATCCCCTGCCCTTTCCCTTGCTGGATGACCTCCACGGCCGACCCGGCAGCTATAATCTGGACACCGATCTGGCCGAAACGGCCCTGATCCTGTCACGGGGGATAATGGAACCGACGGGCGCCCGGGCGGTCATGGGGCCCTTTGTCACCGTCTCGACCGTCACGGCCCGCGATTCCAGGGCCGAGGCGCTGGTGAGCGCCCACGCCCCGATCATGGAATCCATGGAAGGTGCGGCGGCGGCCCATCTGGCCCGGTTTTACGATATCCCGTTCCTTGAAATCAGAAGCGCCTCCAACCGGGTGGGACGTCGGGACAAAAACGCCTGGAACCTGCCCCTTGCCTTTGAACGCTGCGGTCTCTGCCTGGACGGCCTGATCCGCTCTTTTCCCTTACCCGGAGAAACGCCATGACTGCCGCACAATCCCTGTCCCTGGCCTATTCCCCCTGCCCCAACGACACCTTTCTGTTCCATGCCCTGATCCACGGCCTTGTTCCCCGCGACGGGCTTGATTACCGGATTGTCATCGAGGATGTGGAAACCCTCAATCAAAAGGCCCTTATGGGAACATACGATATCAGCAAGCTGTCCTTCGCGGCGCTGGGAGGGCTTCTGGATAATTACGGTCTGCTGCGGAGCGGTGCGGCCCTGGGCCGGGGATGCGGACCGCTGATTGTCGCCCGGCCGGGACAGGATCCGGCCGCCCTGAACCGGTCCGCCATTGCCGTTCCGGGGCTCCATACCACGGCCCATCTCCTGCTGGGTCTTTACCTGGACGAGCCGTTTAACGCGATCCCCATGCCCTTCGACCGGATCATGCCCGCCGTGGCCCTGGGCGAGGTCGATTTCGGCGTGATCATCCACGAGGGGCGGTTCACCTTTACGGATCACGGGCTGATCCAGGTCGCGGACCTGGGCGCCTTTTGGGAAGACGTCAGCGGTCTTCCCATCCCTTTGGGCGGCATTGCCGTCAAGCGGTCCCTTGCCCCGGACCTGATCCGGACCATCGAACGCGGCATCGCCGCAAGCGTCACCTGCGCCTTCGAGCATCCCGACCGGTCACGGGCCTACGTCAAGGCCCACGCTCAGGAGCTTGACGATTCGGTCATCCGCAGGCACATCGATCTGTATGTCAACTCCTTTACCGTGGATTTAGGCCCCGAAGGGCATGAGGCCGTCACCCGTTTTCTGGACATGGCCCGACAAAAAGGCCTGCTGCCGCACTTCGACGGGCCGCTTTATGCCTGGTGATGCGATCTGAACAAGCCCTTGAAATGCCGGCACCCTTCATGATAGAATCCAGGCATTGTTCATGACGGCATTCGTGAAAGATTCCATCTGACCGGCTTATTCCATTTTCCTTGCGTCTATCGTCTTTCGACGATCTCTGACCTGACCGCACCCGATCATTCACCCGAAGCCGAGCACCAAACCCCGAACCCAACGCCCCATCACAAGGAGGGAACCATGCTGGAAAGGATCGAAAGCAAGTTCAGTGATCTGACCATATCCAAACGGCGGAAACGCACCGATACCTACAGCGAAATCGTTTTTTTCAACAAAGATTTGAAAAAATGGGACCGGGCCCTGTCCGGGATCCTGGGGCCGCCTCTGAAATCACGCTGGAAGAAACCCGATGAGAACCTTTCCGCCATCACGCGGAGTTTCGGCGGCATCCGGGTGGGGCAGACCCTGTATTACAAAGAATTCGAGGACTGCAAGGTTCTGGCCATGATCTGGCCCTGGAAGGACAACACCCACACCACCCTCAAACTCTCCAAAGTCGCGCCCTGACCTGAACCCGCCTGGGGCCGACAGGCACCCGGCCTCAGGCCAGTTCGAGGGTCACTTTTTCCGGAATCAGGCCCACGGCATGAAGTCCCTCAAAAAAGGCGGCAAGTCCTTTCAGGTGTACTCCGTTCAAATCGCAATTCAGATGCTGAAAGTACTCCCGGCAACGATCCTGAGAAAGCCCGATGCGCTCTGAGGCCGCTTTGACGATCTCATCCCGGCGGATCTCTCCCAAACGTTTCGAGTCCCGAAACAACCGTTTGAGTTCGGCCAGCACCTCGGGATGCTCGGCTGCAAAATCACGACGGACGGCCCAGACCGCATAGACAAAGGGCAGGCCCGTCATCGTTTTCCAGATCTCCCCCAGATCGTACACATGATCAAAGAACCGATCCCAGGGTTCGATCAAAGCCGCATCCCCGATGACCAGCACCGCATCGGTCTTCGGTGCCAGATCGCCGGGATGGGTAATCGCCCGGGTTTCAATGCGGGGCCGGATGCCCCGAAGGGCCAGGATGTAACGGACCAGATTGGCGGCCGTGGCCGACTCCTCGGTAAACATGAGGGTACGTCCGTCCAGATCATCCAGGGTATAATGGCCGGCCAGAAGAACGCTCATCACCTTCCCGTCACTTGAAATGGACACATCGGGCATCAGGATCCAGTCCCGATGATGCCTGGCATAGGCGGCCGACGACACGGGACTCATCACGATCTCCCCCCGTGCAAGCAGGTTGTTCAGAACAGCCGGGGGCCGGGTGACCATGGTCAGCCAGTCCGGCTTGAGCTGCCGGTCCAGGCCGTAGTAAACCGGTGACACATTGATGTAACTGATGCGTCCGATACGCACCTCGCTGATTTTTAAAGCATCGTCACCCATGATACATACTTTCAAAAAGAGTCTGTTTGCTGAGAAAGGCCGGATCGGCATAACAGAGCACACCGGAATATCCCGGGGCCAGGCGTCCGAAGCGGTCGGCAAAACCCAGGGCACGGGCTCCGTTTTCCGTGGCCATGCGAAAAATGGCTTTGGGAGCTATGCCGGGAAACCGATGGGCCAGAAGGGCCATGTCATCGACCAGATTGAGCGTGGGGATAGAGGCCAGACTGTCGGTGCCCAGACACAGACAAAGTCCCTGGTCGATCATGGCCGGAACGTCCGGCAGACGCTGGTGAAGGGCAAGGTTGCTGCGCGGGCAGAGACAGACCGGCGACCGGGCCTGACGGAGCAGCGCCAGGTCCCTGTGATCGGCCCTTAGAACGTGCACGCAGAGGGTGTTCTCGTCCAGAAGCCCCAGATTGTCCAGGTGCTGCACCGGACTTCGGGCCGGCAGGCCCCAGTCTGAAAAATCAATGCTGCGAGACGTGAGAAACTCCGCCCAGGGTCCCTCTGAACGGGTGATGAAGGCCATTTCATCGTCGGATTCCGCCAGATGGATGGAAAAGGGGCGAGGGTGTTTTCGACACCTTTGTTTCAGGGCCGCCAGCAGATTCGGTGAACCGGTATGGGGTGCATGCCCGGCCAGGGACCGGACAAAGGACCCGTGCGCATCGACCTCATCGTCGGGCGGGACGGTGTTGCCCAGATATTCCCGGAACAAAACCCCGGACAGACCGCTGTTCGTCAGGGGCCCTGCAACGATCCCCAGGGTCGAGATATCGCCGACAACACCGGTGCCCGATTCGATCAACTCACGGCAGCCCGAAAGGACTCCCTGGGTCAGGGCGTCAAGACCCAGGCCGTCCCGAACCGAAAGGAGCTGACGGACCCAGGATTCGAACCCCTCGGTGACAGACAGCCTGCCTTTGAGGGCACTGAGTTCGAGATGGGTGTGGGCGTTGACCAGGGCGGGCATCAGCAGGCCGGGACCATGGTCGACAATCCGGCCGTCCGGATGTTGGGTAAACGGCCCCGCATACGTGATCCGGCCCCGTTCAATCCGGACGCAGCCGTTTTCGATCACGGAGTCGGCATCGCAGACCAGAAAACCGGCCCGATGAATTTCCGGCGCATCGCCCGCCGGCAGAACGGATCTGGGCATCGATTCAATAATCCCTGACGGTGCCGTAAAAACAATCCCGCTGACGGGGAACGAAGCCCGCCGTCGCAATCAGCCGGATCAGTTCGTCTTTGGGAATCATGTAATCCACCCCGGCGGCGGACACCACGTTCTCTTCGATCATGGTGCTGCCCAGATCATTGGCCCCGAAGGCCAGAGAGGTCTGGGCGATTTTGTCGCCCTGGGTCACCCAGGAAGCCTGGATGTTATCGACATTGTCCAGAAAGATCCGGGACAGGGCCAGCACGCGAAGGTATTCCAAGGCGGTTTTCGGCACCACGTCGATTCGGGTGTTCCGGGGCTGGAAGGTCCAGGGGATGAAGGCGGTAAATCCACCGGTCTCATCCTGGAGCGAGCGGATCCGATCCAGGTGCTCGACGATCTGAGCCGGCGTTTCCAGATGGCCGAACATCATGGTGGCCGAGCTGCGGAGCCCCAGTGTGTGGGCCACCCGCATGACCTGAAGCCAGGTGTCAGAGCCGCACTTGTTGGGGGAAACCCGGCGCCGCACCTCGTCGACCAGAATTTCTGCACCGCCGCCGGGAATGGAATCCAGACCGGCGTCCATCATGGCCCGTATCAGCTCCTCGTGGGACAAACCGCATTTTCCGGCGATAAAATCGATCTCCGTCGGAGAAAACCCGTGGATATGGATGGGGAAACGCTCCTTGATAAAGCGAAGCATGGACAGGTAAAACGTTAGATCCAGATCCGGATTCATGCCCCCCTGAAGGAGAATCTGGGTGCCGGAAAGGGCCAGGGTTTCCTCTATTTTCCGGGCCAGATCATCCCGGCTGATCACGTAGCCCCCGTCTCCTTTCTTGCAGAAAAAGGCGCAGAACCGGCATTCGGACACGCAGACGTTGGTATAGTTGATGTTCCGGTCGATGACGAAGGTCACCGCAGGCTCCGGATGTTTCTGCCGGCGGATCCCGTCGGCCAGAGCGGCCAGGGTGAGAACGTCGCCGTGGACCAGAAGGGAAAGGGCCTCATCCGTATCGATGCGCACGCCGTTTTCAATTTTATCCGCGATGCGGTCCATCATGCCTCCTTGTCCGGCCTTGTCACATCGTTGTAGAAGGAATCCCGCTCCACGGGCACAAGGCCCGCCGAACGGATCATGTGCTCCATGGTGTTTCGGGTGAGCCCCTTGGCGGATGTGGCCCCGGCCGTATGGGTGATACGCTCTTCGATGATGGTGCCGTCCAGATCGTCCGCGCCGAAAAACAGGGCCGTCTGGGCCAGTTTTTCCCCGATCATCACCCAATAGGCCTTGATGTGGGGAATATTGTCCAGAAGAAGCCGGGCAATGGCGATGGTTTTCAGATCGTCAAAGGCCGTGGTGGACGGAATGTGGGAAAGTTTCGTATTCGCCGAATGAAACGCCAGGGGAATGAAGGCGGAAAACCCGCCCGTCCGGTCCTGGAGATCCCGAAGGGTCAGAAGATGACCGACCCGCTCCTCCAGGGTCTCGATATGGCCGTAAAGCATGGTGGCATTGGTTTTCAGACCGGTCCGGTGCACCGCCTCGGTCACTTCCAGCCAGCGGTCCTTGCCGATTTTTTTCGGAAACAGGGCGTCATGGACCCGATCACTCATCACCTCCGCCCCGCCCCCGGGCATCAGCATCAGCCCGGCGTCTTTGAGAGTCAATACCGTCTCTTCCAGGGTTTTCCCGGACAGGGTGGCCAGGTAATCGATTTCAACGGCCGTGAAGGCCTTGACGGCCGCCTGGGGCCTCACCTCCCGGATCATGGTCAGCATGTCGGTAAAATAGGAAAAGGGCAGATTCCGGTTCAGCCCGCCCACGATGTGCAGTTCCCGGATGGGCTCGTCGATGCGCTCGACAATGCGCCGGCGGATCTGATCGATGGACCAGGTATAGGCCTTGTCGCTTTTCTCTTCTTCGGCGTAGGCGCAGAACGAGCACATGTTCGAACAGACATTGGTGTAATTGATGTGCTGGTTGTAGACAAAAAAGGCCTTGTCGCCGTATGTTTGCCGCCTGATGCGGTTGGCCATGCCGCCGATGCCGATCAGATCCCGGCTTCGGTACAGAGCCATCCCGTCGTCGGCGTCCAGGCGCTGTCCCGCCTCGACCTTTTCGGCGATGGGCAGCAGCGTTTTATCGCGAAGGGGTATCGGTTTCATTGTATCCATCCGTATTGTATGAATGCCGGGTCAATTCCGCTTTCATGAACATTTCCTTCTCCGGTTGATGGGCAAAAAGTCATGTGACCACCCGGTCACTTATACCCGGGTCGCGATGTCGAAATCAAGGATTTTATCTCTGCGGATGGGAAAAAGGGATTGATGCAAGACGGGTTAAACGCTATGGTGGGCAAGACTCTCAAACCGGCCGACATCCCTCCTAATCGGATGTACAGCGGCGCAACCCACACCACAACCCCCATGAGGCTCCCATGATCATCAACACCCATCACACGATCAATCAGGAACTGTGCGGAACCCCCATACGGGTGAAAGACCGTCACTGCACCGTCACCTTCACCGCCATCGACTCCATGGCCGCCGATGATTCGGGGCTGGTCCACGGCGGTTTCATTTTCGGGCTGGCCGACTATGCGGCCATGCTGGCCGTCAACCACCCCAACGTGGTTCTGGGCGGGGCATCGGTGCGGTTTCTAAGGCCGGTCAAGGTGGGCGAGACGATGGTGGCCGAGGCGTCGGTCACCGCGGTGGAAGGGAAAAAGCATCAGGTGGTTGTCACGGTCAAACGGGACGATGAGACGGTCTTCGAGGGGGATTTCGCCTGTTTCGTCCCCGGTCGGCATGTGCTCGACCCCCGGCCCGCATGACCGAAACCGGGGGGAAACACCAGGCCCCGACGCCGCCGGGATGAATCAGGATCTGCGCCGCCGGACCAGGCGTTTCTTTTTCGGCGCTGCGCCGTCCGGGGCGGAAGCCGTCGGCGTCGCCGCTTGCGGCGGCGGAGCCTCACCCGGTCGGCCCAGACCCGCCTGGGAATAGGAACAGGTGGCCAGGGGGCACTTCAGCCCCACCGTTCCATCGGGTCGGTGAAACTCTAAAAGGTAGGGGTTTCGGCATTGGGGGCAGGCAAACAGATGGGGTTTGTCCCAACTGATGAACTTGCATACGGGGTTGCTGCATTTGTAATAGGTCCGGTTGCTGTCGGTGGTTTCCTGAAGAATTTTCCCGGTGTGGCACAGGGGACAGGTCACCGCCTGCTCCCGCTCGAAGGCCGCGATCTGCTCTTCGATGGACAATTCGCGGTCGGACGATTCCGCTTCCAGACGCTCTTTTTCGAGCCGTTCACGCTCCAGACGCTCACGGACCTCCTGTTCAAGCCGGAGCCGTTCCTGCTCTTCCCGTGCGAGGGCCTCCTGACGTTCCTGCTCACGCCTCTCCTGTTCCTGACGCTCGCGTTCCAGACGATCCTTTTCTTCCTGCTCCCGGGCCAGGCGTTCAAGTTCCTGTTTTTGGCGTTCCAGCTCTTCCCGTTCTTTTTCAAGGCGCTCCCGTTCCAGGCGTTCCTGTTCCAGCCGTTCCCGCTCCTGGGCTTCCCTGATTTTCTGGGGAGACACTTCCTTGATCTGAATATCATCCGCGCCGAGGGCCCGCCTGGTCACCACCATCGGCTCCTCTTTTTCGCGCAACAGGGTTTTTCGAAGACTGGCGATCTTCTCACTGTAAATGACCTTGAGTTTCTCCGATGCCTTGCGGGACTCCTCCCGCTCCTGGGCCCGCTTGAGCCGTTCCTGGGCTTTCTGGCTTTCGGTTTTCTTCTCGGTGCGAAGGTGCACAAAGGTCAGCGGGCGCCCCCGGGACTGGAGGGCTTTGTCGAACTGATCGACCCCCTTGTCCAGGTCCTTGCGTCCGGTCAGAATTTCTTCCATGGTCTGGATCACATAGGCAATCAGGTTCATGCCCGGCATGCCCGGAAACATTTTATTGATGTTGCCGACGACATCCTTGGCGGCCATCTGGGCGTGATAGGCCCCCGCCCCGTCGATGACCACGCATCCGTTATCCAAGACGGCCTGGATCTTCTTCATCAGCTCATCGTCGATTTCAAACCCGATTTCCGTCAGGTCGTTCAGAAAGGCCTTCCGGGTGTAACGCTGTTTTTTCGTCAATTCATCGTCCTCGATTTCGCCTTCGCGCTCGACCAGAAGATGAAGGGCGGCCACGGTGACCATATCAAGCTGCACGTCTTTCCCGAGCACGCTGATCTGGTCGAGTTTCCTCAAATTCCTTTCGAGAATGGCATCGAGTTTTTCCTTGACTTTTTTACTGTCGGAAGCGGCCGTCGTATCATTATTGTCCATGAAGTATCCTTGATGCATTATCCGTTAGCGGATCGGAACGGACCCACCGGGGGACGGGTCGTTTGCGTGCCGAATGACTCTGTGAGCGAAAAACCCTATATCAATACCGGATCACGTCGAATGAAAATACTTGAAATGACTGAATCATATAGTCAATATATATATCACTTCATTTTTGGATAATCAAGAGCCCCAAGCCCTTATAAAATAAGATTTTTCCAATGATCGAAAAAAAACGGACCGGTTCCGGTCGACCGGATACGATGAGAAGCCGTCAGCGAATCACGTCGAAGCGTCCGACCCCGGGTCGGATCACCGCCGGGTTAATCATTTATTTCATTAATGATATCAGCGATATGGGATGCCATAACCTGGGTTTTGCGCTGATGCTGAAGCTGTCGCAGGTCAGACACGTCGGCTGAAAGCTCCGGGGCCTGTTCCTGGGCAGGGGGTATGGGACCGTTAGACTCCGCAGAGGGAAAATCGTGGGGCACGTCATCGTCCCCGCTTCCCGAAGCCCGGATGTCAACGCACTCGCCGTCGCGCCCCACATAAAGAGACAGGGTTACACGCACATCAAAATCCAGCTTGTAGGCAATTTTTTTGTCATGGACGATGATATCGCCGGACGTGTAGGCCACATCGTCATGGAGCCTGAGGTGATACTTCTCCCTGAGCAGGGTTTCGATCACCTGCCAGTCCAGTTCGCCGATCAATCCGTCGATCAGATTGTTTTCACTGTTTTTGATGGTTTCCGAATCCGTCACTTTCACTTGAAGCCGCCTCGGGGTGTCTGATGCCGTATGTGTGATGCGTTTTCACGATACAGAAACTCAAAACACAAATCAAGAAAAGCTTCGGCGGCCGGGGATTTTAGGTCCGCAAGACACAGGGGGGAAACACGGTGTTCCTGCGGGATCTCCGGAATGGTCACGGGAAGAATGGCGCCTTCCGGCACGCCCCGGGAGGGATCGGTGGAAACGAGCGGAGCGCATCGACTGTCCGTGCAGTTCAACAGAAGGAGCCCGGACAGCGTCAGGGGGTCCTTCACGGCTTTTCGGACGTCACCGGCAAACCCCAGAAGGTCATCGAGAAGGTCGCCCGTGGACGGACCGGGCACAACGGGCATCAAAAGGCTGTCACAGGCAAGAAAGGCGCTTCGGGTGATCAGGTTTTTTTCATGGGACGTATCGAAGATAATGTAATCGTAGCGTTTAACAAACGGTCGAAGCACGATGGACAGAATTTTTTCTTTATCGGGATTCTGGGCCAGGGTGGTTTCGATGTCGCCCAGGCACAAACCGGGTGGAATCACGTCCAGAAAGGGCAACGCGGTCTTTCGAACCACGGCCCGGCCGCCGACAATGCCCGTCAGGAAATCATCCAGGCCGAAGTCCCCGTCGCCAATCGTGATCCCGAGGCAGCCTGCTGCCTGCCCCGTCGGATCGCAATCCACAAGGAGGACCTTTTTTTCAAGAACGGACAAAGACGCAGCGATATTGACGGCGGTAAAGGTCCGCCCCGCCTTCTCCGCGAGGTTTGCGACACAGATGACATGGCCCATGGTGTATTCCCGATGCTTACAATTAGAAAGATTTTTTATGATCTACCATACATTGATCCGTTTGTGAAGACAGCGGTGGGCCAAAACAGACAACCCCCTTACAATACCTTGATATACGATTGATTTTACTGTAACATCGGGCCATCGTAACATGAATATCGGTCGTTTTTTCTTCATTGACTATAGGCCCGACTGCATCATCGTCCATCCATCCGGGAGCCATCGTGAGCCCAGAGCTGTCCCTTTCACAGATCAGCGGAACCCTGACCGAAAACGGAATCGAGCAGGCCGTCTCCGGATTGAACTACACCAGCCCCGGCAGCCTGAAATACAAGTACCTGAACGCCATCAGACGGCGCTATGACTCTCCGGACGCCATAAGCACCCTGACCCGCATCGATCAGGACATCCTGATCCGTGAAATCTGGACCACCATAGACGACCCCGATGCGGTCCGGGCCAAGCGGAAAAACCTGAGTTCCATCCGCTCGACGGTCAATGCGGACCTCAACCGCCTGTACGAGTCCGGCGGCAACCCCGAAGGCATTACCATCAGCCCGGACCATGTGTTCGTCATGTCCGAGGAAGCCAAGAACGAACGGCTCAGCGCCTTTTCACAGACCATGCGGGCAGACGGGGCCATGGATCTGGACAAGGTGTCCGAAGTCCTGTCCCTGATCAACGAGTTCATTGCCTCCTACGAAGGAAAAACGCAGGATGCCGACACGGACCAGACCCTGGACAACATCAAAAAAATCCTGAACAGCCTTCGAAACATGGCCTTGGACGAAGAACCGCCGCCCGAGGCCGACGAGGTGGACGATACCGAACTTGATATCATCGACGACGACGATATCCTCGAGGAAATCGATGACGATGTCGAGATCATCGATGCGGACGAGGCGGATCTGATCGATGATGAACCCCTGGACATTGTCGACGATGAAGAATTCGAAGACATCGACGACGAGGTCGAGATCCTCGACGAGGACGAGATCGACGAGACGGACGGGGCCGAAACCGGACCGGGCGGCGGCGAAGACCTCGAACCCGTCGACGAGGCGGAGGTCGAGATCCTCGATGATGACGAAATCGACATTGTCGACGACGAGGAATTTGAAGACATCGACGACGAGGCGGAGATCCTCGATGAGGACGAGATCGACGAGACGGACGACGCCGAAACCGGACCGGCCGGCGGCGAAGACCTCGAACCCGTCGACGAGGCGGAGGTCGAGGCGGTCGATGAGGACGAGATCGACATTGTCGACGACGAGGAATTCGAAGATATCGACGACGAGGTCGAGATCCTCGATGAGGACGACCTCGACATTGTCGAGGACGAGGAATTTGAAGACGTTGACGACGAGGCGGAGATCCTCGATGAGGACGAGATCGACGAGACGGACGACGCCGAAACCGGAGCGGCCGGCTCCGAGGACCTCGAACCCGTCGACGAGACGGAGGTCGAGGCGGTCGATGAGGACGACCTGGAGATTGTCGACGACGAGGAATTTGAAGACATCGACGACGAGGTCGAGATCCTCGATGAGGACGACCTCGACATTGTCGAGGACGAAGAATTTGAAGACGTTGACGACGAGGCGGAGATCCTCGATGAGGGCGAAATCGACGAGGCGGACGACGCCGAAACCGGAGCGGCCGGCTCCGAGGACCTCGAACCCGTCGACGAGACGGAGGTCGAGACGGTCGATGAGGACGACCTGGAGATTGTCGACGACGAGGAATTCGAAGACATCGACGACGAGGTCGAGATCCTCGATGAGGACGAGGTCCGGCCGATCGAGGGGGGGGCGCCGGCCGGGGGTCTGCCCGACGACGGCCCGGATCGATCTGTAACGCCGGAAGAAGAAACCCGCCGGCTGGCCGAACAGTTCGACCGTCAATTAAGCGCCATGGACCGGTATTACAACAGCTATCTGAATATCCCCAAAGGCACCTACCGGGTGGGGAGCCCCGCTCCGGTAAAGCATGAACTGCCCGAGCGGGAGGTCTGGGTCGACGAATTTTTCATGGGTAAATTCCCCATCACCAACGCCCTGTTCGAGGTTTTTGTCTCCAAAACCGGTTACCGGACCACCGCGGAAAAGATCGGCCACGGCCTGGTCTACACGGGGCGGTTCAGAAAAACCGTCGATAAAAAAACCGGGCAGATCCGTTCAACCTGGTCGTCCAGCCACCGATACGATGTGGTCAAGGGCGCATGCTGGTATCATCCGGAAGGCCCCGACAGTTCGCTGATCAACCGGCTGCATCATCCGGTGGTTCAGGTCAGCCGGGAGGACGCCCTGGCCTTTGCGGCCTGGGTCGGAAAAAGCCTGCCCACGGAAGTAGAGTGGGAGGCGGCGGCCCGGACGGTCAAGGGCTATGCCTACCCCTGGGGTAACCAGTGGGTGCTTCACGCCTGCAACATGGAAGACAGCGCCGTATCCGGAACAACCGCCGTGGACCACTATCTGGATTTCATGAACGACTACCACCTGGCCGATCTTCTGGGCAACGTTCTCGAATGGACCTGCGACAGCATTCCATCTCCCTACAACGCCAAAAAAAACATGCGCTATCTGGTGGCCAAGGGCGGCAGCTTCATCTCCGGCGGCCCTGTGCCCCTCTGGGCCCGGTTCGTGTTCAAAGACGACTATACCTCCAACATCGTGGGATTCCGATGCGCCGTCCGGTAAAACCAATCGAACGTTTTTTGGAAACGATTCCGTGACGGCATCGTAATTTTTCTTAAAAAAAAACCGATTTCCTGATAATAAAACAACCCTGACCCAAACGACCGGACCCCCCGGAGAGGAGACAACGTTGATCGGATTGTTTGAAAAACGCGTACAGGCTTTCAGAAAGAAACTACGGCAGAACAGCGTCGACGGATTCCTGGTCCTTCACCAGGCCAACCGTCGATTTTTGAGCGGTTACACCGGCCACGACACGGGCATCGACGAATCGGCGGGCGCCCTGTTCGTGTTCGAGGACGCCCTGATCCTGGCCACCGATTCACGCTTCGAACTCCAGGCGGCCCGGGAATGCCCCGAGGCGGATGTCATCTGCTACAAGACCGGTATCCACGAAATCCTCCCCGAAATTCTGGGCGCTCATCCCTGCAAGAATCTCGGATTTGAAAGCAACCGGCTGTCCTATGCCAATTACTGCAAGATCAAGGAAAGCATCAACGCCACCAGCCTCAGGACCCAATTGTCCCCGGCGGACTTTCTGGTCGAGGATCTGAGGGTGGTCAAATCCGACGAAGAGGTCGCCACGATCCGCAAGGCGCTGGCCATTGCCGAAACAGCCTTTGTGAAAACCCGTGAACGCATAAGAAAAGGGGTCCGGGAAATCGACCTGGCCTGGGAACTTGAAAAAAACATGCGGGAGCTGGGCGCCGAAGGCATGTCCTTTCCTCCCATCGTGGCCTCAGGGCCCAACAGCGCCCTGCCCCACGCCATTCCCGGCAACCGCATGATCCAAAAAAACGAACCCCTCCTGTTCGATTGGGGTGCCATTTATGACGGGTACTGCAGCGACACCAGCCGGACCCTTGTCCTGGGATCGCCCGATGAGACCTTTCAGGAGCTTTACACGATTCTGCACGATGCCCAGGCCCTGGCCATCGAGGCCATCCGCCCCGGAGCCGGGACCAAAGACGTGGATGCCCAAGCCCGCC
The DNA here is from genome assembly GCF_054657895.1 of Desulfatiferula olefinivorans. Taxonomy (NCBI): domain Bacteria; kingdom Pseudomonadati; phylum Thermodesulfobacteriota; class Desulfobacteria; order Desulfobacterales; family Desulfobacteraceae; genus Desulfatiferula; species Desulfatiferula olefinivorans. Next base: position 52,141 of record NZ_BAAHXV010000017.1, on the reverse strand, counting down.
GGCACATTGAAAAGGCCGGATACGGCAAAAAATTCGCCCATGGCCTGGGGCACGGCGTGGGTCTTGAAATCCATGAGGCACCCCGGCTCAGCCCGCTCAAGGACACCCTGCTTGAGGCGGGCATGATCGTCACCGTGGAGCCGGGGATCTATCTGCCGGACTGGGGGGGCATCCGCCTTGAAAACATGGTTCTGGTGACGGAGACGGGCGCGGAGGTTCTCAACACCCTCAGCTACGACGACTATCGAATCGACGGGTGATGATGGCTGCCATCGATACCCATATCGATGTCTTTCTCAATTACATCCTGGTGGAAAAGGGCCTGGCCGACAAAACCCTGGAATCCTACAGCCGGGATCTTGCACGGTACGCCGCCTTTCTGGGTGAAAACGGCATATCGACGGTTTCAAACGAAGACACCTACCTGATCCTCAAGCATCTGATCTCCCTGAGAGACGAAGGGCTGTCGCCCCGTTCCCGGGCCCGGCATCTGGTCAGCCTGCGTGGCTTTTATGCCTTTCTGTTCAAGGAAAAAATCCTGACCCAGGACCCGTCCCGGCTGATCGATTTTCCCAAAAGCGGCCTTAAACTCCCCGACACCCTGGATCTTGGGGAAATCACCGCCCTCATCGACGCCCCGGACCCCACCAGCCACCGGGGATTGAGGGACGCCGCCATGATCGAGCTCCTCTACGCCGCAGGCCTCCGGGTCAGTGAACTGGTCTCGCTGAAAGTGAGGGACGTCAACCGGGAAGCCTCCTTTGTCCGGGTCTTCGGCAAAGGGTCCAAGGAGCGGGTGATACCCATGGGGCAGTATGCCCGGGAAAAAATCGACCTGTACCTGGCAGGCGCCCGGCCCCACCTTCTGAAAACAAAAGCAAGCGAGTATCTTTTCGTGGCCCGCCAGGGAAAGCCCATGACCCGCCAGGGATTCTGGAAGCTGCTCAACCGATACGCCCTCAAAGCGGGCATCCGCAAAACCATTTCTCCCCACACCCTCAGGCATTCCTTCGCCACCCATCTCCTCGAAGGCGGCGCAGACCTGCGCGTGGTCCAGATCATGCTGGGCCACGCAGACATCGCAACCACCCAGATCTACACCCACATCACCCGCGACCACCTGAAAAAAATCCACACACGCTTTCATCCCAGGGGATAAGTTGCCCTAAAAGCGAACGCAGAGCAATCGCATGTCTATCCCGCACGACACATGGGTCATGCCCTGTGGGGAGCGGCTCATGACATGCCGTGTGCCGGGAATTGACAACCCCCATTCCCTTCGTGTCCTTCAGGGAGCGCAGCGACCGGGTGGTTGAATGGTTTGACCATGACGGAAAAGAGGCGGGGCTCTTGTCCGTCACGGCATGGGATGCCCACAGGAGCGTTGCCGTGCGACATGCCCCGGCATGTCCGGCGTTCTCTGTGTCTCCGTGACTCTGTGAGAGCGATTAAACCGGCGTCTCCCAAGGGGGCGGTCTAAGTGATTTCTCACAAAGACACAAAGTCACAGAGAGGGTGTCGTATGCTCAAGCGGTGTATTTCTTGCCGGCACGGATGACGTGTTTAAATCCGGATATGAAACATGCGATTACCCTGGAAGGCGGACGTCTTGACACTTGACAATTCAAGGCCGATCTTTTAAACAGACAGTTTACGAAATTCGTTGCCTGAACCGTTTTTCGGTGGCATCATCAAAACAGACCTTAACGGGATGAACGGGTTATGACGTCAACCGGCAAAAAAGATTCCAGCGGCATGATGAAAAGCATCTTTGCCGCGCATCTGATCCTGGTGCTCCATGTTTTACTGATTGCGGGCCTGGGATGCCTGATTCTTTTTTTCGGCGTGATCGTTCAATACCTGGTCTGGATCCTGATTATCGGGTCGGCGGGCATTTTTCTGGCCGGCTACCTGCTCAAACGAAAAATGGTCCGTGAAGGGAAACAGCTTCGTGATATGCTGTCCCTTCCGGCCTTCACGGGGCGCACCATCGAGGTCAGCATCCTGGGCGGCATGGCGTCCCTGCGCCTGGAGAACCCCGGCAACACCTCGATTGACCCGCGCCCCCGTCTTGCCGAACACAGCGGGCACCTGATCGACTCGGGCAACTACCAGTTGCGGGAGCTGTCCGAACTGGCGGATCTTTACAAAAAAAACCTGATCACCCTCGACGAATACAACAAATTCAAAACCAAACTGATCAATTCCTGATGGTCTTGTAAAAAGTCAATGTTTGGACGGCTTCGTAAAATATTCGAGATCAAGGCTTGCGAGTCCCGAGGAATGAGGCGTACTAAGGGTACGCCGCAGTGACGAGGGATGATGCGTAACGCAGATATCAAACATTTTACGAAGCCGTCAATTCCTGAACACTCATTTTGTACCCCCCAAGAAGGAGACACCTCATGCAAACCAGCGACCGGACCAGGGGTCTGAGGCAATCGGAAATCCGGGCCATGACGCGGGCCTGCACGGAGGCGGGCGGCATCAACATGGCCCAGGGCGTCTGCGATCTGGATATTCCGGCCCAGGTGATCGAAGGGGCCAAGCAGGCCATGGACGAAGGCCAAAACATCTACATGCCCTGTGAAGGGTATCCGGATCTCCGAACGGCCGTGGCGAATCGTCTCGACCGGGAGCACGGCATGGCCGTGGACGCGGAAAGCCAGGTGTTTATCAGCGCCGGAGCCACCGGGGCCTTTTACGCGGTGTGCATGGCCCTGTTCAATCCCGGCGACGAGGTGATGCTGTTCGAACCCTATTACGGCTACCACCGGTCCACCCTGTCGGCCATGGGGGTCAACGCCGTGTTCTCCCGGCTGAAAGCGCCTTCCTGGGCCTTCGACTGGGATCAGATGGCCTCGCTCATCACCGACAAAACCCGGGCTCTGGTGCTGAACACCCCGGCCAACCCGTCGGGCAAGGTGATCAGCCGGGATGAGCTTTCCCTTCTTGCGGATTTTGCCGGGACCCACGACTTGTGGATCATCACCGATGAAATGTACGAATGGTTCGTCTACGACGGTCTTCGCCACATTCCTCCGGCCGGCCTGCCGGAGCTGGCCGACCGCACGGTGACCATCTCGGGTTTTTCCAAAATTTTCAGCATCACCGGCTGGCGGGTGGGCTACGCCGTCTGCCCCCCTGCCGTCACCACGGCCGCTGCCCACATGAATGACCTCATTTACGTCTGCGCCCCCTCCCCCTTGCAGGTGGGCGTTTGCCGCGGCCTGATGGAGCTTCCCGAATCCTATTACCAGGCCATCTGCGATGACCACCGGATCAAACGGGACCGTTTCTGCACCGTGCTGGCCGATCTGGGCCTCACCCCCTCCGTTCCCTCCGGCGCCTATTACGTCCTGGCCGACATCAGCCGTGTGCCCGGCAGGGACGATCTTGAAAAAGCCATGCACATCCTGGCCAAAACCGGCGTGGCCTGCGTCCCCGGCCGCGCCTTCTACCACGACGACGGGGGAAAAAACCTGGCCCGTTTCTGCTTCGCCAAAAAGCCCCGGATTCTGGACGAGGCCTGCGAACGGATGGGCCGACTGTTTCGCTAAGGAATCGGCCCTTTTTTCAGGCAGAGCCCGCCCAATGAGCGGCCGCCTGGGTGGAGAAGGTGGGGAGGGCGTCCCCGTTTCGCATCAACCTCAGAAAGGTGAAAGGGGCTTCTTCATGATGGCCACGTTGAGGGCCGGAACCATGCAGGTCCATCCGAAACGCCCGGCCAGACAATGCATGGTCTCCTCGCGGTAAAATATCACATGGGTCGGGTCACGCCGGTAATGCCAGGTTGAAAAATCCACCGTGTCCGTCCGAAATGTCGTCATCACCGCCAGAATTCCCCCGGGAACCAGCAACCTGTCCAACGTTTGAAACTCCTCGATCGGCCGGTAAAAATGCTCCGCCGCCTCGGTGCAGGTGACAAAATCATAGGTCGTTTCAAGCGGAGCCGAATCCGCGAAAAAAAAGGGATCGTACACGGCCGTGGGATGCCCCGCCGCGCGAAGCATCGTTGCCAGAACCGGCACGGGGCCGCAGCCGTAATCCAGCCCCCGGGCGCCCGGTTTGAGCATCGGGATCAGCGGATCGGCCAGGGTTTCCAGAAAACGCCGGTATCCCTTATCATCCGGCCTGTTTCGATGCAGACCGTAGCGTTTCCGCTCCTCCTCAGCCGACAATCTCTGATCCGGCTCAAGAAACGTCACCCCGCAGGCCGCACAGGAATAATACACCCCGGCTCCCGCCCTCTCGACCGTCTTCGCCCCCCCGTCACCACAGATCACACAGAGCCGCGTGCACGCCATCGTTCCTCCATGCCCTTCGCCAAAAAATTCCCGCAAACACTACCACGGATTCCCCTTCACCGGCAAGCCGCCCTGTGAATAAAAAGAAAGGGCCGGAGATGTTACATCTCTTCCATTTCGAAACCTAAGTCTCATTCGCCCAATGGGGCAACGCTGTCCGGGTTTCCGTCACAAATACCATTCCAGTCGGTGAATAAAGCATGGAATCAGGTCACGTAGGGGCTTCGGCGAGAAAAAATGATTTCTGATAAGCCTTACGATCTGTGCTGAAATTCGGGAGATGTGGCGGCATAGATAGAGCAAGGGATGCACAAAGCGATGATGTGCCTCGGCGATCTTTGATCTTTTGTCCAGTTGATCACGGTATTTTTTTTCGGCTTTTTTATCCGAGGTCTGGTGCTCGTTCTGAACCGTTTCAGAAAGGAAACGGATAAAGTTGTAAATGATGCCAATGGAATGTCCTTGGATTTGAAGCGCATTCAATCCGGTGGCCCAGGCTTTTTTCTCACCCAATGCGTTTTTAAAACAGTCAAAGGCCTTTTCGATATTCCAGCGCAAAAAATAAAGCCAACAGATAAGACCCGGCCGGAGATCATTTCCGAGAGTTGTGTAAAACGTTATTTCTTCACCGGTTTCGGGATGAACGTAGTCGATAATTCGAACCATGGCGGAAGAGTTTGGAAATCCCCCTGTGCGATCTCTGACGACCCCTTGGTTGACAGGATCATCGGCATCGAATGGCCTCTCTCCACAATAGATGGGCGACATGTTGGACTTGGTCCTTGAAATAACAAGATGGCCCCGCTTCTTCTGTTTTTCCCACCATGCGTAGTCCACATAGGCCCGATCGACAATCCAAATCAGGTTAACCATTATATTCATAGTCTCGATGGCTTTCCTGAAGTGTGGCAGCTCATGAGCTTTAGATGTCCCATCCGTAACGGGTGTAAGAAGTTGGACAAGGCCGTTCCGGATATTTTTCATGTAGATATTTCCAGGGGCATAAATTCGTTGATCACTCATTTTTTTCAAGTGGCTTGGATGTTCAATGAAATGGCCGTCAGCAGCGAAAATATCAAATTCGTTGAGTTCAGGAAATGCCGAGAGATTGTCAATGCCTCTGCCGGTCAGTCCCGCAGATAAAAGGTCGTGATAAAGGGCGCTCAATTCCTTGACGGCACGGCATCTTCGTTTTGATTTTAAAGCATCGAAAAACGTCGATCGGGGGACATGACTATTGAATACATCATGAAGGAATTGCAAAAAATCCCTTCCGCTTTGATTGAGAGTTATAACTCTCTTGACACAGGCGAGAATGAATTCAATATCAGTCAAACCAGGACATTTTCGTTTATGATGTTTAAGGCATGCCTCCAGCTGGTGGGAAAGCGTTTCGTGGATGGGCAGAGTTTCAACGTTTTTGAACGTAACCGGGCTGTGCGTCGCCATGATTATATCTCCTTTAATATCGGATATTTATAATTTTTGACTCACATATTTACCGTAATGTCAAGGGCTTATTTGATCCGGCACCATTTTTTCCACTATCTGTCAGGCAATCATGGCGGGCAAGGTTGTGTAAGGTCGTGGCTGCCGAAAGATTCTTCCCGACGTTGCGGATGACGTTGTTGGTTGCAGCCTGATCCTGATGATTTTGCCCCACGAAGAAAAACGTATGGACAGGCGGCCAGGCAGGAGAATCTTCACGGCATCTTTATAAAAGGAAGGTTGGGTCTGTATAAGCTCATATCGCCGTGACGGCTCAGGTCATGATTTTTGATGCGCCGTTTGAGATATACGCACAGCTTGGATGTTCAGGCGTCTAATGGGGGTCGGCCGGGTGGGGTAATGATTAAAACCCGGACACCGTTGCCTATCAGTCAAGATCGATGCCGCGCATGGCAAGAAGACTGCCTTCGGCCAGAAACAGGCGGATCAGGGCCATGCGGTAGGTGACCAGGGCCTCGACTTCGGCCAGGCGGGCGGATAGAAGGTCTCGCTGGGCCTGGGCCACCATCAGGGATGTGCCGGCGCCCACATCGAAGCGGTCCTTTTCAGCGACACAGGTCTGTTCCTGGAACAGACAGGTGGTCCGGGTGGCTGTGATCTGCTTTCTCAGACGCTCGACCTCATTGATGGCCAGCTTCACATCCAGGCGGATCAGGGAGATCAGGTTGTCGACGGCCAGCCGGGCCTGGAGCCGGGAGGTCCGGGCGGCCTCCTCCCTGGCCCGGGCCGATCGGTTGCCCAGCGTATGGCTGAACGACAGACCAACGGCGATATCGTCGGCACGGTTTTCGGATTCAAACACGTTGTCCAGCCGGTTGCCGTCGACGGTCCGCCCCAGGGACACGAAAAAATCAAGCTTGGGCAGCAGCCCGTTTCGGGTCATCACCGTCTCCAGATCATGCCGTTCCAGCCTCAGCCGGGACTCGGCCAGATCGGCCCTCAGGGCCTCGGCCAAAGCCAGCCGTTCGGAGGCATCGGTGATGGGAAGGGTATCGATGGACGGCGGTGTCAGAGCCCGGACCCGGGCCTCGTCCCGCTCCGGATCGATCAGGTTGAGAAGGATCAGGCGGTAGCGTTCGACCCGGCTCCGGGCGTCGATCAGATCCTGTTTACGTAGGGCCTCCTCGCTCCGTGCCGCCGCCGCTTCGGTCCGGGGCAGATGACCGATGGCGATCTGCTCTTCGATCTCACTCCGCTGTTTTCTGGCCACGGCCAGGGACTGCTCGACAATGATGATCGTCTCTTCGGCCAGCACCAGATTCCAGTACGCCAACTCCGTATCGGCCACCAGACGTTCGGTAAAGGCTTTCAGTTCTTCACGGCTGATGGTTGTGTCCAGAGCCGCCTGCCGGATTCGGACCCGGTTCACCGACGGTCCGAATCCTTTGAGCAGCGACTGGGTCAGACTCATCCCCACGGAGGATTCCCGGCGTTTCGGTTCGTCGGTTTCGCGAATGTGCTGTCGGGACAAGGAAAGTTCCAACCGGGTGCCGGTGTCAAAGGCTTTGCGCATGCCCAGCCGGGCCTCGCCCTGTGTCTCACGCGCAAGGACCGGATTGAGACGATCCTCGTCCCGGGTCCAGGCCAGTTCGGCAAACAGCTCCGGATCGAAAGCGGCCTGTTCGATGCGCGCGAAGGTATCGATGCGGATCGGTTCCAGGCGCTGCACACGCAGATCCCGATTGTGTTCCAGAGCCGACGTCACAGCCTGCTCGATGCTCAACGGCAGAAGATCGTCTGCCGGCAGGTCCGGCACGATCCCGTCTTCGCATCGAAGCGGGTCGGCATCGGAATCGGCTGATTCCGCCCGGCCCGACCCGGCCGAAAGCAGCAGACACAGAAGAAACATCGCACAACAAGCCACCTGTTTGAGCCCCAGACGAATCATCATCACACCTCCCCCGACCGTTCGGGATGGAACAGGGAATACATCACCGGGATCAGCACCAGGCTGATCAGGGTGGACCCGATCAGCCCGCCGACCACGGCCCGGGCCAGGGGGGCCTGGGCGTCGGCCCCCTCCCCGATACCCAGAGCCAGGGGCAGAAGTCCGAACACCGTGGTCAGGCTGGTCATGAGAATGGGTCTCAGACGCCTTCGGCCCGCCTCGATGACGGCATCACGGACCCCATGGCCCCGGGTGTTCAGCCGGCCGGCCTGATCGACCAGAAGAATGGCGTTGTTGACCACGATGCCGCCCAGCATGATGCAACCGATGTAGGACTGGATGTTCAGGGTGGTGTGGGTGAGAAACAAGGTGAAAAGAACACCCACGGCGGCCACGGGTACGGAGAACATGACGATCAACGGATTGACAAAGGATTCGTACTGACAGGCCAGAACCATATACACAAGAATCAAAGCCAGAAACAACGACAGCAACAGCTCACGAAAGGATTTCTGCTGCTCTTCATAGTTTCCGGCCAGGGCCAGGTCATAGCCCATGGGGCGAGGAATACGGTCCAGTTCTCGAAGAACGTCTTCGGCCACCGAACCCAGATCCCGCCCCGACACATTCCCTATGACGGTGATCAGCCGCTGCTGATCCTTGCGGTTGATCTGAGACGGCCCCAGACCGGCCTCGACGGTGACCACGCTTCTGAGGGCGACGGCATCTCCGGCGGGGGTGTTCAGGGTCAGATCGAGAATCTCGTCCATGGACCGCAGATGGGCCTCCTTCAGCTGGACAAAGATCCGATAGGCATCCCCCTCCGGCCTGAATTCCCCGGCCTTTGTCCCGGCCACCGCCGTCCGGATCACCTCGGCCACATCCCTGGCGCTCAATCCCAGGTCGGCAAGTTTGTCCCGATCCACGAGAAGGGTCTGCTGGGGAAGCCCCGCCACCCGATCGGAATCGATATCCGTAATGCCGTCAACCCGGCCCAGGGCCTCGATCGCATCGGTGGTCAGGGCATCGAGCAAGGACAGGTCGAAGCCCCGGACTTCCACGGTGATGCCTTCATCGCCGGCCAGCAGGCGCTGAAGAATAAACTGGCCCTGGGGGGCACGGACCCGAACGGTCATCCCCGGAATCATGCCGGTCAACCGTCGTCTCAGATCATCGGCAATGTCCGTGTTCGACCGGCTCCGAAGGCCGGCAGGCGTCAGTGACAACCGGATCTCCCCCTCGGGTTCGTCGCCGCCGCGGCTTGCGGCCACCACGGACACCGTCTCGGGCACCGCGTCCCTGACCACCGCCTCGATCCAGAGGAGCTGACGATCGACCAGATCAAGCCGCGTGCCCATGGGCATCTCCCCGGTGACCCGGACCTCCCCCTCATCGCTGGGCGGAAGAAACTCGGTACCGATCAGGGGCAGCAGCAGAAGACTGAACGCCAGCATCAGGCCCGTGATCACAAGGGTCGCCGCCCGATGGTCCAGAACCCTTGCAATCAGGGTTTTGTATCCGGATTCAAGGCCGTCGAAAAAGCCTTCGGCCCGGGCGCTCAGCGCATCGATCCACGTCAATGAACCGCTTCGTTTAGCAGGCATGCGGAGCAACTTCGATGAAAGCATGGGCACCAGACTCAGGGCCACCAGCAAGGCACAGATCAGGGAAAAAACAATCACGTAAGCCAATTCCCGGAACAGAACCCCGGTCACCCCTTTGAGAAAAATCAGCGGCAGAAAAATCACCAAAGTTGTGATGGTGCTGGCCACGATGGCGGCCGCCACCTCTCCGGTACCCGTGACTGCGGCGATCTGGGCGGACTCTCCCTCATCGGTTTTCCGGCGGAAGATATTTTCCAGCACCACGATGGAGCTGTCGACCATCATGCCCACCCCTAAGGCCAGTCCGCCCAGGGTCATCAGATTGAGGGTCAAGCCCCCGAAATAAATCAGGGTGAAGGTGGCGATGATGGAAATGGGAATGGAAAGAGAGATCACCAGGGTGCTTCGAACGTTACGCAGAAAAAACAAAAGCACCAGGATGGCGAAGCCGCCGCCGTAAAGCACGGAGCCGGCCACGTTTCGGATGGACCGCTCGATGAAATTGCCCTGGTTGATCACGGGCACGATCCGCAGTTGGGGAAATTCCCGATTGGCCCGTTCGATTTCCAGAAGGATGTTTCTGGCCACGTCCACCGTATTGGCCTCGGCCTGCTTGCGGATACCCACCCGGATACCCGGTTCGCCGTTGACACGGACCCGGCGGGTGACTTTTTCGTAAGTATCCTGAACATCGGCCACCTGGGAAAGGGTCACCACCGCCCCGTCAATGACATCCACCACGGTGTTTCGTATCTGATCGAGATTCCTGAACTCCGACGGCGCCCGCAACACCACCTCGTGTTGCCCTTTTTCGATGTTTCCGGCGGGCAGATCCACGTTGGACTGCTTGAGGACCTCCAGAATCCGGGGCAGAGAAACGCCCAAAGCCCTGATCCGTTCATGGTCCACCGCCACCCGGATCTCCCGGTTAAAGCCGCCCCAGACATCCACCTGGGCCACCCCCTCGAGACGGGAAAAACGATTTCTGACCCGGGTTTCGATCAGCTCGGTCATTTCAACCGGGTCCAGCGTTCCGGCGACGCCGAGAATCACCACCGGAAAACTGTTCACATCGAACTTGCGGATCCGGGGACGATCCACGTCGTCGGGCAGCTCATTGATTTCATCCTCGATGCGGGACTGGAGATCCAGAGACGCCGTGTTGATGTCCGTACCCCAGGAGAAACTCACCCGGATGGTGCTTTCCCCTTCCCGGGTTTCCGAACGGATGTCCGCAACCCCCGGCACCGTGGCCACGATCTCCTCGAGAATCTGGGTGACCAGACGTTCCATGACCTCGGGTCCGGCGCCCTCGTAATCCGTCCGGATGGACACGGTGGGCAGTTCGATGTCCGGCAGCAGGTCGATCCGCAAACGAAAAAGCGCGGCCAGCCCCAGGCTGATCACGATCAGGGTGATCATCATGGTGAAGATCGGCCGACGGACGCTGAACGATGCCAGGCTCATAGGGCCTCCGAGCCTTGGTCGGATGCCTGTTCGGGAATCGTCACCGCTGACCCGTCGGAAAGCATCTGCTGCCCCAGGGTGACCACAAACGATCCGGCGTCAAGACCGGATACGGCCACCACATCCCCCTGACGGATCCCCACCGCCACAGTCTGCCAGGCCACATGCCGGCTGTCGGCCTGAAGGACAAACACCCCGGTCTCCCCCTGGCGGACGGTCAGGGCCGCCTCGGGAATGACTCCGGCATCGTCCCGGTGATCGAGCACCACATCGGCCCGGATGAACATTCCCGGTTTCAGGCGGTGGTCCGGATTGGGCACCCGGATCTCCACCCGTGCCTGTCGGGTCTCCCGACGGAACACCGGGGCGATACGGGCGACGATGCCGTCGAAGTGTTCGCCCTGATAGGCGTCCGTGCTCAGCCGGACCGTCTGTCCCACCGTCAGCCGGGCATAGTCTTTTTCCGTGATGAAAATGACCCCGGTCAGGGGGTCGAGATTCACGATGGACAGCAGCGCATCGGTGGCCGATACCGTATCGCCCTCGTCCACAAACCGTTCCGCCACCACCCGCTCGTCGTCATCGCCCATCCATTCGGCCGTAACCCGGGTGTAACCCAGACGAATCCGTGCCGATTCCACCGAGGCCTCCGCCCGGGTCACCTGGGCTTTGGCCACCTCGAGGCGGGACGATTTTTCAAGTTGTACCGTTTTGGCCGCATCGAGCTGGGCATCGGAGGTGATCCCCCGGCGACTCAGGGTCCTGACCCGGTCCATTTCCCGGTTGGCGATGATCAGGGCATTTTCCGCCTCGGTCAGATTGGCGTTGGCCACCGTCAGATCGGCCTGGGCCTGGGCCAGATCCTGGACATACTCCTCGTTGTCCAGTTCACAGACCAGCCGGCCCCTCTGAACCGTGTCGCCGATATCCACCGACAGCCGCTTGACCCTGGCAACGATCTTGGGAGCCACGACAAACCGGTCCCGGGCCTCCAGGGTGCCGCTGAAGGTGCGGGTCCAGGTCATGGGCCGATGCTCGACCGGGGCGATCTCCACGGCAATGGGCATGGGCTCGCCCGCTCGCCCGGCACGTCCCGTTTCGCCATCGATCCGACTTGCGATGATCCAAGCCAGAACGGCGGCCGCAACCAGGGCCAGGGCAACGACGATGGTGCGTGTGGGGATGTTCATGTCCTCATTCCTCTATGAAAGATGATCCCACGGCCCGGACCATATGAATCAGGGCCACACGGTTGCCGGCGTAATCCGTCCGTTCTTCGATGCCGTGGGGCGTGAAACCCAGTTTTGAAAGGCACATATCGCAGGAATATCCTTCGCATCGACGGCACGGTATGTCAAGCGCATGGGAACTGTCTCCTTTTATCAGGCAATCAGGCTTTTTTTATCACGAAAACTAAGCGGTGGGAATACATCAGGGGAAACACATACAAATCGCATACGTCAGGTTGTTTAATATTTCGGAAACGACGCCCTTTGGGCCTTTTCGCCCCTCACCGTTCGCGGCCCAATGTCATCTGACACGGGCAGACGACTGACCGGTGATATCGACATAATAGGCCTGAAGCATCAGGCGGTCCGCATCCGGATCACCGGATGAGTACAGTATGGACCCCGCAGGCTCGATGATGCGGCTGTAATCGATGTACATGTAATCGTCGGTGATCAGACTCACATCGCTGGTCAGGTCCAGGTATTTGCCGGACACGTTGCCGTAAAAACTTTTGATCAGTTTCATATCCTCGTCGATGTCGCCGGTGGGCATCAGGGCCGGACCGATCCCGCCCTTTTTCAGCCTGTAATCAAGAAATCCCAGGGCAATGGGAACGCCTGCCCCATGGGCGATGTGGTAAAAACCTGTTTTCCAGTACCGCGCTTTGGATCGTGTGCCCTCGGGGGGGATCACCACGATCAGCTGATCGGCCCGGTCAAAGGCCGCAACGGATTGGGCCACCACATTGTCCGATTTGCTCCGGTCGATGGCGATACCGCCCATCCATCTGAAAAAATACCCGAAAGGCCAGCGAAACAGGGTGTTCTTGCCCATCCAGTAGATCTTGATACCCATGGCGAATGAGATCAGCATGGTGTAATAGAAGTCCCAGTTTGTCGTGTGGGGCGCCGCGATCATCACGTATTTCTTCAAATCCGGGGCCTTCCCCGCCACCGTCCATCCGCTGAGTTTCAACACCATGACCGAAACGAGGCGCATGATGGTCCGAATAACCGGGGTGTCAAAAATCGTGTAATGCATGGCAACTCCTGCTTCTTGAACCAAAAAAACCCGTCACAGGAATACCTGCAACGGGATCACTGAAAAAGCCGAACGAAATTTTTGCCATATTAACAGCTATCCCGTTGGCTTACAATACATCATTTATTACAGGATAAACGCAGGTGACGCTGAGGTTGTTTTCATTTGCAACACCGCTCGATGTTTTGTTCCGCCGCGTCGATTCTGAGCCTGTCTCTTTTTCTCCCTTCTCCGTGGTGTCCAAACGTTTCGCACGCGCCTGGTGGACAGGGTGGACGGAGTGGACCCCGTGGACGGGTGGCGGGCATTTGGTGGGCAGGCTTTGGGGTCGCTTGGTCAAGGGGTCCGCTGTGCGTGTTTTTCCGTGACCATGAGGATGGCCTTTCCAAGGGCCCGGTTGAAATCGGGGATGCGGTTCATCATCAGGAAATGATCGGCTTTTTGAAGAACAATGGCGTTGAAGGACTGCATGTGCCGTCGGTTCGCCTCGACATTGACGGGCCACATGTCGCCGTTGACCGTGACGACCGGGATTCGGATTTTTTCGAAGATCGTTGCCGCCCGGCCGGTGACGTACTGTGTCAGCATGTCATGCATCGCGCTCAGGGCAACGCCGGGCGGTGCGGCCGACATGTCGGAAAGAATCCATTCGCGGAGCCCGGGATCGGTTTCGGCTGAAATCATCTCGCTGACAAACTGCCTGCTGCCCTGGCGAAAATTTTCCGCAAGGGGTGCCGTCATCGCGTTCAGGGCTTCCGATGTCATCGGGTACTCGATATTCACAAGGGTATCGATGCCGATCAGTCCGACGACACGATCAGGCATCAGACAGGCCGCTTCGGCGATGACCGTACCGCCCATGGAATGACCGATCAGAATGACGTTCCTGCTTCCCGTCGATTCCGTGACGGCCCGCACATCCTCTCCGAACGAGGCCATGGTATAGTCCGTGCGGGACATTCCGGAATGGCCGTGGCCTGCGAGATCAAGCACTACGACACGATGCTTTTTTGAAAACACCGGCACCTGACCACGCCAGTAACGGGCATCGCAGCTCCAGCCATGAACGAACACCAGCGTCGGTTCGCCTGTGCCAAAGACCTCATATGAGATCGGCGTGCCGTCCTTTGAAAACGCCACGCGGGGCCACTCGGCCTCGGACGGTTTCGCCCCGGCCAGGAAAAACAGCGCCACCAGACAGACCCAAAGGGCCGCCCCATGGGTGGCCTTTGCTCGGGCGTACCGCGCCCGAGCCGATCGAACGATCGTTGACATACCGGTCATGATTCATCTCCTCCTTTATTGACATGATACGAGACCATCAAAAAATACCCAAAAATAGATATCATCCCCACCAGGAAGTCAAGCAAAAGGGCCGGGTCAGCCATTTCTTTTCCTATCTCTTTTTCTCCCTTCTCCGTGGTGACCAAACGTTTCGCACGAGTCGGGTGGACAGGGTGGACGGCGTGGACGGGTGGCGTGGTGTCCCTCGTTCACAGGTTCCGGCCATGCCTGTCCAAAAAAACAGCATCACATCACATGCCACCGCCCTTATTGAAAACCCCAAAACCCGTTTGGCCGCCTTTTCAAAAGGCGGTCCCCCGGAAGGGACGCCGGAGGCGTTTTTTCGATTTCGATTTGAAATTGGGGTTGGCGTCAGCTGTCCAGAGGGTTGCGGCCGGCGAAGGAGAGGGCTTCTTCGAGCCAGGTGTCCATGGCAAGGACGTTTTTGCGTTGGCGGTAGGCCAGGCGCTGGGCGGAGAGCTGGGCTCTGTGGTAGAGGGTTTCGCTGAGTTTGCGGACGGTGGGGCGGTTGGCGGCCAGGGCGTCGGCCAGGCGTTTGCGTAAGGGTTCGGCCACGAAGCGGGTGATCAGTTCGTCATCGAGGCTCATGAAGGCCCGGGCGCTGCCGGGATCGCCCTGGCGGGCGCTGCGGCCGAACAGTTGGCGGTCGATCCGGGCGGATTCGTGGCCTTCGGTGGCGATCACGTGGAGGCCGCCTTTGTCGGCCACGCCCTGCCCCAGCTTGATATCCGTGCCGCGACCGGCCATGTTGGTGGCGATGGTGATCCGGCCCTGCTGGCCTGCGGCCCGGACGATGCCCGCCTCCTCCTGATGATAGACCGCACTCAAGAGGTTGAAGGAAAGGCCCCGGTCACGCAGAATTGCCGCCACCGTTTCGCTGGCCGCCACATTGCGGGTGCCCACCAGAACCGGGCGGCCCAGGCGCTGAACGGCCTCGACCTCATCGGCCACCGCCTGCCAGCGTTCGTCGGCCGTGGCGAAAATCCGGCTGGGATAAAGGTCACGGATGCAGGGGCGGTGGGTGGGAATGGTCATCACCGTGAGATTGTAGATCTGCCAGAATTCTCCGGCCGCCTCCAGACCCGTGCCGGTCATGCCGGACAGATGGCGGAACAGACGGAAAAACCGCTGAAAGCTCAGACGGGCCAGGGTCTCGCTGGGATTGGAAAGACCAATCCCCTCCTTGGCCTCCACCGCCTGATGAAGGCCCTGACGCCATGTCCGGTTGGGCATCAGACGCCCGGTAAACTCATCGACGATGACCACCTTCCCGTCCTGAACCACGTACTGTTTGTCCCGCGTATAGAATTCCCGGGCCGACAGGGCCTGGATCATCAGTTCGGTCCGGCGGTCCCGGCTTTTCCACAAACCGGAAAGGGTCCGGGTCAGACGGTCGATGCGGTCCTCACCCTCCTCGGTCAGACGGATGTCCTTGTACTTCAGATCCTTCGTATAATCCCGATCCGGCAGTAAATGACCGGCCAGACGGCCCGCCTGTTCGATCACATCGATCAGCATGCGGTTTTCCTGGGGCCGGGAAATGATCAGAGGCGTCACCGCCTCATCGATCAGCACGCTGTCCGCCTCATCGACAATGGCCGTGAACAGGCCCCGCAGCACCAGATGATCGTGGGTGCGGGTTTCGGGAAAAAGAAACCGCCTGATCAGACGGCGGGAAGCCTGGGGTACAGCGCCCAGCATCAGCCGGTCCCTTAAAAAATCGGCGGTCAGTTCCTTGCTGGTGGTGTACACCACCCCCTTGTCATACTGCTCACGCCGTTCCTGCGCTGCCATGGTCGTCGTCACGGCCCCGACAGACAGACCGCAGGCCTGGTAGAAGAGCTTCATCTCCCCCGCATCCCGACTGGCCAGGTAATCGTTGACCGTGACAATATGACAGGGGCGTCCGGACCAGGCGGCCAGCACCGCCGGAAGGCAGGCCGTCAGACTCTTGCCTTCCCCCGTGGCCATCTCCGTGAGGCAGCCCCGTGACAGGGCAAGGGCCCCGGCCACCTGGACCGGATAGGGGCGAAGACCCAGGGTGCGTTCGGCACACTCGACCAGAAGGGCCAGGGCCTCGGGAACCCGGGCCTCCTGATCCCTGCCCTGCCGTCGGAATGTCTGTTTGATCTCCCGGAGCCGGGCGTTCAGATCCCGGCTGGACAGATCCTTCAACGCAAGGGATTTCTCCGCCACGTCCCCGGCCTCGACCAGCAGGCGGCGACGGTGAACGGCCCGGCGCCCCCACGTTCCCAGAAGACCGTGGGCATAGGCGTCCAGCCCCTGATGCAGCTTGCCGGGGATCTCGATTTTCGTCTTGCGGTAATCGGCGGTGGGACGCATCATATCCGGTACCGTTTCTGGAGAAGTCTGCGCAGGGCGCGGAAACCCTGGACCAGCAGGGGTTCGGGATCCATGGTGAAGCGGATTTTTCCGGATCGTCCGTGGAAAAACACGACCCCCTCGGTGGTGTCAAGCGTCGCGTCAATGCTGAAAAATGATTCGGCGGCCTGGGTGCCGCCGGCATCGTCGGCAGACACGGCGATATCGCCGCCGCCCAGCCAGCCCAGGGCTGCGGAGGGGAGTTTTTTCTGTTCAAAGGGAATGATGGTGTAATCGTTGACCGCCACGTTGCGGGCCGCATGCCCTGCGATCCTGACCTCGGCCTTTCTGATCCGGTCCACGAACAGATGGGCCGCGTCGTCCTGGGAGACGATGGAGGAAAACCGGAAGGCCCCGTGGTCCACGATTTCTCCGATGGGCGAGCCCTTGGGCAGAAAGGAACCGATCCGCTCGGCGGCCGTGGGTGCCACCCAGACACCCTTCTGCCGGGCCCGTACCACCAGATTGTTCTTCTGGTGCTCCAGATCGGCCAGTCGGCTTTCGATGACCGACAATCGCCGCCGCAAGGGTTTGAGATCCGCCACATCCTCGCTCATGGCCCGCATCAGAAGGGCACGGGTTTCCTGTTTCTGGGCTTTGGCGTTTTTCGTGTCGATCACAAGGGTCGGATCCGACAGGGTCAGAAGGGGCGTCCCCGGTGTCACCAGGGTTCCGGAGGGAACCAGCAGATGGTCCATGTAGCCCGGCGCCTCGTTGATCACCTTGATGTAGGCCACCGCTTCAAGAACGCCCGGCGCCCGGAACCGATTGGGAAAAGGGAAAATAGCCAGGGCGAACACCACTGTGAGAAAAAGGGCCGCCGACACCCCCACGGCCCGTCTGCGTGTGCGTTCCAGCCGGGGACTGGTGGCCAGGTAGTTGAAAAAGCGGTACAAGGGCACCAGGCCCCAGGAAATCAGGCAGATCACCGCCATGATCAGACCGGCCAGCAAAAACTTGTCGGCCACAAACAGCACGATCCCCGTGAACACCAGAATCCGGTACAAGCCGCTGAGCACACCGAAAACGCTCAGCCAGAAGGCTTCTTTGGACGTTCGGGCCGGGCTTTGGGAATCCTGATATCCGAACAGGTGTTTTTCGGCCAGATGGCGCAGTTGGAGGTTGGACTGCCGGGCCAGATTGGGAATGTCCAACAGGTCCGAAAGAATGTAGTAGCCGTCGAACCGCAGCAGGGGGTTGCCGTTGAATACCAGGGTGGACACCGAGGCGATGAACATGATGTTGTAGGCCAGGCTGTTGACGGTGCCCTGCCCGGTATGGGCCCAGACCAGGGTGGCCAGGGCCGCCACGAACAATTCGATGATCATGCCCGCGGCCCCGACGAAGGCCCGTTTCCAGCGGTTTCGAAACGACCAGCTGGAGGTGGCGTCCATGTAGGGAAGCGGCGTGAAGACCAGAAGCATCACCCCCATGGTGTGGACCTCGCCGCCGAACCTTCGGCAGACCACGGCATGGCCCAGTTCATGGAGGCTTTTGACGAACACCAGCCCCACATACAAAAGAAAAAGGTTGCCGGGGGAAAGGATCCCCTGGGCCTGATGGCCCGCCAGATCGGCGTGGTCGATGACGGTTTTCAGGGCCAGCCCCACCACCGCAAGAAAGACCAGCGCGCCCAGGGGACTGATCAGAAGGCGGAACAGCGGCATGGCGGCCCTAAGAAACCGGTCCGGATCCCAGAGGGGTATCCGCATGAACATGATGCTCAGAAACCGGGATTTTATTTCCCGCTGACGGCGTTTGCTGAACCGCTCGAACAGCGCCCGGCCGTCCGGGGCCTGCTCTGTGTAAAGAAGGTTGGCATGATAGAGCTGGGTGAGCAGCTGAAGCACATCCTCCTGGCCCGGCGCCGAGTCGGGCGCCATGGACAGGCACTGTTCCCAGACCTCCTCCACGGTCCGCGTGGGGCTAAGGCGGATCAGAAAGTCATAGGCCGGAGGACGGACCCGGTAAAAGCCGTTGGTGAAGGGATCGCTGAACACATACCATTTCTCACCGCGAAAGCGCTGCATGCGAACATGGACGCCGGGGCGCAGCGAAAGCCTTAGACCCGCGATACGGTGCCAGGATTCACTGAAGGTCTTGCCCGATCCCGCCATATCACCACCAGAAAAACAGACGCAGGAACTCCACGGTCCTGTGGGTGATGATCCACAGCACGTTGCGTTTGCCCGCGTTGATTTTAGAAATCCCGCTCATGCCCGGACGCCACCAGGTCTGGGCCGCATCGTCGAGACGGCCGCGCACGGGAAAGACATTGCCCTCATCCCGCGACAGGGCCACCGGATCGATGCGTTCCACCACGATGGGGTAACTGAACTCGGGACGGCTGACAAAGGCGATCTGACCGATCTGGGCCTTTTGGATCTCATGGATATCCCGCTCGTCCACATTGAGCTCGGCGTAGAGGTTTTCGATCCGGGCCACCTTGAACAGCACGTCGCCTTTGCGGACCGGCGCACCGAGCATTTCCCGCAGATCCCCCTCGACCACGATGCCGGCAAAGGGCGCCCGGATGTCGGCGTTGGCCAGATGATGGCGGATCAGCTCAAGCTTGGCTTCGGCCTGTTCCCGGAGGGCCTGGGCGATTTTCATTTCCGCCAGGGCGTAACGGGCCCGTGATTTTTCCGATTCCCGCTGATAGCGGCTCTTGTCGGCGATGGCCGCCGATTCCTCGATCAGAAGCTCACGGGTGTCGAGACTCAAAAGGGGTTGACCGGCGGCCACCTCATCCCCCACCTGGACATGGACGGTTTTGATGTAGCCCTCGAAGGGGCTGGGCAGGTAGGCCACATCATCGGTTTTCAGAATGAAGGGGGCCTCGACCCGGTATTCCAGCCGACCGAACAGAAGAAAGGCCAGAAGAAAAAATCCGACGATGGCCAGCGCCTTGGCAAAGGTGTGTTCCACCCCCAGAAGGCCCGACAGTTTTTTCCGGGCGGTCCGAGCCATCCGGCGGCCGAACCAGACATCGTTCACACGCAGATCGTCAAGGCGCCGGGTCGCCTGATCACAGAACAGTCGCAGACCCTGAATCTCGTTGTCCGAAAAGGGTTCTTTGTCCCGTTCACACATCAGAACGGCTTTGGGCCTGTCACCGGGCCGGATGGGCAGCGACAAGAGATAGCGTCCGCCGTGACTTTCGGCAAAGGCACCGTGGGCGCGGACCACGGCACTCTGGCCCTCGGGCGGGGGCAGGAGGATTTCCTCGTCCTGATCCAGGGTTTCTTCCATGGCGGCTTCGAGGCCCTGGACGGCTTCCATTTTCTTTTCGAACTGCTCCATGTGGCTGATGCCCTGGATGCGCACGTAGTCTCCGATCTGCCAGCCCAGGCTGACCCGGGAGCAGCGAAACCGCGCGGCCATCTCGTTCACGAAGGTCATCACCGCAGCCCGGTAGCGCTCCTCGGCGTTGAGCAGCACCATCAGATCCAGCGTCTCGGCGAAGCGGACCACATCGCTTCGGGCCTTGTCCGCCTGTTTCCGCATCTGATACAACAGGGGCACATCGGCCACCAGCGACAGACGCACCCCGGCCTCGTCGGCATTGAGGCCGTCTTCAAACCGGTCCACATGGACCAGGGCCACGGCCCGGGCGGCGGCCTCCCCCGCATCCAGCCTGAGCCCGATCAACGTGCCCCCGGGGGCCCGGTCCGTGACCAGGAGCCCCTGGTCACAGGTCGCATCCGCCACGCGGAGCGATTCGGCCTCGGCCTCGGGCTGATTCGCGTCCCGTCGCCGGGCCGGGGGCCAGACACCCATGGTTTTCCATGACGTCTGCCCGGTCTCCATCACCATCAGCCGGGCATACGCCCCGCCCACCAGCCGCCTGCAGGCCTCCATGTATTCCGCCCAGAAATCGGGGGGACTGCCGTCAAACCGCCTCAACCCATCAAAAACGCGGAGAGCCGCCTGGGCTTCCGCGTCGTGATTCCTGTGTTCAAAAGACATGGTCCGTCCGTTCAATAGGTCTCAAGGGTTTTGTCCGAAGCCACGGGGATGATCATGGACCCGGCCACACCGGGGCGGACCCGGCCGTCCGGGTTGTCGAAACGGGCCTTGACCATCACCAGTCCGCTGGCCGGATCGACCACCGGGGACACGAAGATCAGCCGGCCCTTGAACGCCAGCTGATCGAATCCCACGGGGATGGACAGATCCACCGCCTGTCCCTCTTTCAGGCCCTGGGCCAGGGGGGCTTCGATGTTGCAGACCAGAAGGCACTGGCTGGTGTCGACCAGATGCACCAGGGGCTGACGGTTTTCACAGCTTTCCCCCTCATCGAGCAGAATTTCGGTGATGGTGCCCGTAAAGGGAGCGGTCATGATCAACTTGTCCCGTTTCTCCACGGCCATACGATATTCCAGGTCTTCGCGCTTTTCGGCGATCACGCGGCTCTGGTATTCGGCCTCGGCCAGTTTGTATTCCAGTTCCTTGTTGTCCAGTTCCTCCTTGCTGATCGATCCGGTTTTCCGGTACAGGGCGAGGGTGGATTCGTAGACGGTTTTCATCGTGTCCGACCGGGCTTTGGCCGATTCGAGTTCGACCTTGCTTTCAAAGATCAGTTTGCTGTGCAGCACCTCGAGTTCCTCGATCTGTTTGGCCAGCGCGAGAATTCGTCCGCCCTTTTCGACCCGGTCCCCTTCCTTGAAATGAATGGCACCGATGACGCCGTCCACATCGAAACTCAGAACCACGTCCCCGATGGGTTCGGTCAGGCCGGACACGCTGACGGTGTAGGCGGCCAGGGCCGGTGTCCCGGAACAGAGGCTGACGGCGGCGAAAGCCGCCGCCAACAGGAAAAACAACTTATTCACCGGCGTCCTCCCTCAGATCGACATCATAGCGGCTGAGCAGCAGCCCCTGGGCCATGTCCAGGCTCACCTGGGCTTTTTTGCCGTACACGAAGCTGTCCACTTCCGATTCCCGGGCGAAGTTCAGATCCTCTTCCTTGTCCAGAACCAGGCGGCTGTTGCTGCGGCCCGCATCGAGCATGGAAAGTTCCGCGTCCAGCAGCCGCTGGTAGACCTTGCGGGCCCTGATGGCGTAGTCCACCTGTTCGTAGGCGCTGTACACATCCTTGACGGCCGTGTCCACCCGGTTGACGATCTCCACTTCCACGGATTTGAGCTGAAGGATGGCCTGACGCTTCTGGTGCCGGGCGATGGACAGACCGCTTTTGGACCGCAAGCCTCCGAACAGGGGAACGGTCAGGGTGGCCCCCACCTTCCAGGTGTGATAGTCCTCGTCCATGCCGTCGTTCCAGGAATCACCGGCACTGTCCCCCAGGCCGTTGATTCCGTAGCTGCCCACCAGATCGAGCTGGGGCCAGTGCTGATTTTCGGCAAATCGGACCTTGATGTTCTCCCGGTCGATGCGTTTGCGGGCCGCCAGGTATTCGGGGCGGTGTTTGAGGGCCTCGGTCACCACGGTATGGGCCTCGGGCTTGACCCGGTGGGCCGTGACGTGATCGTGAAAATCAATGGAAAGGGACAGGCGGCTGTCAGCCAGAGACAAAAAGGTCCTGACCGCATTGAGGGCCGCAATCACATCCTGGCGGGCCTGACTTTCCTGGGACTTGCGTTTGGCCAGTCCCGCTTCGGCCTCCAGCACCTCGGTCTCGGCCATCTTGCCCAGATTGAACCTCTCCCGGTTGTCATCGAGGATGGACTGGGCGATCTCGACCGAGGCCGTGCGGATGGCCAGTTTTTCCTTGGCGGCATAAAGATCCCAGCAGGTAAACAGGGCATTCTGGACCGTTTCCATGCGCGTGAGTCTCAGCCGCTGGAACGCCAGTGTCGCGTCTTTTTCCGCCACCTTCAGGTCTGCGGTCAGGGACTCGCCGGCCCCTTTGAGCAAAGGCTGGGTGATCTCGAGCCCCAGATAGCTTTTGAACTGGGTCCCGTTGCTGCTCGACGCCCGGTCCCTGTACTCCCGAAGGGTGTATCCCGCTTTGACCGCCGCACCCGTGGGGATTTTCCCCTGGACCATGGCATTGAGATCCGCCGCCCGCTCGTCCTTTTCCGTGGCGAACAGCATGGAGGTTTTGTCTTCGTTGGAATATTTGGCGTGATCGTCGCCCCGTTCATAGGAATTCACGAACTCCGGCTCGAACACGGCCCGCTCGCCGGTCACGGCGTCCCGACTGATCTGATAGTCCAGATGCTGAGAAAGAACGGTTTCGTTTCTCTCCATCACCAGCCGGACAAAGGCCTCAAGGCTCATCACCGACGGCAGGCGATCCGAAGCATCGGCAGGCGGTGTCGGGGGCGCCGTGGCCGCATCGGCGTCGGCCCGGACCGGCCGGACAGACAGCAGAGTCAGAAAAAGAAAAAGGGTCAGCATGCATGTCATCGCTGTTTTCATAAGCCACCCCAGGGAGGGTCCCCTGTGTTTCATGGTTACCAGCACCAGCCGACGGAACCCGTCAGGCCGCGCCGGTTGTCGATATCCAGTTGAAAAATCATGGCAAGCCCGCCGTCCTGAAAGGAGGCGAAGTAGCTGATTCCCAGGCCGAAGACCGCATTCATCTCCTCGTCCTCACCCTGGACATAGACCTCCCCCGTGGGGTTCGACCGGGCAAGGGAAACGGTGTTGGCCTGGGTCAGGCCCAGAATCAGGGTCACATAGGTGTCCGATTCCTTGATTTCCATGCCAATCTTGCCCAGAAGGCCCCGCTCCGTGCCGTCGTCCTCATCCCCCAGGACGATGAAATCGTTGTGGGGCACCGGCCCGGGATGGGTGCCGTCGGGCACATGGTCATCCCCGTGGAGAATCAGAGGAACCGCTGCGGCCACCAGAAAAGGACGACCAAACAGCATCACATCCCGTTTGCCCACCTCCAGCGTGAAGCCCGAAGCATCGGCATCGCCCCCATCTCCGGCTCCCACGGCATAGTACCAGGCAAAAGAAGGCGATGCGCCACACATCATCAGCAGACAGACGATCAGAAAACCCAGTGTTTGTTTCATAAAAAACCCTTTTATCTTTCGCGTGAAGGTCCCACACCGTCACGCCGTTTGTCGTCGCGTGACGCTTAAAACCACCCTCTGCCCAGACCCGTTCCGATAAAACAACCCGAAGAACCGTAACTGGCGGCATCCTCGTCCTCCTCGGTATTGATGGTCACGGAGAGGGTCCGTGAATCGGAAAATCCCTGGGGATCGGTGACGGTCAGCCGGAAGGTCAGAACACCGGCCCCCTCCTCGTCCTCATCGGTGACGGCAGGCGCGTTGAAGGTGGCCGTGACCGTATGATCGCCGTTGAGGGTCACGGCCTTGCCCCCGGTCTGTTCCCAAAGGTAGGTCAGATGGTCGTCCGGATCGTAGGTGTCGGTGCCGTCCAGTGTGACCGGCTCATCCGGATCCACGGTCAGGTCGTCGCCGAGAATAACCATGGGCGGGTAGGACAGGGACGAACCCGCACCGTCCAACACCCCGGCCTCGAAGGGATCGAAGGTGACCTCCGGCAGCAGGGCGTTGTCCGCGCCGTCATAGATCAGAGCCGCGATGGCGGCGGTGTCGGCCAGGCCCCACCAGTTGCCGGTCATGGCGATGGCTCCCGCGGGCGATCCGAAGTCATGCAGAAAGACCAGATGTCTGCCAAGAACCTGGACCAGATTGTTGCCGGTGATCGTGAGGTCCACGTTGGCGTTGAGGGCACGGGCCAGGGAAAGGGCGTTGGCATTTTCCGTGTCGTCATCCAGGCTGAAGTCGTTGCCGGTCACGGACAACACGGGCAGGGCCTGGGGATCCGATGAACCGGCGGCGCTCAGCGTGACCACGGTGCCCGGCGGCGCGGTCTGACCGGGACCCGCTACGGCCGTGGGCACGGTGCCCGTCGGATCTGCGGTCACATTGACGACCACGGTGTCGACACCGGTCTGTGCGCTGCCGTCGGTGACCGTCAGTTGAAAGGTCAGGCTCACGTAGTCGTCACTTCCCGCAGGCGGCGCGGTGAAATGGGGGGCCGCCGTGTCGGCGTCGAACAACGTCACATCGGGGCCTGCAATCTGTTCCCACAGATAGCTGACGATGCCCGTCACCGGATCTTCCGGATCCTCCGACGCACTGCCGTCCAGGGTCACCGGGTCGGTGTCCCAGGCCACGACCCGGTCGGGACCGGCATCGGCCACCGGCGGATCATCAGCGGCCAGCACCCGCACATGGACCAGATCCTGGACCGGAAACGCGCCGTCATTCACGGTGAGGACGAAAACCAGGGTCTCATCGGCCGTGATTTCCGGGGTGGCGAAATAGGCTTTGGCGGCATCCGCGTTGAACAGGGTCACCGGGGATCCCGAAATCTGTGACCAGAGATAGCTGGTGACGGCTTTGTCGTCGGTGGATGCCGATCCGTCGAGCAGGACCCGCAGGCCTTCGTTGACCGTCTGGTCATCCCCGGCACGGGCAACCGGCGGCTGGTTGGTCCATTCGACCACAAGGTCGATCTCGTCCACGGACCGGAGTCCCCCGTCATCGGTGACGGTCAGACGGAAACGAAGGGTGGTGTCCTCGCTCACGTCGGGTGCCGTAAACCGCTTTTCTCCCGTGCTGCCCGTGCTGGTCAGGGTCACCGTGGGACCAGCCACCTGTTCCCAGACATAACTGTCGATATTGAGCTCAGGATCCGTCGAGTTGGCGTAGCCGTCGAGAATCACGTTGGTCGTGCCTTCAGACACCGTGGTGATGCTCACGGCATTGAGGGTGATGTCGGCTCCGGCCACGGGGGGCTGGTTGGGCGTGGCATCATCGGTGTCCAGCACATTGACGATCACCGTATCCGTGCTCTGGTTGCCCTCATCGTCGGTCACCGTCAGCCTGAAGGTGTAGGAAGCCCCGTCCTCGGTCACATCGGTGACGGTGAACGCGGCATTCTGCGTGGTGGTGCCGGTCAGCGCCACATAATCCCCTGCGGTCCTTTCCCAGAACCAGGACACCACGGTGATGTTGTCTGCGGGGTCATTGGCAAGGGTTCCGGCCAGGGTCACCGCCGTATTTTCATCGACCGACTGCAAGGGCCCGGCTTCGGCCACGGGTTCGGGATGCACCACTGAATCGGCCACCCGGATCACCACCGTATCCCGGTCTGTAAGGCCGCCGGAATCGGTGACGGAAAGCTCGACGATCACCACCTCATCCACGGGTCCTGTGACCGCAGGGGCGGTAAAATAGGCCTGCCCGGTGGTTGCCGACTCAGACAGGACCACGGCGGGTCCCGAGGTCTGGAGCCAGTCCCAGGACGCGATGCCGTCATCGGCATCGAAGGAGGACGTCCCGTCGAGCATCACCCGTACGCCTTCGATCACGGCCTGATCGGCCCCGGCATCGGCCAGGGGAGCCTGGTTGTCCCAGCCGGTCTGGATGGTCACCGTATCCGTGGCGACCAGACCGTCCAGACTGGTCACGGTCAGTTGAAACACAAAGCTTTCATCCGCGCTCACGTCAGGCACGGTGAACGTGGGGGCAAGGGCCTGGGCATCGGACAAGGTCACGGCGGGGCCTTCGATCTGCCGCCAGCGGTAGGCGGACAGACGGTCATGGTACAGCAGGTTGAGGGCCAGGCAGGCGCCGTTGCCTTCGGACGAGGCGGCAACCACCGTGTTGCCGGAGATTTCGACTCCGTGGGAGGCCGAATCCACATCCATCCCCTGTTCGTTTTCGATCAGATGATTGTCGGTGATTTGGGCGGCCAGGGGTTCGATAAGCCGGATGGCACAGGTGGTGTCATGGATCCTGTTGGAAGCGATGTCAAAGACCCCGCCATAGCCCAGAACGCCTGCGGTTTTGCTGTACCTCACAACGCAATTCCGGATGGTTCCGGCGCCGCCGGTCATCATCACCGCCGCCTGACCATGGGCGCCGTCGCTGCCGTTACCGGCGTATTCCACGATACAGTACTCGAGGATCGATCCGGTCTCGGTGCCCTCGTCCCAGGCAGCGGCCGTGGCTGTAAAATTGATATATTCCCAGTAACGGCTGGTGTCTGCGGCGGTGAACACGATGGGATCTCCCTCACTGCCCCGGGCCGTCAGGGCCCCGTTGACCTCGATGTGATAGCCGTCCGATGAACTCGAGGCATTGGCGAATTCCACCCGGACCCCGGGCCCGATGGTCAGGGTGACCCCTTCGGCGATCACCAGATCCCCGGTGACGGTAAGAGGACTCATGCCCGCATCCCAGACCGTATCGGCCGTAATGTCACCAGAAACCTCGATGGCCCGGGCCGGGGCATTAAACACCATCGGCGCAAGAGACAGCACGATCAGCCATACCACCCGCATGCATGCTTTCATGTCACTCGTCTTCCTTCCTTATTTATTAATAGACTCGATTCAACGGGGCTGTGCGTTCGACGTTCAAACGGCTCGCCGACAGCGGACAAGGACCGAACCGTCGCCCCGCTTGCCGGGAAAAATCATTGACAGGACCGCTGAAAACGTCATGATGCGCCGCGCAATGACTACCAGGAAAAAGATCCGAAACTTGGGTGACTTCCCTGACACGGTTATTTCCCCGCTCGGGGTAAAATGCTTTTTATGAGACAAACAATGACAGTCCATTGAATGCAGGCGATCCCCCCCCCAATTGTCCGGCGATGCTTTTCCATATCAACCCCTGCCGTGCATGTCAAAACTATTCACGGGACAACGGCACGATTATTTCCTGTTTTTTTTAGGAAACACTGGCGCCTTTGCATCAAGTCTGATAATCAGACCGAATCATGCCACCGCTTATCAACGGCTCGTTGAGCCCCGAACCTGTCCGAGGAAACCATGACCGAAAAAATCTACCCCGCCCTGCAACTGACCGACGCCTGCAACAAACGCTGCAAAGCCTGCCTGAGAATCCCCGACCACCAGGCCCACAAGCTTTGTTTCGATGATATCGAACGATACATGAACGACCTGAGGGTTCTGGCAAAGCGCTACACCATCGGCTTCCAGTTTGTCACCGGCGGCGAACCGACCATCTGGAAGGACGGGGGCAAAGATGTGGGGGATGTGCTGATCGCCCTGTCCCGCCTGGGGCTGATCCGCAGCATCACCATGCCCACCAACGGCAAACGGTTCGAGAACCTCTCCTACGTGACCGACCTGATCAAGCGGCTGTCTGTCGCAGAAAACCAGACCCTCATCATCGGCGTCAGCGTGGCCGACTACCAGGAAAATTTCATCGACGGCCGCTGCCTGCCCCTGGAAAACCTCTGCGCCGCCGTGGCGGACACCGAAAGTCGCGTGCTGCCCATCGCCCTGGTGACCCTGTTCCGGGAGGACGCCATGCATGAAAAGCTCAAAGCGAGCTATCCGTCGGTATTCCAGCGCATTACCCCGCTTGCGCCGCTGGGAGCGGGCCAGGACTTCATCGCAGACTGCCCCTCGGTCAGTCTTTCAACCGGTGTCAAGGATACCATAGGTTCCTTCCTGCCCCATTTCCGAAAGGATGTGACCGCCCGCCTCGGACTCGATGATGCCCAATTCGACGCCTTAAACAACGGCGAGATCATGAACCGCATGAGTCTTTACGCCCATTGCGGCCAGAGCCCCTTCATCGACGACCGCTGGCACTACTGCCTGCCCTTCCGGGAAAATCCGGCCTTCGACATCGCCCCCATCGGCGAGATGCGGGAAAACAGCCTGGCCGATTTTATCGAAGAGCACCCCTTTCTCCAGAGCATCCGGAGCCGGGGCCTTCTGGCCACCGTGGATCACTATAAAGAATGCCTGACCGACCGCACGCGAAAGAAACTCGATGCGATGTACCAACCGGACTACCAGGTATCCGTGGCCTACCGGGGATGCATGATCTGCAAGGAACTTGCGGGGATGGGGGTGTGGACGGACATCGAAAGAGGCACACGGTGACGGGAACGGAACGGTCCAACTGACGTGCGAACAGAATCAATAAGGACTGACCCAGACCCCGTCCCAGCCTTTCGGAGTCTGTTCGATCAGCCGTTCACAACGATCGAAAAACACCCGACAAAGGGGGTCGTCGTCACGTCCCCGGTCGAACAACAGGGCCGCCTCCGTGAAATCGCCGCTGCGATAACGGGCAAGCCCTTCCATGAACAGATGCTGGGACGGCGAAAAATCCGTCCCGGCCTCCCCCAGCACCTCGAAAAGGTCCATGGGCTGTTTACGGCCCCGGACCTGAACCCGATCCACGGGGCGCACGGCAAAGACCTCGCCGAGCTCTCGGCAGGTGAATTCACTGATCAGGATCCCCGTCCCGAAGTGCTTGGTGAGTTTTTCGATGCGGGACGCCACGTTGACCCCGTCACCGATCACCGTGTACTCCATGCGCCGCTCCGAGCCGATGTTGCCGGACACCACCTCCCCGGTGGAAATGCCGATGCCGATCCGGATGGGCTCCTGCCCCCCGCTTTTTCGGCGGGCGTTCAAGCCCCCTAAGGCCCGATGCATGGAAAGGGCTGTCCGGACGGCCCTTTCCGCGTCGTCTTTTCGGGGATAGGGCACGCCGAACACACTCATGAGACCGTCCCCCATATACTTGTCCAGCACCCCCTCGTTCTCGAAAATTTCGTTGACCATCAGCGAAAAATACTCGTTGAGAAGGGCCACGGTCTCCTCGGCGGTGAGATTCTCACTGATGCCGGTATAGCCCCTGATATCCGAAAACAAAATGGTGGCCTTGCTCCGGTTGCCCCCCAGCACCTGCTGCCGGGGATCTTCGAGGATTTTCTCGACAATGTCCTTGGCCATGTATCTCACGAGGGTTCCCTTCATCCGTTTTTCACGGGTGATGTCGTCGAGAACAAGAACGGTCCCGGTCCGGTCGCCCGCAGCGTCGATCAGGGGGACGATGGTGCCGTTGACACTGTGCGCAGCCCCCGATGGGAACAACAGGTCCGTATCGAAAAAGGAGCTTGAATGTCCACTGCGATAAACGGTTTCGATGTCCCGGATCAGGCCCTGGTTGTCCGGACCGAGAAGGTCCCGAAGGGTCGTCGTCCCGCTGTCCGGCGGCGGGCATGCGATCATCGACAGGGCCGCCCGGTTCATGGTGACGACCCTGCCCTGGCCGTCCAGGGTGACAATGGCGTTTGAGATGCTTTCCTGGACCGAGGTCAGATACTGTTTCATCTCCTCTGTCCCCGCGAAAAGCCTGGCATTCTCGAGGGCGATGGCGATATGGGACGACAGAGCCGTAAGCAGGTCCTCGTCATCGTTGTCAAACACCCCGCCGACCTTGTTGATGGCCTGGGCCACACCGATGATGTCCCCGTCGCGGTTGATGATGGGGACCGAAAGGACCGAATGGGTGACAAACCCGGTCTGCTCATCGACGCCGGCCAGGAACCGTGGATCGTCGTAAGCGTTTGTGATATTGAGACGCGTGCCGGTCCGGGCCACATACCCGGCCAGTCCCTGTTCCACCGAAAACCTTATTTCGTTCAATTCGGATTTCTGGGCCACTTTGGCCCAAAGCTCACCGGCATCCCTGTCCAGCAGAAACAGCGAACTGCGCTCGGCCCTGAGGGCATCGGTGATTCTTGCGACGATGTCCACAAACAGGGTGTCAAGGTCCAGGGTATGGGCCACACCGGTGGCCACGTCGAACACCGTGGCCATTTTTCGGTGATCGTTCAGCAGCCGTTTGTAAAGCTGGAGATTTTCAACGGCAATGGCGGTCTGGTAGGTGAAGGCCGTGAAAAAGCTTTCGTCGGTCCGGTCGAATGTCCCGGATTTCTTGTTGATCACCTGAAGGGCTCCCACCAGCTCGCCCTGGTTGTTTTTAAGAGGACCGCAGAGAATGCTGCGGGTCCGGTAACCGGTCTTGCTGTCCACGACGGGATCGAACCGACAATCCCCGTAGGCGTCGGGAATGTTGGCCGTCATCTGATGCCGGACCACCCATCCCACAAGCCCCTGATCTTTCGGAATCCTTATTTCGCGGCTCGTCATGCCCTCGGCCAGCATGGACCAGAGTTCCCCGGTATACGTATCGAGGAGAAACAGCGTGGCCCTCTCGGCGTTCATGGTCTTCCTCGCCGTTTTCACGATCCGTTCGATCTGGTCTTCAATCCCCTTTTTCAGGGACATGGCGTCGCTCATATCCAACAGCTCATGGATGTTTTCCAAATATTTTTCCGTACGCCGGGTCCGGGTCATGGAGCGTTCGAACCGAAGGTTGGTCTGTCTCAGCCGACCGGTGATCATCGACAGAAACGTCCGGGCAAGAACGGGAACGGCCTCGAAAATCCGGTCGAGATCGGCATAACTGATCTTCAGACACTGACTGGGTTCAAGGGCCTTCACGCTGGCGAGGCGGGTGCCGTCACTGAAATATCCCATTTCACCGATGCTTTCCCCCGGTTTGACCAGACAGATCGGGGTCTGCTCACCGTACTCGTCCCTCCGGTAGACAAAGGCCCGGCCCGAAACCAGCAGGTAAAAGCAATTCCCCGGACTGTCCTGGACGATAAATTCCTCATCCTCCGCAAAGCCCGCCTCCACCGTGAAGGTGCCGATGATTCGCAGATCATCGTCCATGAGCCCCTCAAACAGGATGCAACGGCGAATGCGATCCAGCCGCTGGCGAACCAGAGCCGATGCCAGAGCTTCCTTTGAAATATCCCCTTCCTTCACCAGGATTGCGCCCAGACGGCATGGTTCACCGGAAGCCTGAAGGGACCGTTGAAGGATCAGGGCCGACTCGATCCGTTTGGGATCACAGCTCAGGTAGTCTCCGATTTTCCTGGGACCGGAACCGGTCTTCCGGGTCTTTTTCATATGTTCGCCTCTGCTGGTGTGGGGGACTCAGGAAGGATCTCACGGGCCTTAACGGTTTTTTACGTATCATAAAATCCATGGCGATGCCTATTCTTTTTTCTCACACACGCGGGGTTGAGCCGCATCATGGCCAGGATATTATGATTGTCATTTCAGTATCTCTGGGTTAGTATGGTGAAAAGTGTTTCGGAAACAAAACGGAGCTGTTAAATCACGATGCCGTGTTGCCGACGGCCATCTTGCGGCGACCCCATCTTCTATCTGGAAAGCGGCTGATTTATGGAACAAACCCTACCCCCCCACGTAAACCGCCGCAGACGCCGGGATCTGACCAAATTCTCGGCCCTGGCCCTGTTGGTCTACCACATTCCCGTCACCGTCGGTTATCTGGCGGTCTGGCTGGGCCTGGCTCAGTATTCCTACCGGGACATGCATCTTGTTTACGCCGCCGTTCTTTTCACCAACATCGTCACCCTGATCGCCATCCAGCTCAAGGACCAGGTGACGGTTTTCTTTATCTACTTCATGCTCTACGCCCAGGTGGTCACCAGCGTGTTCCACATCACGGCAAACTTCTACGTGATGCACGACCTGCGCTACATGACCCTGATCTGCTGCCTCCTGGCCTTCATCTTCGTGTTCACCCAGGCCAGCCTGCTGATCTCCTTTCTGGTCATCGGGGTCTGCGCCCTCGATTACCTGGCAGTGTCCTATGTCAGCGAGGTGTTCAGTAAGCACACCGGGCATTTCGGCGAAGACGTCCTGACCATCATGGTCTTTCTGCCCGTATCGACCTTCACCGCCTACATGTGCGGCATTTTGCAAAAACAGAAGAAACAGATCAAAAAATCCCGGGACGCGATGAAGGCCACCTATCAGGAGCTGGAACAGACCCACGAAACCCTGGAGACCTACAACCAGCGCATGGTGGACAGCCTCCACTACGCCGAAATGATCCAGCGGTCCCTCCTGCCCGGCATGGACCGCATGAAAACCGAAAGCCCCGAGAGCCTGACCATCTGGATGCCCAAGGACATCGTGGGCGGCGATATCTTCTATACCTGCACCTATCCGGGTAAAACCATCATCGCCCTGATGGACTGCACCGGCCACGGGGTGCCCGGCGCCTTTCTCACCCTGATCGCCTACACGGAGATCCGGAAGATCATCCTCGACCAGAAATGCTACGACCCCGCCGACATCCTCAAGCGCCTCAACCGGACCATGAAAAACGTGCTGCACAAGCATTCGGAAGACAAGACCAACGACGGCCTCGACGCCGCCATCATCGACGTGGACCACGAAACCTTCACCCTCCGCTACGCCGGGGCACAGATCCCGCTCTTTTATGTGGAAGACGGCTGTCTGGTCGAAATCAAGGCCGACAAGCAGAGCATCGGCTACATCGATTCCGACGTGAATTACACCTTCACCCGCCATACCATCGAGTTGTCCAAGGGCACCTGCGTCTACCTGAAAACAGACGGCTTCACCGACCAGCTGGGCGGCCCCAAACGCCTGCGTTTCGGCACCCGGCGATTCAAACAGCTGGTCACGGACATCCACACCAAACCCTTCGCCGACCAGCGGCCGGAATTTGTCCAGGCCCTGCTCGCCTACAAAGGCGACATCGAACAGCTCGACGACATCACCGTGATCGGGTTTCGCATGTAACCGTCCCCTGAAAAAATGAGTGCCCCGAGGCCCTGATCGGCGTTGTCACATCAGGGCGATTCGATCCCGCATCCGTGCAAGGTCTGCCTTGAGGTCGGCCACCCGGGTTTCCAGGGCGGTGAGTTCGGCAAGAACCGTGTCCTTGTCGAGCTTCTTTTCGCGGATCAGAACGGCCAGGGATTCCAGATCGGTCACGCAGGCCTGGAAATGGGCGGTGTGGAGATCGTAGAAGGCGTTTGACACCGCGTCGGTCAGTTTGAAAAAATACTGGAATTTGATATTTTCCCGATAGCTTGTAAAATGGGTCCGCACATGGTCAAGGGTTTCCTTTTTCATGCGGGCCAGCCCGTCGGCCAGGGCCAGAATCTGATCGGCCTTCCTGTCCACGGTTTTCTTGCGAAACACTTTTTTGAAGAAACTGATCAGATTGTACATCCCGAAACGGACCAGCGCTTCGGCCCGGGCGCGGTGGGAATAGATCATCATCTGCGACGCGGGCTGGTATTTCAGGTTGACCATGCTTTTGAGGGTTTCAAGATCGGGAAGGCCCCCCGTCTCCCGGTGTTCGGGCACATCGAGGGTGATGCCGAAATCCGCCATGGCCCGATTGTATTCGTTCAGGGCATCGTCGACCATGCCCGCGTAGGGCCGGGTCATCTGGTCCAGGTCGTCCAGGATTTTTTCATCGATGCGGCGGACGAATCCGACGATTTTGGGGGTCACGGCTTCGGCGATGTGATGGTCCAGAGCCTGCTTGAAATCCCCGTAGACACGATACAGGTTGTGATTGAGCCCCGGCAGGACGCCCCCGTCGAAGTAACTGTCGTAGGACGGTTCGTACCGGCCGATAAAGGCGGTGATGGACGTCAGGATCTCCCCGCGTTCATCGAAAAACCGGTCCACGTCGTCCCGGAGTTGCCGGTTGACCGTGGACACGGCCCCATCGAGGGTGCTGCGGATCATCTCGCTGACCTTCGCGGTTTTCTCCTTGCTTTTCCGGAGGTTCGCCATGATATCGTCCGCGATGCCCACATCCCGGGACAACACATCCTTGTTGGCGCCGGCCCACTGGCCCAGCCCGCCTGCGATCAGCATCAGCCGCCGTACGTGGTTGCCGAGAAGCAGGGCGTAACGCTGCCGGGTCAGTTTGTCGTGAAGCACGGACATAAACCGTTCCGTTTCCCTGTCAAACACCTCGATAAACGCTGATTCGGCAGCCCATTGCGAAAGGCGGGTCATGTCCTTGGGGGGGAGGGCCTGATCCCCCTTTCCCTGCCTCTGGGCCGTAAACAGGTTGTAAAGGGCCGACAGGGTGAACACCTCGGGCCGGGGAATGATCAACGCCAGCTCCGAACGGATCTTGGCCATCAGACGGCTGAAATCGTCGAAGTTCTCGTGCTCGGACACATCGCAGTTGATCACAAACAGCATGTTGTCCATGATGCCCATGTCCCGTATCATGGTGAGGAACCGTATGTCTGCCTGACGAAGGCCCGTCCTGCTGCTGATCACGTAGACGATGAAGTGGGTGACGGAAAGATAGTCCTGGATCATGGCAAGATGCAGGGGGTTGGGGGAATCGCTGCCCTGGCAGTCGGCGATTTCGATGGCTTTGTCGATCACGGCGGACTGAATCTCAAGCTGAATGTCCTTGATGAAAACGGCGAGAATCTCGTCTCCCGTGTAGGTCCGGTGCTCATGGAAGTCCTCGTTTTCATGGTGGCGGACCACCTCGTCGGGACCGATCACATCCTTGACCCGATCGTACCCCGCAAGATAGGAGGACAACAGTACGCTGCTCATGCTCCGGGTGTCATGGGTGATCAGCTGCTCGGCGGTCAGGGCGGTCAGGGCCCGGGCCAGCATGTCCCTGTGGGCGCTTTTCCGCAGGTCGAAACGGAAATCCTCGGTCTCGGGCGTAAACGATGGAAAATGCTTGAGTCCCAGCTCGATATCGCGATTGATCTCGTCCCAGGACTTGAAGCAGATGGACGCCCGGAGGTTCTCCCCGCAGCGGATTCGGGTCACGACGGAGGTGATGACCCCGGCCCCCCGTTTCAGGTAATCGTCTGCGAACAGGGCGTTCACGAAGGTGCTTTTCCCCGATTTGATGGGTCCCACCACGGCCACCCGCACCAGATCCTCGGCGATCTGCACGCGAATCTGTTCCAGGGTGTTTTTCCAGTTCCTAAAAAGGGTTCCGGACATGCCGGTAAAGGTTTCGGCGCCGGCCAAAAGGGTCAGGAACACCTGCCCCGCCTCCTGAAGTTCCTGCTTGAGTGCATCGTATGTATTCATCGTCATTATCTTTCCGGCCGTCACCGGGCCTGTTCATCGTTGCGGGTATCTTCTTGCCCCCCGAACCGTCATCAGGGGCCATGCAAATGGATGTCTTATACCCCGTTCAGGAAAGCTTGTCCAACCCAAATCCACCGGTTTTTCGCGCATGTGCCCGATCGTTCGCGACACGGCGCGTCATTGCTCTGAAGGCCCTAACGGCTTGTGTTCACACATTTATATTGACATGAAAACGGCAATGCTGTTAGAGATAAAGCATCTTCAAGACCAACATAACCGAATAACCGAATAACAAAGGGGGACTTTCATGACCAAAGCCGAACTGGTTGAACAAATGTCAAAAGACGCCGGTATCACCAAGTTGAGCGCCGCCAAGGCTCTGGACTCGTTTATGGAATCGGTGGTCAAATCGCTCAAGAAAAAAGACGGAAAAGTCACCCTGGTGGGTTTCGGAACCTTCACCAAGGTCAAACGGAAGGCCCGGACCGGCCGCAATCCCCAGACCGGTGAATCCATGAAAATCAAAGCCTGCAACGTGGTCAAATTCAAACCCGGAAAAAAACTCAAAGACGGAATCTGATCCCCCGCTTCCCCGGTTCACCCTCAGCGCTCCCGTGCGCACCGCGCGGGAGCGTTTTTTATCCGCTCTCTCAGGCAGATCCGATCAGATCGTAAAACTCATTTTCGGTCAGAATCCGGGTTCCGGCTTGACCGGCCTTTTCCATTTTTTTGGCGCCCACGTTTTCCCCGCAGACCAGCACATCGGTTTTGCCGCTGACGGCCGTCTGAACCTGGGCGCCCAGTCGCCGCGCCAGATCCTGCATCTCTTCCCGGGTGCCCCGTGTCATTTTTCCGGTAAACACAATCCCTTTACCGGAAAGGGGGCTGTCTGCGACGGAGGCCTCAGAGGCCAGGGGCGTCCTCATCAGGTTGAACCCCAGATCCATCATGTGGGCCATGGTCTCTTTGACCTGGGCCAGCCCTTCGGTAATGGACACGCTGGTGATATCCCCAAAGCCGTGGATGGCCCTCACGGCCTCGGCGTCCATGGACAGCAGATCCTCTAAGGTGGCATGGGCCAGAAGCTTCCGGCTGTCTCCTTTACCCAGGGCCGGAACACCGAAAGCTGAAAGAAAACGCCAGTCCTCCACGGCCTTGGTCCGACTGATCCCAAGGGCGTCCACAAGATTCCGCGACTGCACCGGGCCAAAGCCCAGGGAAAGAAAATCCTCTTCGGTCATCGCATAGATTTTTTCCAGCCGGTCGTAGCCCTGATCGACCAGTTTTTTCACCGTTTTGATACCGAACCAGTCGGCGTTTCCCAGACTCTTGAACCAGTGCACGATTTTCTGTTCGATCTGGGCCGGACAGGCCGGATTGGGGCATCTTAAAAAATCGTTCTGCCGTATCAGCGCTGTGTCGCAGACCGGACAGGTCTCGGGAACCGTCAGGCTCTCCGACGGGCGGATCACCTTCTCCAGCTTGGGAATCACCTCCCCGCTGCGGATGATTTCGATGTCGGCGCCCGGTCCGATTTTGTGCTTTAGGACCATGCCCGCGTTGTGGGCCGTCACGCGGCGGATGGTGGCTCCGGACAGTTTGACCGGAACGACTTCCATCACCGGGGTGACGTTGCCGGTGCGTCCCACCTGCCAGACAACGGCTTCCACCCGGGTTTCGGCGGTTTCACCCCGGGTTTTGACGGCGATCTGCCAGCGATAGTGATGGTTGGTTGCCCCCATGTGATTCCGAATCGCCTCACCCAGCACCTCGGCCACCAGCCCGTCAACGGGATAATCGATCTCGTCCAAGAGCTCCCGGGTGATCGCCTCGATGCGGTCAACCAGTTCCGCACCGTCGCCGGTCCACCGGGGCAGTTCTCCGTAAGGGACGAAGTGGACCGCCCCCTCGTCCAGAGCCTGCCGGGCATAGGCGTTCAATGTATCCGACGACACGATGCCCACCACCATGTTCCGGGGATGTTCGAAGCGATCGGCCAGACGGGTGTCAAAATAGGACTTGACCATGACGATTTCACCGAGCCCGCGGCCGCGGCCTCCGACGGGAATCACGCCCTTGGTAAAGGCGCTGCTGATTTCATAGCCGACCTGACCGTTGCCCCGGGAGGCGAAAACCGTGCCGTCGTCCCGTCCGGCCAGTCCGTCGAGCTTGGGCATGGCCGCAAAACGCGGTTCGCCGGCCCCGATCTCGGCGGCGGCTTTGCGGACCCGGCCGACAAACCTCTCCAGATCATCGGCACTGTAAGCTTTTTCCGTGGACAGCATGGGCATGGGGTGCCGGACTTCGGCCTTGCCCTCGAAGGATTCGGGCTCCACCGT
The DNA here is from genome assembly GCF_054657895.1 of Desulfatiferula olefinivorans. NCBI lineage: Bacteria > Pseudomonadati > Thermodesulfobacteriota > Desulfobacteria > Desulfobacterales > Desulfobacteraceae > Desulfatiferula > Desulfatiferula olefinivorans. The sequence continues at coordinate 14,324 of NZ_BAAHXV010000017.1, read as the reverse complement.
ATCGAGAAAGGGGTGGGAGGGATCGAGCATGCGAAGCTGTTCGACCAGACCGTCGTACTCCCTGTCGCTGATCAGGGGCTTGCCCTTGCGGTAAGCCTCGCTGTAGGTGATCAACGCCTTGACAAGGGCATCGAGCTTATCCATCAACGGCCATCCTTTCAATCTGTGTTGCAAGCGTGTCCGTCACCGACGTGCGGCTCTGTTTGAATCGCGAATCGCCGAACCCCGGTTTCCAGTCGTAGGTCCAGACCTCGTCGGAAACGACCAGCACCGAGGCCAGGGCAACGGACCGGAACGCCGACACCGTGAACAAAGCCGACAGCTCCATGTCGACACCCAACGCCCCCCGATTCCGGTAGTGATCGATTTTGTCCGGGGTTTCCCGGTAGATGGCGTCGGTGGTCCACACCGGGCCGCGGATGATCGGCAGGTTTTGACCGTCAAACGCCGCATCGATCCGCTGCTGAAACGATCCGTCGGGCCGGACGCAGAAAGACGGATCAGTCAGGCCGTAATGGCGGGACGTGCCCTCGTCGGAAAAGGCGGAGGTGGGCATCAGGATATCCCCGATGCGGGCCTCGGGACTCACCGACCCGCACCAGCCCATAAACACAAGGCGGTCAATGCCCTGGCCGATCAGGTTTTCAAGAAGCATCACCGCGTGGGGCGCCCCCATCACCGGACCGACCAGAGAGAAGCCCCGCCCGTCTTGAACCCGTGTGAACCGCCGGGCGTTAAAAAAAGGCCGGCTTTCCCCGGCGTCACACCCCAGGGTTCGAGCCAGCCGATCCAGATCCGGCCGGGTGGCCGAAAGCACGGCCACCGTCCCGAAGGCCCCGTTTTTTTTCCCGGCCACGGGACGTATGACGGCGCAGTCGTTCTTCATTTAGGCCATGGGATCAAGGTTCTTTTCCAGCTCATCCTTGATTTCGTCGATGTGGTCATACAGCCAGGCCACATCCTCGATGGACAGACGTCCCGCCTTGGCCGGAGCCCGTTCGGTGCCGTCTTTCTTGAGCAAAATCCTCGGACCGATCTGCAATTTGGGCTCACCCCCCGCATAGGAATGAATGGCCATGACCAGACCGGTTTCCTCACATTTCCAGCTTTTAAGCACCTTGTCCTTCTCAGGATCAAACCCTGCCATATGTCCTCCTTGAATCGTCGTCTTGGTTCAGATTATCAGCATCCATGTCACTCTCACACGCCGGATCACCGTCAGGTGGATATCTTGGAAAAATCGGCAATATCGGCAAACAGCCCGGCAATATCGGACAGCAGGGCCAGACGGTTGTTCCGAAGGGCCATGTCCTCGGCCATGACCATCACGTCGTCGAAAAAGGTGTCCACCGGCGCCCGCAGGGTGGCGATTTCCCCCAGGGCCCGGTCATAATCGCCCTGGGCCAAAAGGGGCGCGACGGTGTTCCTGACCCGTCCCACGGCCTCGCTCAGGGTTGTTTCGCACGGATCGGCGAACAGGGCGGGGTCCACCGCCGCCGGACCGATACATTCGGTTTTCCGGATGATGTTGACCACCCGCTTGAAGGCCACGGCCAACGGTTCGAAGCCGTCCTTTTGCTTGAGGGTCTCCAGGGCCCGGACCCGGCGCTTGACATGGGGAATCACGTCAACAGACACACTGGTCACGGCGGCGGTCACATCCTTGGAAAAGCCTTCCTCCACCAGCAGGTGCTCCATCCGGCTCCGGATGAATCCGGTCACGTCGGCGATGACGGCACGGATGTCCTCGTCGCTGCGCTCGCCGTAGAGGGAAAGGCTCCGTTTGATCAGACCGTTCAGGGAGAAGCAGAAATCCTTGTCGATCATGATCTGGATCAGTCCGATGGTCTGGCGGCGAAGGGCGTAAGGGTCCGACGCTCCTGTGGGAATGAGGCCCGCTGAAAAACAGCCGCAGAGGGTATCCATTTTATCGGCCAGGGCCACCAGGGAGCCGGCCAGGGTATCAGGCAGGCGTGCACCGGAGGCCACGGGGCGGTAATGTTCTTCGATGGCCCGGGCGGTCTGGTCGCCCAGGCCTTCCCTTCCTGCGTAAATCCGTCCCATCAGACCCTGGAGCTTGGTGAATTCCACCACCACCTGGCTGACCAGATCCGACTTGCAGTAACGGGCCGCCCTGACGGCCTGATCCGTGACATCGCCCGCACCGGCCTGATCGGCCAGATAGGCGGTCAGGGCCTCGACGCGCAGGGTCTTGTCATACATGGATCCCAGCTTGGCCTGGAACAGGACGCCCTTGAGTTTTGACAGGCGCTGTTCGGAGGTTTCCCGAAGATCCCCGTGGTAGAAAAACCGGGCATCGGCCAGGCGGGCCCGAAGCACTTTTTCGTGGCCGCGGACCACCACGGCCATATCCTTGGTCCGGGTGTTGTTGACCACCACGAAATGGGGCATCAGTTTTCCCGCCTCATCGATCACGGCAAAATATTTCTGGTGTTCGCGCATGGCGGTGATCAGTACCTCGTCGGGCAGTTCCAGAAGGTCCTCATCGAAGCTGCCCACCACCACCACGGGATATTCAATCAGGTTGGCCACGATGGTCACCAGTTCCGGATCATCGAGGATCCGGCCGCCCACCGATGCGGCGGCCTTTTCGATCTCCTCACGCACCATCGCCCTCCGGGTCTCGATGTCCGCGATGACCGAGGCCTGTGCGAGACGTTCCTTATAATCCGCGGCGCAATCGATGGTGATCCGGTCCGGGCACATGAACCGATGGCCCCGGGTGGTCGTCCCGCTGGGGATATCGCCCACGGTGAAACGGACGGTCTCCGTTCCGAGAAGGGCCAGCACCGACTGGATGGGGCGGGCGAAATGGATGTCCAGATCGGCCCAGCGCATGGTTTTGGGAAAGGGGGTTTTCAAGACGGCCTCGGGCAGAAGACGGGCCAGGACATCGTTTGTATCCAGGGTGTCTTCGGTTTTCATGCCGAACAGGTAGCGCCCCTTGTCCGTGTCCTTGACCGTAATCTGATCGACGGAAATGCCGAGTTTTTCAGCAAATTTCTGTGCGGGTACGGTGAACCGGCCGTCGGCGTCTACCCCCACCTTTTCCGGTGGCCCCATCACCTCGGTGGTCAGCGCGGCCTGGCGTTCAGCCAGACCCTCGATGTGAATCGCAAGGCGGCGCGGCGTGCCGTAAGTTTTGACGATGCCGTGGCTGATGCGGGCCTCAGCAAGGCGGGCCGTCAGGTCCGAGGCCAGGGCGGCAAGGGCCGGTTCGATGTATCCGGCCGGAATCTCTTCCGAACCGATTTCAAGCAGTAGATCGTTCATGGTGTCCTCATGGGTTGAATCGTATGGGAATCAGCGCTGTTTGAGCATGGGAAAGCCCAGGGCCTCCCGCTGGTCGATGTAGGCCTGGGAACAGAGCCGGGCCAGGGTCCGGATGCGTCCGATGTACCCGGTGCGCTCGGTCACGCTGATGGCCCCCCGGGCATCGAGCAGATTGAACAGATGCGAACATTTGATACAGCATTCGTAGGCCGGAATCACCAGTTTCTCAGCGACAATGCGTTTGGCCTCGGCCTCGTATCGCCCAAACAGGTCCAGCAGCATGGCCACATCGGCCTTTTCGAAATTGTAGGTGGACTGCTCGACCTCGTTCTGGTGAAAGATGTCCCGGTAGGTAACGGTGTCGTTCCATTTCAGGTCGAACACATTGTCCACCTCCTGCATGTACATGCAGATCCGCTCCAGTCCGTAGGTGATCTCCACGGAAACCGGTTTCACGTCGATGCTGCCGGCCATCTGAAAATAGGTGAACTGGGTGACCTCCATGCCGTCCAGCCAGACCTCCCAGCCCAGACCCGAAGCACCCAGGGTGGGAGATTCCCAGTCGTCTTCCACAAAACGGATGTCGTGATCCAGAGGATCGATGCCCAGCACCTTGAGGCTCTCAAGATAAAGGTCCTGCACATTGGACGGAGAGGGCTTCAGGATCACCTGAAACTGGTAGTAGTGCTGGAGACGCATGGGGTTGTCGCCGTAGCGCCCGTCGGTGGGACGCCGGCAGGGCTGGACGTAGGCCACGTTCCAGGGTTCGGGCCCCAAAGATTTCAACAGGGTGGTGGGATGAAAGGTACCCGCCCCCACCTCCAGGTCCAGAGGCTGGCTGAGTACACAGCCCCGCTTGGCCCAGTATGTCTGCAATGCCAGTATAACATCTTGAAAATTCATGATTTTATCCTCAAATCAAGCCTTTGTAAGCACGTATCGTTCAACAGGGACCGTGATCCTGTCCCAACGCCTGCCCATCCATTTTCAAAAAAAATGGAAATTACATCAAATCAAAGCTTTAGTCAATCAAAAGCCGGGGATTCCACACGCAACCCCTGGGCGGCGATGACGGTCGACAAAAAATCCGCATGGGGACGGCTCCGGAGCACCGGGCCCCAGTTATTCTTCACGGTCGCGATGGCGGCAGGCTCACCCAGGGCCCAGACACAGCCGCCGCCGCCCGCGCCGGTAAAACGGACACCGCAGCCCGCCGCACGGGCCAGTTCGGCCAGACGTCGGCCCGTCTCATCGAACACGTCCGGCGTCAGACCCACACGCAGGTCGGTTTCCCGGTTCATCCATTCTGCGGCACGCAGGTAGTCGCCGGCCGCCAGGGCATCGGCAAAGCCGTTGCAGCAGTCGAGAATCTCAAACCAGACCGTCCGGTCTTTCCCGGCCATGAAATGGCTGACCCACTTCCCGTTGATATTCACCGATTCATGGGGATCACCGCCGTAGGCCGCCAGTACGGCACCTTCCAGAGACGGGTAGGACGCCGGGGAAAGAAGGGGTCGCCGCTCCCAGGGGCTGCCGGTCACATCACCGGTAAACCGCCAGGCATTGACCCCGCCGTAAGCCGCGGCCAGCTGATCCTGCATGCCGCAGGGCACACGAAGCACACTGCTCTCGACGGCATAGGCCAGAAGCACGATGGCGTCAAGGGGCAGCGGCCCGTTCTCCGGAATGTCCCCCCGGGCAATCATCAGGGCGGCGATCAGGGCCACAGCGGCCACGGACGAGCCCCCCAGGGCGCTGCGCGGCGGGGATGAGGAACGAATATCGATATGCACCCCGTCGGCATGGAAGTAATCACAGATACTGAGCATCAGTCCCAAAGGATGGCTGTAAGGCGCCTGGCCGCAGTCGAATTCCACGCTATCGAAGCCCCGCGACGAGACGGCTACCTTACCCGGAGTCCAGGGAGACAGGCTGACCTGCGTCCGCATGTCAAGGGCGATGTTGACGGTGGTGGGATCACGGTGTCGCAACGGGAAAAAAAAGGTGCTGATATCGAGGGTCCCCCCCATGTCCAGACGACAGGGGGCGGACACACTCACCGGACGGGTATCGAGGTATTGCCTGATCATCGCGTGTGGTCTCTCAGTTTGTTCAGAAATTTCAGACTGGAAAGGTCCTTGTCCAGATGGAAGGCCAGAAAGGTTTCCAGAAACGACAGCCCTTCGGACAGGGCCTGCCTTGAAAAACGGACCACCCTGGCCTTTTCCGGCTCGCTTTGCTGAAACCAGAGCAGCTGTTTGAGGGTCCCCTTGGACAGCACGACCCGCAAGGCGCCGTCGTTGGCGCATCGGTCGCAGATCAGCCCTCCCTGACGGATATCGAATCGCCATCGCTGCAGGCCGGACCGGTCCAGATCCATTCGGCAGGCCAGGCAGTGGGACAGTTCCGGGGTGTGTCCGGTCAGCGCCAGGAATTTCAGATGAAAAAAGATGCTCCACTCCTCCGGCGGTCGCATCCCGGCATCGAGACCGCCCAGACTGAGAACCATCAGGCTGAACAGGCCGTCCTGGCGGACCTTCTCTTCCATGAAACGGATAACCGCTTCGGCCCAGTAGCCGGCATAGGCCAGACGCATGACGTCGGACCGGATGGCCTCGAACGGGTTCTCCACCGACGCTTCCACGGCATAGGCCGTGCGGTTGTTTTCCCGGATGACCACGTCGAGCAGATAAAAAAGCTCCAGAACGCCGGAAAACCGCTTGACGCTCTTCCGGGCGTTTTTGGCCATGACGCTGATCTTGCCCCGCTCACGGGTCAGAAGGGTCAGCATCATATCGTGGTCCCCGACCTCCACTTTCCGGAGAACAATGGCCGGCGTCCGGTAGAGCAGGCCGTCCTCACGATGTGATGTCATGGCTGCCTGCCGTTTTCCCGCAATGCATCATCGAACCTTCTCCGCCGCAGCACAGCCCATCAGCCCAGAAGGGTTGTGGCGATGCTCAGGTAAAAAAAGACGCTGACCACGTCGATGGCCGTGGTGATGAAGGGTCCCGAAGCCACGGCCGGATCGATGTGAAGCTTGCGGAACACCATGGGCACCACCGACCCCATCAGGGCGGCGATGGACATGGAACAGAGCACGGCCAGCCCCACGACCAGGGCCAGAAGGCCTGCGGTCAGTTCGTGATTGTATTTGAAATGGGCCACCCCGCCCAGAAACAGGCCGTAAATCACCCCCAGGATCACGCCGATGGCCTGCTGCTTGAGCACCACCTTCCAGAAATCGCGGACATCGATCCGGCCGGTGGCCAGACCGCGGACCACGATGGTCGAGGACTGGGCTCCCACGTTACCGCCCATGCCGGTGATAACCGGGATGAAAGCAGCCAGATACGCGAACTTCAAAAGCCCCCCTTCGAAATGGCTGATGACGAGGGACGCGAGGATGCCCCCCAGGCAACTGGCGAACAGCCAGGGCAAGCGGATGCGGGTACTCTTGAAAATCGACTGGGTTTCGACAAAGTCATCCCCCACACCGGCCATTTTCAGGAAGTCTTCGGTGGCCTCCCGGCGGAAGATGTCGATGACGTCATCGACGGTGACAATGCCCACCAGGCGGTTCTGGTCGTCGACAACCGGAACGGCCAGGATGTCGTAGCGGGCGACCAGCTTGGCCACCTCTTCCTGGTCCATGTCCGTGCGCACGGAAAAAATATCGGTGGTCATGAAGTTTTTCAGCGGCGTGTTGGGCTTGACCACCACCAGCTGACGCAGCGAAACCACCCCCAGCAGACGGTTGAACTCATCGACCACGTACAGGTAAAAAGGCATTTCAACATCATGGTACTCTTTCTGGAGGGATTCGATGGCCTCCTTGGCGGTCACGATCTCCCGCAGGGCGATGAAATCCGGCACCATGATCCCGCCTGCGGTGTCGTCTTCATAACGCAGCAGCCCTTCGACCTCTTCGGACTCCTCGATATCCATTTTTTCCAGGATGGCGGCGGCCCGTTCCTGGGGCAGCTTGCCGATCAGGTCGGCCACGTCGTCGGCGGGCATGTAATTGAACAGCTCGACACACTCATCGATGCTCAGGTGTTCAATGAAATCCAGAAAGGTGTATTCTTCAAGCTCACTGATCAGAATCGATTTCTTTTCGATATCATCGATCAGATCGAAGAGTTTGCGCTGGTTTTCGACGGGGAGAGAGCGGAAGACCAGCGAAAGGTCGGCCGCGTGGGATTTGTTGACGATTTTTTTTAAATGGGAAACGGCTTCCCGGCGAAGAAGTCGCTTGATGGTTTCACTGAGAATCTTGTTTGAATCGTTTGTCATGGCATTCACCTGTTGCTTTCATCGTTAAGCGTCACGAAAACAAGAGGCTGCTTCAAAACATCCGGATCAAACCTATCAGAACGCTTTGGAACCTCCTCTTTGTTTACGAATTTTCATGGATAAACGGTACGGCGGCATGATGCCGATCCGAGGGTCTGGGTCCATACGGTTTCGTTCTTTCCTCAGGGTAATTGAATGGTTGCTGTCTGACCGCATTTCCCAGGTACGGTCACAGGTGTATTGTTCAAAAACAAGGTCACCCCGCAGGTGTTGTCAATCAGGATCGTGTACCCCTGATCGGCGTTGAGCTCGACGTGATCCTCGGGTTTGAGACGATATTCCTCGGGGGCGCCCCCGTCGGTGATGATCTTGAGGGTGGTGTCCTCCACGCAGACCACTTCAAGATGCAGACCCGCTGCCGGCGGGACCGTCGCTTCACCCGGTGCACGCTCCGTCGTGCGGGCGGGCTCCGATGTCCGGGTCTCATCGGCTGTCGTTACCACCCTCGACCCGGCATCCGGCGGCTCCGTCTTCCGAACGGCGGCGACCACCATGATCAGCACCGACAGGATCAAAATGATCGCCACGGCCGCAATCATTTTCACCGGTGCATTCGACGGGAGCGACGTTTTATCCCGGGCCGGAACAGCCCCCTGGGCCTCGTTTACGCCGCGCGCCGCCCTGTATCGTTCCAGCACATCGAAGGGATCCACCTCCACCGCTTCCGCATAGGCCTTGAGAAACCCTTTAAGAAAAACGTCCTCGGGGAGCTTTTCCCGATTTTCCGCTTCAATCTGCTGAATCACAAACTTGGAAATCCGCGTGTGGTCCATGATGTCTTCGATGCTGAGCCCTTTGTCAAGTCTTGCTTTTTTCAGATAGGCTCCGAATGACATTTCGGACAAACCGGCTCCGGTCGTCGGCTCCGGCTGATGATCCATGTTCTCCATAACCTTACCTGTCTTACTGTATGATCTTGATTTGAGATTGTTCCCTCAGGGCCGAAATCCACCGACTGAATTTTTCATCCGCCTGCTTCTGAAAAAGCGTGTCCATGATCAGCGACGACACCTCGTCCAGGGGCTTGTCCCCGAACTCGTCTTTGTTGGCGTTGTAATAATCCTCGATGTCTTCCCGGGTGATGACGATTTTCGAATTGATCTCATATTGAATCAGCTTGTTCCGGAGCAGCAGATTCCTGATCTCCTTCCGGTACTGAGCGATGGAAACCCCTTCCGTTTCAAGCATCTTGCGAAGGTCTTCTTCCGTAAACCCGTTGCGTTCCTTGATCCGTTCGATATAAAGGCTGATCTCCTCCTCACTGACCTCGATCTTTGACCGCCGCATCTCCTGCTCGGTCAGCTGCTGGTCGATCAGCTGCTGGATCAGATTGTTGCGAAGCTTGTACCGGATTTCGATCTCCTGCTCGAGCGAATAGTTTCTTTCCCGAATCTTTTTTTCAAAGGGTTTAAACGCCTCGGTGAGCATGGTATAGGTGATCAATTCATCATTGACAATGGCCACGATGCGATCCACCACCTCCCTGTCCACCGAATAGGACAGGGTCGGACACACCGTGAAAAACACGAAAAACACGGCCATGATCAGAGACGGACGGCCCGCCCGACAGTTTGTTTTTCCCACGTCACACCTTCCTTGCATTGTATGCACAGCGCCCCGCCCGTTCACCGGCAGGGCGGCGATACCGTCATAAATCAAGTATCTTTTCCCATATTTTCTGATTAACTTCAATCGAATAATCAGACTTCTTTCGATCGATCCAGGCCTGATAGGCGGCCTGTTTCTTTTCGAGCTTCATACGCTTGAGGATGCGGTCATAGACCTCGGCCTCGTCCTGACCGTGATCGAATTCCTCCTCGATCACGGCGGCGTTTTCCTCATAATACCGGGTCATATCTTCGGGGCTGACGGAAATCCCCCCGTCGAGTTCGGCCTCGAGAACCTTTTCCATAAGCATCCGCTGCCTGAGCCGGGTCTCCCACAGACGCTCGGTCATGGCGTTTTCAATGAACATTTCCTCGAAAACGCCTTCGGGATAATCCTTTTTGATGGCCTCGACTTCGGCCTTGAATTCGGTATCACTGACCGTAATCTGTTTCTCCTCGGCGGATTTCATGATCACCAGCTCCTCGATCAGCTGGGACAAAAGCCGGGTCTTGATGGTCTTGAACGCCTCGTTTTTTACAATCAGCGCATGGGGGTAGGCCGTCTTGGTCACTTCCAGAGCCTTCAGATAGTCGTTGACCGTGATCACCGTCCGACCGGAAGAAATCAGCGGCTGATATTCAAAAAGCCCTTCCCGTTCACGACAGGCGGTGATGATAACAAGCATCAGAAGCAGCGCCTGAAGCAAGCGCGGCCGGGCCATGTTTTTTTCTTTCACGTTTTTCGTCCTTTCACGGTCATGGGGAGGGAACGACGCGGCTTTGAACGCGAAGACAACCTGAAAATCAAGCCCATCAGCCGTTAACATGTTGAGCGATTTCTTTCAAGATCTTTTTCGAATGGGCCACCAGCCCATGAATCCTGCCCTTGGGCAGCCTGACTTTCAGCACGCCGTCCCGGCTCAGCTCATAGAGTTCCGGCTCCGCCGCGATCATATCGATCACCCCGTGGGGGGTTTTCTGATGAACGGCGGAAAACGCGACAATCAACTGGCTGCCGCTGATGTCCATCCGCTTGATGCCCGCCTTGACCGCCATAATCTTGAGCATGATTTTAAGCAGTACGTTCTGGGCCTCTTCGGGCATGTCCCCATATCGGTCGATCAGCTCTTCCTTGATATCGGCGACATCCTTCAACTCAGTGAATCCGGCAAGCCTCCGATAGACGCTAAGACGCTGATCAATGGCAGGGATGTAATCCTCGGGCAGAAATGCCGAAAGCCCCACGTTGATTTCCGGCTCCAGGGCCTCGACCGCCGGTTCGCCTTTGATATCTGAGATGGCGTTCTCCATCAGCTGGAGAAACATTTCATAACCCACCGCAGCGATATGTCCGGACTGGGAGGCGCCAAGGGCCGCCCCGCCGCCGCGGATCTGAAGATCACTCATGGCGATCTGGAACCCCGCCCCCAGGTCACTGTGCTCCATAAGCACCCGCATGCGTTTGCGAGCATCCCGGGAGACGGCGCTCTCCTCGGGGATAAACAGATAGGCGAAGGCCTGTTCGTCACTGCGCCCGATCCGTCCCCTGAGCTGATACAGCTGGGAAAGCCCGAAACGATCCGCCCGGTTGATGAACATGGTGTTGGCGGCCGGAATGTCCAGGCCGGACTCGATAATCGTCGTGCAGACCAGCATGTCCACCTCGCGATTGACGAAATGCATCATGACCCTTTCAAGGTCCGTCTCTTTCATCTGACCGTGGGCAATGGCCGTTCGGACCTCCGGAACCAGGGTTTTCAGATGCTGATCGAGTTTCTCGATGGTCTTAATATTGTTGTGCACAAAAAAAATCTGGCCCTTGCGCGCCAGCTCTTTGCGGATCGCCTCGGTGACGATCATATCGTCAAATTCGGCCACATAGGTGATAATGGCCTGACGTTGTTCGGGCGGCGTTGAAATCACGCTGATGTCCCGCATGCCCGTCAGGGACAGGTGCAGGGTCCGTGGGATGGGCGTGGCCGTCAGGGTCAGCACGTCCACCGAGTTTCTGATTTTTTTCAGCTTTTCCTTGTGTTTGACACCAAATCGCTGTTCCTCATCAATGACCACCAGTCCCAGATCCCGGAACCTTATATCCTCGGACAGCAGGCGATGGGTTCCGACAATCACATCGACCTTGCCCTGGGCCAGATCTTCAACGATGTCCTTCTGCCGGGTCCGGGTCTTGAACCGGCTCAGGCTTTCAACCCGGACGGGATATTGGGCGAAACGATCGGAAAAGGATTTTAAATGCTGTTCGGCCAGCACCGTGGTTGGAACCAGTACCGCCACCTGCTTGCCGTCATGCACGGCCTTGAAGGCGGCACGAAGAGCCACCTCCGTTTTGCCGTAGCCCACATCGCCGCAAACCAGACGGTCCATGGGCGTATCGGCCTCCATGTCGGCGAGAACATCATCGATGGCCGCAATCTGACCGGGCGTTTCCTCGTATTCGAAACCGGTTTCAAAATCCTTGTAATACGTGTCTGCCTCCGCGAACGCGTGCCCCTTGACCACCTTGCGCTCGGCATAAAGCTTCAGGAGATCCCCGGCCATTTTCTCGACATCTTTTCGGGCCTTGTCCTTGACCCTGTCCCAGGTCTTCCCTCCCATTTTGTCCAAAATGGGCTGATACCCTTCCACGCCGATGTATTTCTGGATAACCCCCATGCGTTCGACCGGCAGGTAAAGCTTGTCGTCGTCCCGGTAGGCAATGTGGAGAAAATCATTGGTCAGACCATTGAGGCTTATTTTTTCAAGACCGACATAACGGCCAATCCCGTGATCGGCATGAACGACGATATCCCCTTCCTTCAATTCGCTGAATGTAAACAGTTCCTTGCCGCCCTGACGGGATGAGACACTGCGTGCGATACGTCGCTTCAAACCGAAAATTTCATCTTCGGTAATCAGGGCCAGACCCTGATCCGGCCAGACAAACCCCGTGGAGACACGGCCGATGCAGATAAACACCTGGCCGGGATGCCTGGCCCAGTCCGGGGCAGGATCATACATATCGGGAGAAAGACCATAGGGGGAAAGAAGCTGCTTGAGCCGACCGGCCTGGGAGCGGGTACTGCACACGATCAAAACGCTTTGCCCCCGCTGTTTTTTGTCTCTGATCCATTCGACCAGAGGGAGCAGGAAGTGCTCCTGGCCGTGACGGTGCCGAAGTTCGGCCGCAACCGTTGTATTCTGCTCAATCGAGCAGAAAAAACGGTCCGGCCTTCCCTTCTGAAAGGAGGCCTCACAAAGTGAGAGTGTCCGGCAGGCGGCCAGACGCTCAGCGACATTCTCACCGGTCAGGTACAGGTCGTCCGGATGGACGCACAATTTCTTTTCACTTCTTGCTTTCTCGTAATTTTCAAGGGCCTTGTCGCGAAACTCCTCGATTTGATGTCTGATTTCATCCGGATCACTCAGCACGTAAACGGCCTGAGACGGCACATAGTCGAAAAAGGTGTCCAGATGTGAATAAACAAGGGGCAGAAGGTTTTCGACCTCCGAGGCGCCCGTGTCCCCTTTGATTCTCTCGACGATATGCCTGATCTTCGACACCGGCACACCGGAAACGGCGCTTTGTTTGCGAACCCGATTGAGAATGTCGTCGATGCGCGAAGGCTCGAGAATCGCCTCCTTGGCCGGAACGATCAGGGCCTCGGCCAGCGGATCGGTTTTGCGCTGGGTGGCAACTGAAAAAAAACGCAGCGACTCGACCAGATCCCCGAACAGTTCAACCCGGACGGGATGGGCGTACATGGGAGAAAAGAAATCGAGAATTCCACCGCGAATGGAAAAATCACCGGGTTCTTCAACCAGCGTGGTGCGCGTGTAACCGCCTGCAATGAATTTGGACACCAATGCGTCCAGATCGAGTTCCTCGTTGACCATGATAATATCGGTGAAGTCGGCCAGCTCTTTCCTCGGCATCATGCGCTGGATCAGGGTTTCAGGCGTGGTGATCAGAAACGGTATGGACTGTCCCATACTCAGAAGACTGAGCACCCGTATACGCTGTGAAACGGTATCGGAATGATACGACAGGGATTTGAAGGGAAGGAGGTTGTATGAAGGGAAATACTCCCAGGCGATGCGTCCCGTCTGATCAAAAAAAGCCAGATCGTGGGCCATGTGTTCAACATGCTTGCGGGTGGGAACCACAACCACAAAAAGTCGGTTGGCGGCCCGTTGAACGCGGTTGACAACAAGACCTGACGCAGAGCCGCAGAGCCCCTCAACCGTCAGAGAGGAAGGGAGGCCGTCTAAACGCTCGTTGACAACCTGGATCATGGGAAGTGTTTGTGTTTCATTCATACCCTGTGTCCCGAATCACATCGGTGCAAGACCCGACGCCCGGCCCCGTACCCGATCAAATCCGCATATCATAAAGGATTTGGCCGAGTTTATCAAAACATATTCCAACGAAGCGAAGGAGAATCATCGTATTTGACATGACAATCCTGCAGAACCGTCATGCCGGACCCATGGGCAAATGCATCCGGACGGCCGGGCGTCTAAGACGCCCGCCGCTTTATTCCCGGAGTCAGCTTCATTCAGTTTATTGAGGATATGAATCGTATGGAAAGGTATTAGGCTTGTCTAAAGTTCTGAACGGTTCTTCATCCGGGAATAAAGCGCCAGGCGCCTTGTGACGATCGGGCAACAGGGCCGATGAACACACAAAGCATCCCAACAAGCGGTACCGGACGGTTGAATTGATCTTGAATGACAAAGGCCGTCGGCACGTCGAATCACCGAGGCTGGTCTGACAGGATAGGGTTGAAACCGATTGGATAAATACCGGGGCCATGCCGCTCCTGAAACAAGAAAAATAACAAACACAACGGGTGTAAGACAAATGCATGCCCTAAACCACATCCATACCGCCTCGCCATGACGTGCAGATATGCAAAACCATGGCTGCGCAACCGTTTGGTATCCTTCTCGTTTCAAAACAAGACGTTTGAAGGTCAGGCGAAAATCCGTCCCCCCCTTACCTCGGACAGATCCGTGATGCGCCGTGACGCCGTCTTGATGTGACGTTTATATGTTCAAACAGAAAAAAAA